>JBKJOK010000125.1:0-4513 GCA_046595595.1 Candidatus Limnocylindrales bacterium
CGCTCAGCTCGTCGGCCCGGATCTCGCCCCGATCCGCGATTGTCAGGAGGACCCGCAGGCCGCGCCCGAACGACGTGTCCTCCTGGGCCTCCTCGGGCGGTCGGTCACGCGCGGTCGTCAACGCCGATCCTCCCGGGCAGCTCGGCAGCGACGGGGAGGGCGGAGGCCGCCAGCACATCGGACACGAGCCGTCCGCTCCGGACCGCGGCCACCAGCGGCGCGACGTCCGGGACCTGTCCGCCCATCCGCAGGAACGGGACGCAATCCCGGACGGCCGCCAGCGCGCGCGACGTCCCTGCCCCCGGCCGGTGGCCGCGCAGCTCGAGCGCCTGGGCGCCGACGGCCAGCTCGATCGCGACGATCGTCGCGCCGAGCCCCACCATGTCGGCCAGGCGGCGGGCGGCCAGCGGCGCCATCGTCGTCCGGTCCTCGACGCCTTCGGCGTGCGCCGTGGAGACCAGCTCGAACGAGACGGGCTGGGCGAGCAGGCGGGCTTCCACCGCCAGACTCTGGGCGGCGAGGCTGAGGTACGTCAAGCCCGCCTCGGTCGTGCCCTTCTCCGGAACGAGGCCCGTCGGGAGGCCCGTCCACGTCGGGTACATCGACTTCACGATCCGCTCGGTCGCGCTCGAAAGCGCGGTTGCGAGGACGACCCGCAGGTAGTCGAGTGCTGCCGCCAGGGGCAGGATCTCGAAGTTCGCGACCGAGACGAGGCGATCCTCGCCAGGCACGACGATCGGATTGCCCTGGTTGGCGTTCAACTCGACCGTGAGGACGCCGTCGACGTGGGCCAGGACATCGCGAGCGGCGCCCTGGATATGGGGCAGGTTCCGGAAGGTCAGCGGGTCCTGGAGGTTGCGCGCGACGCCCGGCTCGTGGATGGCGCTGCCGTGGAGCAGGGACCCCAGCCGGGCGAGGGTCGTCCGCAGCCCGGGATACGGCCGGACCTGGCCAATGCGTGAGTGGAGCATCGATGGATTGGCCGCGAACCCGTCGAGGCTCAGCGCGCCGGCGACATCCATCGTGTCGAGCAGCGTGGCGGCGTCGGCGATGGCGATCGCCGCCCAGCCGGTCGCGAACGCGTTGTTGTCGAGCAGGGCGGTTCCCTCGCCCGACTCCAGGGGCAGGCCGGCGAATAGAGCGGTGGCGATCTCGGCGAGGGGCGCGAGATCAGCCGAGCCGACCGAGCCGATCGCGTGGACGGGCGGCGTCTCGGAACCGTTGAGGGCCGCGACGAGCCGCTCCGCGAGCTCGGGCCGGACGCCCGGCGAGCCCTCCGCGAGATGGTTTGCGAGGCGGATGATCGTCGCCCGGACGACGTCCTCGGGCGCGGCCGGGCCCTGGCCCACGAGGTGGTGGGCGAGCATCCACGTCGAGTAGCCCGCGGCGTCGGCGGCAGCGACCTCGACCTTCTTCAGGGCCCCGACGCCGGTTGTCGTGCCGTAGACGGGTGCGCCGCGCGCGACTGCGCCGTCGACGACGGACCGCGTCTCGGCCATGCGGGCCCGGGCTCCCGGATCCAGGGCGACGGCCTCGCCGTCCCGGGCGACCCGCACGAGCTGGTCGCGGTCGAGATCGTGGCCGGTAAGCGTGATGGTCATGCGGCGGACCGTGGGTGGTGTGGCAGGACGAAGGGCACGAAGAAGCCCGTCCGGGGACCGGACGGGCTTCGAGTCAACGGAAACCCAGGGCTACTTGAGCAGACCCTGGGTGGTGAGGAAGTCCTTGGCCACGGCGGCCACGTCCTTGTGGTCCACGTCGACTGCGACGCCCATCGTGGTCAGGAGCTCGGTGGTGACCTTCGCGGACACCCCGTCGAGGATGGCCTTGAAGGCGGCCGCGTCGACCTTGGCGAGGTAGTCGTCCCGCACGAGCGGGGCGATGTTCTCGGCCGGCTGGGTCTTCTTGTCGTCCTCGAGCAGGACGAACCCGAACTGGGCGATGGCCGGCTGGGTCGAGCAGAACTCAGCGACGTCGATCGCCTTGCCCTGGAGGGCCTGGGCCATCGGGACGCTGCAGGCGTCGAGCGCCGTGCGCTTGGCCGGCGGGTAGGTGAGTCCATACAACTTGAGCGCGCCCGCGCAGAGCGGGTTTGTGTCGCAGTCGGCCGGGAGGCCCCACTTGAGATCGGCCTGGTGGGCGGCCAGATCGCTCAGCTTCGCGAGGCCCAGGCTCGTTGCCGTATCAGGCCGAACCGCAAACGCGTTCTGGTCCTGGCCCGGGGTGATGCCGAGGACGGTCAGGCCCTTGGACGTGACCGCGGCCTGGAGCGCGGTCGCATTGCCCTGCCCGTCGCCGGTGATCTTCGTCTGGTCGTAGAAGCCGAGACCGGACCCGACGTACTCAGGCACGAGGTCGACCTGTCCGGCGTCCATGATCGGGATTCGCTGCTGCCGCGAGCCGAGCCCAAACTTGCGCTCGACGGTGTAGCCGGCATTCTCGAGGGCCTGGGCGTAGATCTCGCCCATGAGCTTGGACTCGTAGAAGTTGTCGGAGCCGATCCGGATCGGGGCCTTGGCGGCCTCCGAAGCCGGGGCGCTGGCCGGCGCACTTGCCGGGTTGCTTGCTGCTGTGCTCGAGCCGGCCGACGGGGCAGGGGTCCCGCCGCCTCCGCAGGCGCCGAGCAGCACCAGCGTCGTCAATCCGAGCGCCAGCACGCGGGGTGTCCGCATGTGATGTCCTCCTCAAACCTGCCGCGGGGAGCGGCATCGCCCGCGTACCTTACCAGCGCCTCGCGAGAACGTCGCTGTGAGATCAGGTTGCGGCCGCCTGCGTGCTCGCCTGGCTGTCCGGCCCGCCCACGACAGAGGTCGGTCCGGAGACGCCGCGTCGCGGCGGCGTTCGCAGGGCACGCGGAGTGAGGCGGCGCTGGACCCATGCCAGGACCAGATCGATGACGATCGCGAGGCCGGCCACGAGGATCGCCCCAGCGTAGATCGACGGGTATCCGGCTTGACCCTGGGCCATGCCGTCGTAGATGAATCGCCCGAGCCCGCCTCCGCCGAGGATCGCCCCGATCGTCGCGGTCGCGATGACCTGGAGTGTCGCCGTCCGGAACCCGCCGACGATGATCGACGAGGCGATCGGCAGCTCGATCCGGCCGAGGATCTGGCGCTCCTGGAGGCCCATCCCGCGGCCGGCTTCAATCAGGTCGCGATCGACCGAGCGCAGGCCGGCATAGGTCGACACGAGCAGGGGCGGGATCGCCAGGAACACCATCGCCAGGAAGATCGGCAGGAACACCAACCCGAAGCCCGGGTCATAGCCGACGATCGGCGCGAGGGCCAGGGTGATCGGCAACAGGATCACCATCAGGGCCAGGGACGGGACCGCCCGCCCGATGTTGGTCAAGTTGATCGCGAGCGCCGACCCGCGGTTCGTGTGCCCGATGTACAGCCCGATCGGGAAGGCGATCAGCGTGGCAGCCACGAGGCACAGGCCTGAGAGGATGAGGTGCTCGACCATCCGGTTCGGGATGCCGGTCGCGCCCGTCCAGTTGGCCGGGTCCACGAGGAACGCAATGATGTCGCCCATCAGCGAGCCCCCGCCTTGGCGTGGGCCCACGGGGTGATGATCCGCCCGAACTGCACGAACAGGAAGTCGGCCGCGAACGCGAGCACGACCGACAGCGCGGCCCCGAGGAGGAATTTCGTCGGGAAGAAAGCCTGGAGGCCCTCGATGATCAGCTGGCCATAGCCGCCGAAGGAGTCGCCGAGCACGCCGGCGATCGTGGCCAGGCCGATCGTGGTCACGCTCGCCAGGCGGATGCCGGCGATCATCAGCGGCACCGCGAGCGGGAGCTCGACCCGGATCAGCCGCTGGCGACGGGCGTACCCCATCCCCTCGGCCGCCTCCAGGATCTCGGCCGGAACCGATGTGAAGCCGTTCGCGAAGCTCCGGAACAGGATCAGAAGGGTGTACGTGGTCAACGGGATGACCGCGGTCAGGAGCGACAGGTGGAAGATCGGGATGAGGAGTGCGAACGCGGCCAGGCTCGGGATCGTGTAGAGGATGCCCGTGAGGCCGGTGATCAGCCCGTAGATGCGTGGCTGGCGGACTGCCCAGATCGCCAGAACGAGTGAGATCAGGATGCCGAGCAGGAGCGGGATCACGGTCAGTTGGAGGTGCTGGACCGTCCGCTGGCCGATCTGCCCGAGGTGATCGATGACCCAGTCGGGCTCGAAGATCTTCGTGCCGGGCGGCATCTCAGGCCCCGGCCTCACCCGGCGCCGTCTCTTCGGCGGGCGGTGACACGGAGGGCGCGACGGCGTCCGAATCGCTTCGCGGCTCTGGCTCGATCGGCTCGACGTCCTCGGGTGCCTCGGCGACCAGATCGAACCCGACGGCGTGCTCGCCCTCGCGCATCTTGTCTGCGATCGAGTCGATGGACAGGAGTCCCTGGACGGCCCCGGTTCGGTCGACCACGATCCCGGTCTGGACGTCGGCGTCGAGCATCATCGACAACGCGTCCTTGAGCGTGGTCCGCTTGTTCAGCTGGGGCGAGCTTGGGTTG
>JBKJOK010000134.1:0-4426 GCA_046595595.1 Candidatus Limnocylindrales bacterium
CGCTCAGCTCGTCGGCCCGGATCTCGCCCCGATCCGCGATTGTCAGGAGGACCCGCAGGCCGCGCCCGAACGACGTGTCCTCCTGGGCCTCCTCGGGCGGTCGGTCACGCGCGGTCGACATCGATGTCCCCCGTTGACCGCGTGGCAATCGCCAGCTCCCCGCGCCGGACAGCATCGGCAAGCGAGGCGACATCCGGGACGTACCGGCCCATCCCGAGGAACGGAACACGATCGCGGACCAACGCGACGGCCTGCGCGGTTCCGCGCCCGTGGCGCACTCCCCGCAGCTCGGCAGCCTGGGCGCCGACCGCGAGCTCGATCGCGGCGATCGACCCACCGAGGGCGACCTGCTCGGCCAGCCGGCGGGCCGCCAGCGGGGCCATCGTCGTCCGGTCCTCGATCCCCTCGGCGTGGGCGGTCGAGACGACCTCGAAGGACACGGGCGCGGCGAGGAGGCGGGCTTCCACCGCAAGACTCTGGGCGGCCAGGCTGAGGTACGTCAAGCCGGCCTCGTTCGTGCCGGCGATGGGCACGAGACCGGTCGGCAGTCCGGACCACGGGGCTCCGAGCGACTTGACGATCCGTTCCGACGACGTCGTCAGGACCGAGGCCAGGACGAGCCGGAGGTAGTCAAGGGCGGCGGCCAAAGGCAGGATCTCGAAGTTCGCGACTGACACCACCCGTCCTTCCTCGGGCACCACGATCGGATTGCCCTGCGACGCGTTCAGTTCGATCGCGAGGACGGCCTCGACGTGGGCGAGGGCGTCGCGGCCGGCGGCCTGGATCTGGGGCAGGTTCCGGAACGACAGCGGGTCCTGGAGGTTGCGGGCGGCGCCCGACTCCCAGAGCCCACTGCCGGCGAGGAGATCGTGCAGCCGGGCGAGCGTCCGGCGCAGGCCGGGATACGGCCGGACGTCGCCGATCGCGGGATGGAGCATCGACGGGTTGGCGGCGAACCCCTCGAGGCTGAGGGCACCGGCCACATCGAGAGTGTCGAGGAGGGTTGCGGCATCGGCGATCGCCAGCGCTGCCCAGCCGGTCGCGAACGCATTGTTGTCGAGAAGAGCAGTGCCTTCGCCGGGCTCCAGGGCGAGCCCGTCGACGATGGCCATCGCGATCGACGCGAGCGGCGCGAGGTCGGCCTGGCCAATGGAGCCGATCGCCCGGACTTCCGGGAGGTCGCCTGCGTTCAGGACGGCCAGGATCCGCTCGGCGATCTGCGGCCGGACGCCCGGCGATCCCTCCGCGAGGTGGTTGGCGAGACGGAGCATCGTCGCCCGGACAACGTCGCGCGGCGCGGTCGGACCCTGCCCGACCCGGTGGTGGCCAAGCATCCCGCCCGCGTAGCCGCCGTCGTCGGCCGGATCCACCTCGACCCGCTTCAGGACACCGACCGCGGTGCTCGCGCCGTAGATCGGGTCGTCGCGCTCGAGACCGGTCCGAAGGATCGTCCGGACCGCGCTCATTCGCTCCGCCGCGGCGGGATCGAGCGTCGCCACCTCGCTGCGGCGTGCCACGCGGACGAGCTCGGCGAGGGTCAGGTCGCGACCGCTGACGACGACCGTCATGGGACCGGCGCGATCGCCCGCCGACGGTCGGGCACCACGAAGCCCGTCCGGGGACCAGACGGGCTTCGCTTGATCAAGGGACGCTGAGGGCTACTTGAGGAGGCCCTGCTCGGTGAGGAAGGTCTTGGCGACCTCCTTGATGTCCTTTTGGTCGACCGCGACCGAGACACCCATCGTCGTGAGCAGCTCGGTGGTCACCTTCGCCGAGACGGCGTCGAGGATCGCCGCGAAGGCGGCCTTGTCGACCTTGGCCAGGTAGTCGTCGCGAACGATCGGGGCGATGTTCTCGGCCGGCTGAGTCGCCTTGTCGTCGATGAGGGTGACGAACCCGAACTGGGCGATGGCCGGCTGGGTCGAGCAGAGCTCGGCCAGGTCGATCGCCTTGCCCTGGAGGGCCTGGGCCATCGGGACGTCGCACGCGCCGAGCGCCGTGCGCTGCTTGGGCGGGTAGTTGATCCCGTAGTCCTTGAGCGCGCCGGCGCACAGGGGGTTGGTGTCGCAGTCGGCCGGCAGACCCCACTTGAGCTGGTCCTGGACCGCGGCCAGATCGCTCAGCTTGGTGAGCTTGAGGCTGTCTGCGGTGTCCTTCCGGACGACGAACGCGTTCGAGTCCTGGCCGGGCGAGATGCCCAGGACCGTCAGGCCCTTGGACTTGACGGCGACCTGGAGGGCGTCGGCATTCTTCTGACCGTCGCTCCCGATCTTGGTCTTGTCGTAGAAGCCGAGGCCGGAGCCGACGTATTCCGGAACGAGGTCGATCTCGCCGGAGTCCATCGTCGGAATCCGCGCCTGTCGGGAGCCGAGGCCCAGCTTGCGCTCGACCGTGTAGCCGGCGTTCTCGAGCGCCTGGGCGTAGATCTCGGCCATGAGCTTGGACTCGTAGAAGTCGTCGGATCCGATCTTGATCGGAGCCTTGGCCGCTTCCGAGGCCGGTGCGCCGCTGGTGGCGGTGCTCGGGGCGACGGACGGATTGGCGGACGAGCCACCACCCGTCGTACAGGCGCCAACGAGCACCAGCGTTGTCAGTCCGAGCGCCAGCACGCGGGATGTCCGCATGTCGGGTTCCTCCTCAATTTCCGCCGCGAGCGCGGCATCGCCCGCGTACCTTACCAGCGAGGTCGACTGCCGTCGCGGCGGGCGATTCGCCGCGACGGATGCGGGGTCAGGTGACGGATGCGCCGCCGCCGTCCGGGGCCAGCTCGGCCGCCTGCTTGTAGGCCCGCCGAGGGGTCGACCGCGGCTTGCGCAGCGCTCGTGGCGTCAGCCACTGCTGGAGCAGGCTGAGGACGACGTCCACGCCGATCGCCAGGCCCGAGACGAGGATCGCTCCGACGTAGATCCACGATTCGCCGGCCTGACCCTGACTGATGCCATCGAAGATGAACCTGCCGAGCCCACCGCCACCGAGGATCGCCCCAATCGTTGCTGTCGCGATCACCTGGAGGGTCGCGGTCCGGAAGCCGCCGACGATGATCGCCGACGCGATCGGTAGCTCGATCCTGGACAGGATCTGGCGTTCTGTGAGGCCCATTCCGCGCCCGGCCTCGATCAGGTCGCGGTCCACGGAGCGGAGGCCGGCGTAGGTCCCCACGACCAGCGGCGGAATGGCGAGGAAGGTCATGGCCAGGAAGATCGGCAGGAACGTCAGGCCGAAGCCCGGGTCGTAGCCGAGGATCGGCGCCAGCGACAGGGCAAATGGAAGCGGGATGACCATCATCGCGTAGGACGGGATTGCCCGGCCGATGTTGGACAGGTTGATGGCCAGCCCCGCACCCCGGTTGGTGTGGCCGATGAACAACCCGATCGGCAGCGAGATCACCGTCGCCAGGAGCAGGGACAGACTGGAGATCTGGAGATGCTCGAGGAGCCGGTTCGGGATCCCGGTGGTGCCCTGCCAGTTGGCCGGGTCGGTGAAGAACGCGACGATCCCGTCCATCAGCGAACTCCGACCCTGGCGTGCGCCCACGGCGTGACGAATCGCTCGAACCGGACGAACAGGAAGTCTGCCGTGAACGCGAGCAGAACCGAGAGCGCCGCGCCGAGCAGGTACTTCGTCGGGAAGAAGTTCTGGATGCCCTCGGTGATCAGCTGGCCCAGCCCGCCGAACGAATCGCCGAGGACAGATGCGATCGTCGCGAGGCCGATCGTCGTGACGCTGGCCAATCGAACCCCGGCGATCATCAGCGGAATCGCCAACGGCAGCTCGACCCTGATGAGGCGCTGGCGACGGGTATAGCCCATACCCTCCGCTGCTTCGAGAATCTCGGCCGGGACGGCGCTGAAGCCGGCCGCGAAGTTCCGGACGAGGATCAGCAGCGTGTACGTCGTCAGCGGGACCAGGGCAGTCAGGAGCGACAGCCCGAAGATCGGTCGAAGAGCCGCGAAGGCGGCCAGGCTTGGGATCGTGTAGAGGAGACCTGTGATTGCGGTCACGGGTGCGTACACCCTGGGCTGGCGTACTGCCCAGATCGCGAGGCCGAGCGAGATGATGACGCCGAGGATGAGCGGAAGGATCGTCAGCTGGAGGTGCTGGACGATCCGCAGGCCGATGCTGTCGAGGTGGCCGGCGATCCACTCGAAGTCGAGGATCTCCTGACCCGGCAGCATGTCAGGCCCCCAACTCGAGGACGGGGTCCGGCTCGTCGGGTGCTGTGCCGTCGTCCTCGTCGGCGGCCTGGTCGAGCGGCGCCGCGTGCTCGCCCTCGCGCATCTTCTCGGCGATCGTGTCGATCGACAGGAGGCCCTGGACGGCCCCGGTTCGGTCGACCACGATCCCGGTCTGGACGTCGGCGTCGAGCATCATCGACAACGCGTCCTTGAGCGTGGTCCGCTTGTTCAGCTGGGGCGAGCTTGGGTTG
>JBKJOK010000178.1:0-2290 GCA_046595595.1 Candidatus Limnocylindrales bacterium
TCCCGGTCCCGAACGATTCGACCGAGAACGAGATGGGCCGGGCGATCCCGATGCCGTACGCGATCTCGACCTCGAACCGGTCGGCCAGTCCGGCGGCCACGACGTTCTTCGCGACCCACCGCGCGGCGTAGGCCGCCGAGCGGTCGACCTTCGTCGGATCCTTGCCACTGAACGCTCCCCCACCGTGGCGCGCCATCCCGCCGTAGCTGTCGACGATGATCTTGCGACCGGTCAGGCCGGCGTCGCCCATCGGCCCGCCGGTCACGAATCGCCCGGTCGGGTTGACGTGCATGACCGGGTCGGTGTCACGCAGCTCGGTCGGGATCGTCGGCAGGATCACCGCCTCGACGATCTCGTTGCGGAGCCGCTCGGTCCGGACGTCCGGGTCGTGCTGGGCCGACACGACGACCGTCCGGACCCGCTTCGCGACACCGCGCTCGTATTCGACGGTGACCTGGGTCTTGCCGTCGGGCCGGAGGTAGGGCAGCTGGCCCGACTTGCGGACCTCGGCGAGGCGGCGAGCCATCCGGTGGGCAAGGGCGATCGGGAGCGGCATCAGCTCGGGCGTCTCGCGGCAGGCGAAGCCGAACATCATTCCCTGGTCGCCGGCGCCGAGCTCGTTGGCGGCCGCGTCGTCGCGAACCTCGAGGGCGGCGTTCACGCCCTGGGCGATGTCCGGCGACTGGCCCTTGACCGAGACGAGCGTGCCGCACGTCTGGTAGTCGAAGCCGTACTCGGCCTTCGTATAGCCGATATCGCGGACGGTCTCGCGGACGATCGTCTGGAAGTCGATGTAGGTGTCCGTCGTGATCTCGCCGAGGACCATGACAAGGCCCGTCGTGGTCGCCGTCTCGCAGGCGACGCGGGCGTACGGATCGTCGCGGATGATCGCGTCGAGGATGGCGTCCGAGATCTGATCGCACATCTTGTCGGGGTGGCCCTCGGTCACCGATTCCGAGGTGAACAGGTACTGCGACGCGTCAACGATGCTGGTCATGCGATCCCTCAGCGGTGGTTCCCGGCGAGCGTAGCATGCAGTCGGGCAACGGCTCCCCGACGGGCAACGGCTCCCCGACTAGACTCCGCGAGTGACCCTCGAGGCGGACCAGCTCGCGACCACTGACCCGGCGACGCTGGACGCGGCCGATCCGCTGGAGCCCTTCCGGCGGCGTTTCGTGATCCCCGACCCGCGCATCGTCTATCTCGACGGCAACTCGCTCGGCCGGCCGCCGCTGGCCGCCCTCGAACGCCTCGCCCGAGTCGCGGCTGAGGAATGGGCGGGCCGGCTGATCCGGGGCTGGGACGAGTGGCTGACCGCCCCGCGCCGGGTCGGCGATCTGCTCGGCACGGAGCTGCTCGGAGCCGAGGCCGACGAGGTCGCGATCTGCGACTCGACCACCGTCAACTTCTTCCGCCTGGCGAGCGCCGCGCTCGACGCCCGACCCGGCCGCCGGTTCATCGTCACCGACCGGGCCAATTTCCCGACCGATCGCTACGTCCTCGACGGCCTCGCCCGTGACCGCGATCGCGAGATCGCCTGGCTCGACCCCGAGCCGATCGACGGCCCGACGCTCGCCGACGTCGAGTCGGCGCTGGCGGCTCATGACGGCGACGTGGCCCTCGTCACCCTGAGCCACGTCAACTATCGCTCGGCCGCGATCGCCGACCTCGTCGCGATCACCACCCGCGCTCACGACGCCGGCGCGCTCGTCCTGTGGGACCTCTCCCACTCCGCCGGAGCGATCCCGGTGGACCTCGCCCGCCACGGCGTCGACCTTGCCGTCGGCTGCACGTACAAGTACCTGAACGGCGGACCGGGAGCACCTGCCTACCTCTACATTCGGCGCGACCTCCAAGCGGCCTTGCGCAACCCGATCCAGGGCTGGTTCGGGCAGGCCGATCAGTTCGAGATGGGCCAGGGGTTCACGCCGGCGCCCGGAATCGTCGGCTGGCTGACCGGGACGCCGGGGGTTCTCGGCCTAGCGGCGGCCGAAGAGGGGATCCGCCTCTCGGCCGAAGCCGGGATCGACGCCATCCGCGCCAAGGGCATCGCCCTGACCGAGTACGCGATCGCCCTCCACGATGCCTGGCTCGCGCCGCGCGGGTTCACCCTCGGCAGCCCGCGCGAGGCCGCGCGTCGCGGATCGCACGTGTCCGTCCGTCGCCGCGACGCCCGCGAGTTGACCAGCCAGATGATCGCCGCCGGCGTCGTTCCCGACTTCCGCGCGCCCGACTCGATCCGCCTCGGGCTCTCGCCGCTGACGACCTCGTTCAGCGACGTTGCGCGTGG
>JBKJOK010000013.1:0-7122 GCA_046595595.1 Candidatus Limnocylindrales bacterium
AGGGTGTGGACGAGCTCCGGCTTGGCGCCCGGCTCGGGCCGGTAACGGATCGCCATCCGGCGGGCCTGGTAGTCGCGGAAGTTCGAGCACGAGCTCACCTCGAGCCAGGCCTCGACGCCGGGTGACCAGACCTCGAGGTCGTACTTCTTCGCCTGGACGAAGCCCATGTCGCGGGTAGCCATGAGCAGGACGCGATAGGCGAGGCCGAGGCGCTGGAGGAGGATCTCGGCCCGCTCGACCAACCACTCGAGGGCGGCGTTCGAGTCCTCGGGCTTCTCGAAGAAGACCATCTCGACCTTGTCGAACTGGTGAACCCGGAGGATCCCGCGGGTGTCCTTGCCGGCCGCGCCGGCCTCGCGCCGGAAGCACGGCGAGTAGGCGGCGTAGCGGATGGGCAGCTCGGCGACGTCGAGGATCTCGTCGCGGTGGAGGTTCGTGACCGGGACCTCGGACGTCGGGATCAGGTACAGGTCGTCGCGGGTCACGACGTACATCTGGTCTTCCTTGTCGGGAATCTGGCCGGTGCCGATCGCCGACGCGGTGTTCACGACGGCCGGCGGCCAGACCTCCGTCATCCCGTTCTCGCGGGTGTGGACGTCGAGGAACCAGTTGATCAGGCCGCGCTGGAGGGCCGATCCGGCACCCTTGTAGACGGGGAAGCCGGAGCCGGCGATCTTCGCGCCGCGGGGGTTGTCGATGATGTCGAGGGCGGCCCCGATCTCCCAGTGCGGCTTGCGCCGCCAGGTCGCGCCCGCGACGGGCGCGTCGGCGCCGGTCTCGCTCTCGAGCGGCTGCTCGGCCGGCAGGAGCTCGCCCCAGGTCCGGACC
Organism: Candidatus Limnocylindrales bacterium; assembly: GCA_046595595.1. Taxonomy (GTDB): domain Bacteria; phylum Chloroflexota; class Limnocylindria; order Limnocylindrales; family CSP1-4; genus CF-46. Next base: position 829 of record JBKJOK010000013.1, read on the forward strand.
GTGACGTTCGCTTCCTCGCCACCGACCGGGACCTCGGGGTCGGCGGGATTGGGGATCCGGAGGAGGAGCTGTTCGACCTCGGCCTCGACGACGCTCAGCTCGGCGTCGATCGCCTCGATCTTGCGGCCGGCCTCGACGGACGTGGCCTTGAGCGCCGCGACCTCGGGGCCGTCGGGCTTCGCTCCGCCCTTGATCGCCTCGCCGACCTGCTTGCTCGCCGCGTTCCGTTCGGCCTTGAGCGCGTCGCCCTCGCCGAGGAGCGTCCGGCGGCGCCCGTCGAGCTCGAGGGCGCGATCGACGATCGCCGGGTCTTCGCCCTTGTCCACCGCCCCGCGCCGGATCGTGTCGGCGTCCTCGCGCAGCCGCTGGAGTCCGACGCTCATGCCGCCACTCCCGGCGCGGCCGCCGCCCGGAGGCGTTCGGTGACGAACGTCGGGTCGAGCGAGGCAAGGAGCCAGCCGGCGCGCGGGCCGTTCGCCCGACCCAGGAACGCGGCATAGAGCGCAGCAAAGGCGCGCCCGTTCGGCAGCCCAGCGTCAGCGGCGATCGCGAAGATCAGGTCCTGCCACGCCTCGCCCGACGCTGGCGGCGCAGCCGCGGACAGCGCCGCGTCGCCGAGCGCGCCGAGGTATCGGCGCTGCTCGTCATCGAGGGCCGCGACCGCGTCTGCCGGCAGCGTGTCGCGGACGGCCACGACAGCCCGCTCGGGCGCGTACGCCGCGAGCCAGTTCCTCGCGGCCCGAGCGCGCTCGTCGAGGATCGCGGTCTCCCGCTCGGTGAGGGCACTTCCCTTCTCGGCCTCGACACGGGCCGCCACGCTCACGCCCGGGATCTGGAGGAGCAGGGCAAGGTGCGAGAACGCCGGCCGGAACAGCGCCGCATCCGCCGCCACGTCCGCGTCCCGGTCCAGGAGCGCATATCGGAACGTCCCCTCGTAGCCCGGAGCGATCTCGCCCCGGACGGGCCGGCCGGCCGTGGCCGCGGCAAACCGGTCGAACTCGTCGAACAGGCGTGGCACCGCGTCGGTCTGGTTCGGCTCGAAATCGACGGCGCTGTTCGGCTTCGGCCGCAGGAAGAAGAAGCGGAGCTGCTCGGGCGGGATGACCTCGACGATCTCGTGGGCAGCGGCGCCGCGGCCCTTGGACGTCGACATCTTCTTGCCACCGATGTTGATGAACTCGTACGGGACGTTGAGCGGTGGCTCGCGCTCGAAGACCTCGCGGGCGATCGCGTCGGACCGGTCACGGGACCCGCCCGCGGTCGAGAGGTCCTTGCCGCATGGCTCGATCGTCACCCCGAACAGCGACCACTGGGCGGCCCACTCGAGGTTCCACGGGAGCTTGGCCCGGCCGCCGAACGGCGTGACCCAGCCCGAGTGGCCGCAGCCGCGGGCCCACTCGACGAGGGCCTCGCGGCACTCGTAGAACACCCGCTCGCCGTCCCACTTGGTGACGATCGTGGTCCCGATCTTGCCGCAGCTCTCGCAAATGACATTGATCGGGTGCCACGCATCGGAGTGCTGAACGTTGGCGACGCGGCGGTAGATGTCGCGGACGACCTGGGCCCGATCGAGCGCGGTCCGGATGTAGCCGTCCATGTCGCCGGTCGGGTAGATGTCGCTCATCCAGTAGTAGCGCTCGGGCACGATGCCGAGGCCCCGGAACGTCTCGATGAAGATCCCGGCGAAGTGGCGGGCGTAGCTCTCGTGACAGTCGCCGAAGGGGTCCGGGACGTGGGCGAGCGGCCGGCCCATCTCGCGGTCGATCGCGTCGGGGGTCAGGAGAGCCTGGGCGTCCATCGGGTCGAGGTCGTCCACGCCGTACAGGAGCTGCGCCTCGACGCCCCGGGCACGGAGCGCCCGCCAGATCGTGTCGAGGATGACCGGTCCGCGGAGCGAGCCGACATGGACCGTCCCCGACGGCGTCTTGCTATCGTTGACGACCTGCGGTCCGCTGACGCTCGCCGCCAGCTCGTCAGCCCAATCGTCGGGCTCATGGCGTCGCGGAGCTCCGCCTGAGACCTCCGAGAGCGGTTGCTGGCTCATCGTGGAGGTTGCCCCTCCGAAATTCAGCTGATGCCGATGACCTTGTAGGTGAAGTCGCCTGCCGGAACCTTGACGACGACCTTCTCGCCCTTCTTCTTGCCGAGCAGCGCTCGACCGACGGGGCTCTCGTTGCTGATCCGACCCTCGGTCGGCTTCGCCTCGGTCGAGCCGACGATCGTGAACGACTCCTCGCCGTCGTCGCTCGAGACCTTCACGGTCGAGCCGATCTGGACGTGCTCGGTCGAGTGGTTCTCGTCGATGATCGTCGCGTTCTTGATCAGCGCCTGGAGGGTCTGGATCCGGCCCTCGACGAACGCCTGCTCGTTCTTGGCGTCCTCGTACTCGGCGTTCTCGCTGAGATCGCCGTGCTCCTTGGCGTCGTGGATCCGCTGGGCGACCTCGGGCCGCTTGACCGAGGTCATCTCGGCGAGCTCCGCGCGGAGCTTGTCGAGGCCCTCCCTGGACAGGTAGGTGGGCTTGTTCTGCATCGGGTCGGCGCCCCCAGACGGCGGGTGACGAGGGCACGGGCCCAGGTCGGGAGGGTTCTGATAACGAAAGAACTTCAGGCTGCGCACCAGTCGCCGCGCCTGAAGTTCGACCGGCCGAAAGGGTAGCGCGAGGGGTGTGCGGTGTCAAAAGCAGAACGCCCGCCGCGAGCGTCAGCCCGCGTACTCGCGCAGGCGGGCGGCGACCCGGCGCAGGGCGGTCCGGTCGAGGCACGCCACGAAGACCGTGTCGTCGCCGGCGATGGAGCCCGCGACCTCGGGCCAGCGCGCCCGGTCCAGCGCGGCGGCGATCGCGTGGGCCGAGCCGGGCAGCGTCTTGACGACGAGCAGCAGGCCCGCCTCGCGAACCTCGACCGGCAGATCGGCGAGCAGTGCCCGGAGCCGATCCTCGCCCGACGACTCGGCCTCGATCAGGCGCTTCGGCAGCGCGTACACATGGGCGCCCTCGCGGGCCGATTTGACGAGGCCCAGCTCGGCCACGTCGCGCGACATCGTCGCCTGGGTGGTCCGGAATCCGCGCTCGCGGAGGGCCGCGGCAAGTTCCTGCTGGGTCCGGATCGGGCGGGACGCGACGAGGTCGCGGATCGCGCGATGGCGGAGCTGCTTCATGACCTCCATCGGTGGTGATCAGCGCCGGGACGGCGTCCGACGCCGCCCAGTCAGCGCAGGTTCAGCCACGTCACGAGGACCGCGGCCGCGAGGATGACCCGGTAGACCACGAACACGTCGGTCGAGCGCGTCCGGAGGAGACGGATCAGGACCGTGATCGCGAGGAGCCCGAAGACGAACGATGCGACGAGCCCGGCGGCCATCGGCCCGACCTGGAAGGCGATGCTCTCGCCCCGGGCGACCTTCAGCAGCTCGTAGGCCGCAGCGGCGGCGGTGATCGGAGTCGCCATCAGGAAGCTGAAGCGGGCCGCCTCGTCGCGTTGCAGCCCGGCGAAGAGGCCGGCCGAAATCGAGATGCCCGATCGGCTGATGCCCGGGACGAGGGCGATCGCCTGGGCGCCGCCGATCGCGAGAGCCTGGCCGAACGACAGGTCGAGCGCCACCCTGCGACGGCTGCCGGCCCGCTCCGCCAGCCACAGGATCGCGCCGCCGACGACGAGCATGACCGCGACGAGCCCGACGTTTCGGATCAATTCCGCAACGTCGTTGAGCAGGAACCCGAGGACGAGGGCCGGAACCGTGGCGATGGCCAGGAGCGCGGCCAGGCGTCGGTCCGGATCGCCGGCCAGGGATCGGTCGCGGAGGAGGGTCAGGAAGGCCGGCACCAGGCGCAGCCAATCCGATCGGAAGTAGAGCAGGAGCGCAGCGAGTGTCCCGACGTGGAGGATCACGCTGAACTCGAGCGAGGTGATGAACGGATCCGTGATGCCGAGCAGGTACGGGACGATGATCAGGTGTCCGCTCGAGGACACCGGCAGGAACTCGGTGAGCCCCTGGACGATGCCCATGATGATCGCGGCGAGGAGTGTGTCCATTCGATAAGTGTCCCTGACAACGGCTGCCGCACCTGCCGACGAGTGGGCCGCTGCAGTCAGCGGATGAAGAGCGGCGCCAGAACCAACGTGATGGTCGCCAGGAGCTTCACGAGGACGTGGAGCGACGGGCCGGCGGTGTCCTTGAACGGATCGCCGACCGTGTCACCGACGACAGCCGCAGCGTGGGCATCCGAGCCCTTGCCGAGGACGTTGCCGTCGTCGTCCTTGAGATTCCCCGACTCGATGTACTTCTTGGCGTTGTCCCACGCCCCGCCGCCGTTGTTCAGGACGGTCGCGAGCATCACGCCCGAGATCGTGCCGACCATCAGCATGCCGGCGACCGCCTCGGCGCCGAGCAGGAGCCCGACGACGATCGGCGTCGCGACCGCGACGAGGCCCGGCGCGATCATCTCGCGGAGGGCGGCCTTGGTCGTGATGTCGACGACCCGGGCGTAGTCCGGGCGCTGGGTGTAATCCATGATCCCGGGCATCTCCCGGAACTGGCGACGGACCTCGACGATGATCGACTGGGCCGTCTTGCCGACCGCGCGGATCGCGAGGGAGCTGAAGAAGTAGACGAGCATCGCGCCGATCAGGGCGGCGATGAAGACGTTGACGTTGGCCAGGTTGACCGACTCGATCAGCGCCGCGCCGGGCACGTCGGCAAGGATCCGCCGGGCCTGGATGAGGTTGACCTTGTCGATGTAGGCGCTGAAGAGCAGGAACGCGGCGAGCGACGCCGACGCGATCGCGTAGCCCTTCGTCAGGGCCTTCGTCGTGTTCCCGACCGCGTCGAGGCGATCGGTGATCTCGCGCGCGCCGGCCTCGGCCCGGCTGAACTCGGCAATCCCGCCGGCGTTGTCGGTGATCGGGCCGAACGTGTCCATCGCCAGGATGTAAGCGGTGGTCATGAGCATCGCCATCGTTGCGACGGCAGTCCCGAAGATCCCGCCGACGTCCTTGCCATCGGCATTGACGATCCCGGCCTGCGATCCGAGCCAGTGGCTGGCGAAGAGGGCGATGCCGATCGTGATCGCGGTGACGAACGTCGTCTCGTAGCCGACGGCCGTGCCCGAGATGATGTTCGTCGCCGGGCCGGTCTTCGAAGCTTCGGCGATCTCGCGGACCGGGCGATACCCGCCTGCCGTGTAGAACTGGGTGATGTAGACGAAGGCGACGCTGGTCGCGAGGCCGACGACGCCGGCCCCGAAGAAGTAGAGCCAGACCGGCAGCCCGGACGGGGCGTTGCCGTTGGTCTGGAGCATGACGTTCGTCGTCAGGAACAGGGCCGCCACGGACAGGATCGTCGTGACCCAGTAGCCGCGGTTCAGCATGTTCATCGGGTTCTCGTCTTCCTTGCCGCGAACGAAGAAGATCGCCACGATCGTCGACAGGAGCCCGAAGGCGCGGATCACGAGCGGAAAGAAGATCCAGGCGGCCGGGTTCGGCCAGCCGGCGGCAAGGGCGATCGTGTAGACACCGACGCCCAGGATCATCGCCCCGATGTTCTCGGCGGCGGTCGACTCGAACAGGTCGGCGCCGCGGCCGGCGCAGTCGCCGACGTTGTCGCCCACGAGATCCGCGACGACGCCGGCGTTGCGCGGATCGTCCTCCGGAATGCCCTTCTCGACCTTGCCGACGAGATCCGAGCCGACGTCGGCGGCCTTCGTGTAGATCCCGCCGCCGAGCTGGGCGAAGAGGGCGACGAACGAGGCGCCGAAGCCGAAGCCGACGATCAGGAACGGGGCGTCCTTCGTGGCCTGACCACCGCCGAGACCGCCGAAGAGGCTGAAGATCCCATAGACGCCGAGCAGCGACAGGGCGACGACGAGGAAGCCCGAGACGGCTCCGCCGCGCATCGCGACCTGGACCGCTTCGACGAGGCTCCGCCGGGCCGCAGCGGCGGTCCGGACGTTGGCCTTGACGCTGATGTACATGCCGATGATGCCCGACGCCATCGAGCATGCGGCGCCGACCAGGAAGGCCAGGGCGGTCCGCCAGCCGAGGGCGAGGCCGAAGACGTCAGTCTCGGCCACTTCCTTCGTCTCGAACAGCGTGATGACGGCACCGATGATGACGGCACCGACGAGGGCGAGGATGGCGATCGTGGTGTATTGCCGCCGGATGAAGGCGACCGCGCCTTCGAAGATCGTACCGGCGACGTCTTCCATCGCCTTGGTCCCGGTGTCGCGCGACAGGACGTCGCGGGCCAGGTACAGGGCGAACAGGATCGCGATGATGCCGGCCGGCAGGATGATCA
>JBKJOK010000140.1:0-2504 GCA_046595595.1 Candidatus Limnocylindrales bacterium
GCGTTCCGCCCGGATCCGCTCGGCGGCCAGGAGTCCCTCGCCGACGTGGGCCCCTGCAAGGACGACCTCCGCGCCGTAGTCGCGACAGGCCTGGACCTTCGTCGGGTTGGCGGTCACCGCCATCACGACCGTCATCGGCACGCCCGCCTCGCGCCCTGCCCATGCGTACGCCTGCCCGGCGTTGCCGGCCGACATCGTGATCGCCCCGCGCGCCCGCTGCTCGGCGTCGAGGGTCATGATCCGGTTGGTCATCCCGCGGGCCTTGAAGGACCCCGTCTTCTGGAGGTGCTCCGCCTTCACGTAGAGCCGGCCGTCGGCGAGCCGCGGGCCACCGGCGTCACGCACGAACCGGGCGGCCGTGGCGTTCGACAGGAGCGGGGTCCGGTGGACGCGGCCGGCGATCCGCTCGCGGGCGGCGAGAATCTCGTCCAGGCCCACGAGGCGATCCGCGGTCGTCATCGGCCCGAGTATGGCAGCCGAGCGCCGACATCCCATTGCCTGTGTGCGCGTCGGAGCCGGGGCGAGACGGACGCGTCCAGGGGTCGTTGATCAGGGACGTTGATCAGCTCGACCTCGAGCATGCTGGGCGGCCCACCGATGCCGACACCGTGGCGTCCAGATGGCTGCTGGCCGAGCGCGCCGAGCGCCCATTCGATCAGCGAGGTTGATCAGCACCCGAGGGCCACGCCGCTGACGCAACCGGACTCCGATGGGTCAGACAACCTGGCAATGTGATGGACGGGGCTCGCCCATCCATCAGCGCGCGGGCAACGAGGTTGGAATGGGGATCAGTCATCGAGCTGACTTGCGTGTTTGCGCAAACAGTGACATGATCGGACCCGATGTTGGACATCAGCCCCACCCCCACCTCCAGCGAGTTCGACCGGCAGCGCTACGCCGCGGTCGGCCGGGCCCTCGCCGACCCGAAGCGCCTATGCGTCCTGGAGTCGCTGTCGAGCGGTGAACTCTCCGTGAGCGACCTGTCGACGAAGGTGGGCTGCCAGGTGCCGAACATGAGCCAGCACCTCGCCGTCCTCCGGAGCGCCGGGCTCGTCCAGAGCCGGCGCGATGGGTCGACGGTCTTCTACCGCCTCAGCGACGTGCGCGTCCTCGAGGCGTATCGCCTCATTCAGAGTCTCGCGGGCCAGGGCGCCTGACCCGGTTCGTCCGTAGCCGCACCCGCGCGGATCCCGCGGGCAGAAAGGAACCCCATATGTCCATCCAGCACGCCACGGACGACACGTTCGAGCAGCTCGTCCTCAAGAACGACAAGCCCGTCGTCGTCGACTTCTGGGCCACCTGGTGCGGCCCGTGCAAGATCGTCGCCCCGGAGATGGAGAAGATCGCCGCGAAGTACGAGGGATCGGTCGATGTCGTCAAGGTCGATGTCGACGCCAACCCCCGGATCTCGCAGGCCTTCAACATCATGAGCATCCCGACGATCGCCTTCTTCCGCCCCGGCCAGCAGCCGATGGGCGTGGCCGGCGCCCGACCGATGGAAGCCCTCGAGGCCCAGTTCGGGCTGGCCCAGTACGCGGTCGCCGAGGCACCCGCGGAGACGCCCGCCAAGGCCTGACCGGCCCGGCCGTGGCGCGGCTCTCCGCGCCCGACGGACACCGACGCCGTCCGATCCGGACGGCGTCGTTCGATTCCTGGCCGGCGGCGCCGGGGTCAGTCGACGCGCTTGGGCGTGAGCCGGCGATGGGCGCTGAGGAACCACGCCTCGGCCCGGTCGATCGCCGCGTCGTCGAGGAGGGCCGGCGCGAACGCGACCCAGTCGTGGCCGCGTGGCGACGGTGCGGTATCGGGCGTCCGGAGTGCGGCCGCGACGACGAGCGGATCGAGCCGGAACTCGGCGAGCTCGCCGGTCAGGACGGCGAACGGCGTCGGCCCGACCGACCACGTCGTCGCGTTCGCCGGCGAGGCGGCCGCGACCCCGACGAGGTCCTCCGCGGCGGCGGCCAGGACCTCGGCGATCGTGAGGTCCGGCAACGGCTCGTCGCCGGGCCCCTCACTCGGCCCGACGCCCGCGTCGTCGGTCATCCGCGTCCCGCGGCCGCCAGGATCGCGGCCAGGTCGGCCTTGTGGTCGTCGTAGTGCTCGATCGTCTCCTCGTAGAAGAACCGTTGCTGCTCCGCGTTCTTCACCCAGCGCGTCTCGGGCACCACCGTCAGGAACCCGCGCAGCTCGCCCGCGACCCGCGCGAACTCGTCGCGGACCTCGCCGATCAGCTTCGAGCGCCAATCGGCCTCGGCCTCGGCATTGACGACGTCGCCGCCCTTGGCGTCCCAGTCGGCCTCGGCTCGGATCCGCGACGGCGAGCCCTCGCCGAGGGCCAGCTCCTTGGCCACGTCGAGCGACAGGAGCTGCCAGGTCAGGAGATGGCCCATCAGGTCCCGGCCGGACCAGCCGTGGGCCGCCTCGATCGGCCGCTCGAGCTCGTCGTCGGTCAATTCGGCCAGGACCTCGTACGGCCGCCACGCGTCGCGTTCGTCCTCGAGGAA
>JBKJOK010000153.1:0-7425 GCA_046595595.1 Candidatus Limnocylindrales bacterium
GCGACGCGAGTTCCCGCTCGGAGAGCACGCCAAAGTTCGAGAAGAGCGTCTTCGCGGCCTTCGTGGTCAGCGCCGGCAGGGCATCGACCGTGGTGCGGTTGTTCGGCAGCTTGCGCCGGGCGGCCTCGGCGTGCCACTCCTCGGAGTAGCCGTTGCCCTCGAACAGGACACCCTTGTGGTCCTTCACGATCCGCGACAGGATCGTGGTCAGGCGGGTGAAGTCGCCGGGCTTGAGTTTCTCAAGCTCGTCGGCCAGCTGCTCGAGCGAATCGGCGACGGCCGTGTTAAGGACCGTCTGCGGCCAGTAGATCGGGGCGGACGATCCGACCGCCCGGAACTCGAACTTGTTGCCGGTGAACGCGAACGGCGACGTCCGGTTGCGGTCCGTGGCGTCCTTGGCCAGGACCGGCAGCGATTTCGCCCCGAGCCCCAGGTCGCCGCCCTTCTTGGACGCCGCCGCGGGTCCCCGCTCGACCTGCTCGATGACGTCCACCAGCTGGGCACCGAGGAAGACCGACATGATCGCCGGCGGGGCCTCATTGGCACCCAGGCGATGATCGTTGCCGGCGTCGGCGATGCTCGCTCGAAGCAGGTCGGCGTGCTCGTTGACGCCCCGGATGACCGCCACCAGGAAGGCCAGGAACTGGGCGTTGGCGTGCGGATCGTTGCCGGGATCGAGCAGGTTCTCCCCGTCGTCCGTGGCCATCGACCAGTTGTTGTGCTTGCCCGAGCCGTTGATCCCGGCAAACGGCTTCTCGTGGACCAGGAACATCAGGCCGTGCTGTGACGCGATCCGGCGCATCAGGCTCATGACCACCATGTTGTGGTCCGAGCCGACCGAGGTCGGTTCATACACCGAGGCCAATTCGAACTGGGCTGGGGCGACCTCGTTGTGACGCGTCTTGGCCGGGATGCCGAGGCGCCACAGCTCACGGTCCAGGTCCATCATGAATGCCAGGATCCGCTCGCGGATCGGGCCGAAGTACTGGTCCTCGAGCTCCTGGCCCTTGGGCGACGGTGCCCCGAACAGGGTCCGGCCGGTCAGCAGCAGGTCCGGCCGCTGCTCGGCGAGCCGACGATCGACCAGGAAGTATTCCTGCTCGGGCCCGATGTTGGTGAAGACGCGCTCGGTCGTGCTGTTGCCGAACCAGCGCAGGACACGCAGCGCCTGGATGCCGAGGGCTTCCTGCGAGCGCAGGAGCGGGATCTTGAAGTCGAGCGCCTCGCCGGTGAACGACACGTAGGCGGTCGGGATCGTCATCGTCACGCCGTTGGTCTCGACCTGCAGGAAGATCGGGCTCGTGACGTCCCACCCGGTATAGCCGCGTGCCTCGAAGGTCGCGCGCAGACCGCCCGACGGGAACGAGCTGGCGTCGGGCTCGCCCTGGAGCAGGTTCTTGCCGGAGAACTCGGCGATCGTCTCGCCGTCGCCGTTTGGGGTCAGGAACGAGTCGTGCTTCTCGGCGGTCGAGCCGGTCATCGGCACGAACCAGTGGGTGAAGTGGGTCGCCCCGTGGGACAGCGCCCACTCCTTGACCCCGTGGGCGACCGCGTCGGCGATCACCGGGTCGAACGGCTCGAGACCGTCGATCGTGCGGCGCAGGCGTCGGAAGATCGGCTTGGCGAGGTACTGCCGCTGGGCGACCTCGTGGAAGACGTACTGGCCGTAGATCTCCTCGCCGGCGTGCTCGGTGTAGTCCTGGTTCGAGGCGATCCGGTGATCGGCGATCGCGGCGATGGCCGTGTGACGAGCGCTCATGGTTCTCCTGTCGATGACGGATCCGGTGGGCGCGTCACGGCAGACCTCACTCCCGTGGAGGAGTCTTGTGCGACTCGCACGACTTCGGCGAGGCTTCGATGGGTCGTCGTCAGGATACGACGCGGGTGCGCTCCGGTGAAGGTTGCGGCGCGTACCAATTGTTATTCATCTTGCACAAGTCTGAGCGCCAGCGCGAGCGGAAGTCGTAGCTCCGGATCGGCGAGCCTCCAGCCCGTCGCTTCCTCGATCCGGCGAATGCGGTAGGCGACCGTGTTGCGATGGACCCCGAGCGCGTCGGCGGCCTCGGCCAGGCCCGGCTGGTCGAGTACCGCGCGGAGCGTGGCCAGGCGCTCACGGCGCACGTCCGGGCGACCGCGCAGGAGCGGCCCGAGCAGGGCTCGCGCCTGCCGCGCTCCATCCGGAAGATTGTGCAGGTTGCCAAGAAGTCGATAGGCGGGAAGACGGTCCGCCCGGGCGACCGTCGGCGGGTTGGTCAGGGCCTCGGCTGCCTCCAGGGTCGCGCGGGCGTCGGCCTCCGCGGACGACCGTCCGACGTTCGCGTCGAACGGCCGCGAAACCGCGACGATCCGGCCCAGGAGCTCGGCGATCCGGCCGCCGATCGCCGAGCCATCGGCGTCGGACCCGTCGATCGCGGCGACGATCCGGAGCTCGACGCTCTGGACGTCGCCCCGGAGCGAGAGGCGGCGGGCCGGTGCGAGGGAGCGCACCTCGCGGCGCAGGGCCTCCCGGCGGAGGGTCTCCCGGCGAAGCGCCTCGCGACCATCGGACTCTCGTCGATCGGTCGCGCCCCGCTCCGGGCTTCGCCGCACAGGACCCGGACCGCCGCGATCCGGCTCGGCGCCGTCGCCGAACCCACCGGGCGGAGCCTGTCGGGCGACGATCACCACCCACGGCGGCCCATCGGCCGGGAGCGGCTCGCGCCGGGCGATCTCGACGGCCCGTCCGAGTGCCTCGTCGCGGGCGAGCTCGAGCGCGACGAGGCCGGCGATCCGGGCAGTCACCACCCGCTCCAGCTCGCTCGTCGGGCGCTCCCCGAGCAGGGCCAAGGCGCCGCTGCTGGCTCCGGGATCGCCCGGAATCGGCAACGCGATCCGGGTTGCGGCCGAGCGCCGGCGGTGGTGGTAGGCGGTGACGTCGGCCGCCGCCCCGGGCGCGTCCGGCGGGGCGTGGACGGCAAGGATCGAACCACCCCGTCCCTCGATCGCGATCGGGCGGCCGAGAAAGGCGGCAATCGCGGCTGCCAGACCCTCGGGTCCGCCTCCGCCAAGGGCGACCTGCTCGAGCTGCGTCTCGAGCAGCGTGGCCTGGCGCTCCAGCTCGGCCCGATGGTTGACGAGGAAGCCGATCGCGCTCCGTTCGACGGCGATCGCGTCGGCCGACCCGGCATCCAGCACCGGCAGGCCGGCGGCGGCGGCGGCCGCGACGAGACGCCCCAGATCGCGTTCGAACGTCGGCGCACCGGCCGCGTCCGCCTCACCGACGAGCACGATCCCGCCGATTCGGGCCTCCACGCACGTGCGGATCAGGCCGGGCACGCCGCCGTCGGCGTCCGAGGCGACGAGCTCGAGGGCGAGCCGGGGCATGATCGCGACGTCCGCCGGATCGAGCGCGTCGAAAGCAGGCAACCCGGCCCGGAGGAGGCGGACCCAGGCCAGGTCCAGGCTCGCGGCGGTCGAGGGCGCGACGTCCGGACCGGCGGCCAGCCAGCGGGCGCTGGGCAGGACCGCGGCGCGGAGGTCGACGAGCGTGGCCATCAGGGTCGGGTCGGGAGGCGCCGGTCAGCCGGCCGGCGCGCGACGGCCGGCATCGGCACCCGCACCCGCCCGGCGCCTTGCCACCAGATCGTCGAGCAGCCGCCCGAACTCCCGCTCCACGTTGACATACCGATCCGAGCGGGCGACGAGGCGCAGCTCGCCGCTCGGATCGAGGCGCGCCCAGATCCGGCGACGGGGCAGGTAGAAGGTGATGGCCAGGCCAACGATCAGGAGGACGAACGCGGTCCACACGATCCCCTGCCCCGGGTCGTTCTTGGCAATCAGGATGACGAAGTTCGAGAACCGCTTGAGGCCGACCGAGAAGTCCTGGCCCGGAGGAACCCTGGCCTCCCCCACCGCGAGGGCGATCGGATCGTAGCGTTGCAGCTCGGCCGTGCCATCGCTTGCCGTGCCGATCACCCGGTAGGGCAGGACGAGCAGGACGCCCACCCCATCCGCCTGACGCTGGAGGAGGAGCTCCAACCCCAGATCACGGCCCGGCACCGCAAAGGTGCCGTAGGGAAACCCGGCCGCCTGGTCGGTCATGACCACCGGGCCATCCCAGAGCGGCCGGCCGGCGAGATCGCTGACGACGAGCTCCGGCGCCGGCCCGAAGCCATTCTCGTGGAGCGTGTAGCCGGCGATCGCCAGCGGGTCGTTCACCCGGATCGTCTTGCGCGCGATCTCCGCCCCGTTCTGGAAGACCCCGAGGTCGGTCGTGAAGTCGGAGGCCCTCCCGGTCTCGAGCAGGCCCGGCGCCTCGAACCGGTAGTTCTTGACGAGCAGGAGGTTTGGCGTACCGATCGGCTGGACCGTCAGCGTCTCCCCCTCTGCCACGACGAGACCCTGCTCGTCCCCGAGCTGCCAGGTCACCACCCCGGCGACGAGGAACAGGATCAGGCCCATGTGGCTCAGCAGCGTCGCCAGCTTCGTCCAGCGATGGCGGTCGCCGTACAGGTAGCGGACGCCGTCGACGTCGGCCTCGCGGACCGCGAACCGCTGCCGCCGGAGCGCCGCGCGCGCGTCGCCGACATCCAACCCGCTCAGGGCCGCCCGATCGGGCAGCTCGGGATCGTAGAACGCATCTGGCTGGACGACGCGAATCTCCTTCGACTGGCGCCATAGGCGAGGCGTCCGATCGAGCGTGCACACGATGATCGAGATCACGAGGACGATCAGGCCGACCGTGAACCAGGTCGACGTGAAGACATGGAACAGCTGGAGCCGCTCCATCACGTCGACGACTCCCTTGCCGAATACGCCGTCGTAGCGCCGATGGAGGTCGGCGATCGCTGCGGCGTAGTCGCCGGCCGATCGGAAGGCGAAGGTCGGCAACTGCTTGATCGTCATCCCGATCACGGCCAGGAGCGACAGGCCGATGATCTGGACGACGGCGAAGTCGACCGAGGTGAAGAGGCGCAGCACCGCCCGACCGAGCCGTTCGAAGACGTCGGGCGCAGGCGGCCGGGCCGTGTCGGCCCACGCGGTCACGGGGCTGGCGATCGGATGATCCTCCGCAGGGTCAGACGGGTGTCGGCGTCGGCGTCGGAGTCGGGTCGATCTCGTGGGCCGATGACGGCGTCACCCGCCCGTTCGACGCCCCGTGACCGGGTGCGGTTGCGCGGGCCGCCGCACGAGCCGCGGCGAGCGCCCGCCCGAAGTCGGCCACGAGGTCGTCGAGATCCTCGAGCCCGACCGAGCAGCGGAGCAGGCCGGCGGTGATCCCCGCCGCGCCGAGCGCGGCGTCGTCGAGCTGGCGATGGGTCGTCGACGGCGGATGGGCGACGATCGTGAAGACGCTCCCGAGCGAGGCCGTACGCGCCGGGATCGTCAAGGCGTCGATGAACGCTCGTCCGGCGGCCCGGCCGCCGTCGAGCTCGAACGCGAGCATGCCGCCGGCGTGATCGAGAACCCGGCTGACGACCTCGGCCTGCGGGTGCGAGGCGAGGGACGGGTGCCAGACCCGGCGGATTCCGGGCTGCGCCTCCAGCCAGGTCGCGAGCGCGGCCGCCGTTGCGGAATGACGCTCCATTCGGAGGGCGAGCGTCGAGAGGCCGCGCATCGCGAGGAACGCCGCGTGAGGGTCGAGGCTGGCACCGGTGTCGACCTGGAAGTCGCGAACGCGGTGAACGAGACTCGTCGGGCCGGCCACGATGCCGGCCATCACGTCGCTGTGGCCGGACAGGAACTTGGTGGCGGACTCGACGACCAGGTCGGCCCCCAGCTCCACCGGCCGGCACAGGTACGGCGAGGCGAAAGTGTTGTCGACGACGTAGCTCGCCCCGTGGCGATGGGCGAGGTCGGCGAGGGCCACGTGGTCGGCGACGACGATCGTCGGATTGGCGATCGTCTCGGCGTACAGGACCCGGGTCGGGGCCGCGGCGAGGGCAGCCTCGACGGCCGCGAGATCCGTCACGTCGACGAAGGTCGTCGTCACGCCGAGCCGGCCGAAGACCCCGGTCAGCTGGGCCCGTGTCGTGCCGTACGAGGCCGCCGTGGCCACGACTCGGTCGCCGGCCGACAGGAGCGTCCCGAGGGCGGCGTGGATCGCGCCCATCCCGGAGGCGAACGCGAACGCAGCCTCGGCCCCCTCGAGCTCGGCGACGGCCGCGGCGAACGCGACGACCGTCGGGTTGTCGAGCCGCCCGTAGGCGTAGCCCGGGATCTCGCGGTTGGCGACGGCGCCGAGCTCCTCGGCGTCGGCCGAGGTGAAGGTCACGGTCTGGTAGATCGGGACCGACGTCGGCGGCTGATCGACGACCGGCAGGCGGTGGGCCGCCCGGATCGCGCGAGTCGCGAATCCCCGCGGGGCGAGGTCGTCCGGGGCACGCCCCTGCTCATGATCGGCCATGCGGCCGATCCTACACCGACTTGTCGGCGGGCTCGCGGACGGCAACTGTCCGCTCGTGTGGCGGACCCGGGGGCTCGGGCGAGCCCGTCGGGTCGTCGTCCGCCGACCGGCCGACCGCCCCGGCGTCCATGACCGGCACGCCGGTCACCCGGTTCTTGCCGGCCCGCTTCGAGTGGTACATCGAGGCGTCGGCCGTGATCATCAGCTCGTCGCTCGTCCGACCGTCCTCCGGATAGCTCACGACCCCGATCGAGACCGACGGCTGGATCATGCTGCCGGCCACGTCCACCCGGAGGTCTGCGACGCCGAGTCGGATCTTCTCCGCCAGGACGTACGCCCCGGTCGAGTCCGTCTCGGGCAGGAGCACGACGAACTCGTCGCCGCCGTAGCGGGCCGACGTGTCGATCCGCCGGCCTCCCGACCGGATCACCTCGCCGACGCCGCGCAGGACCCGATCGCCGAAGAAGTGGCCGTGCCGGTCGTTGATCAACTTCAGCTCGTCGAGATCCATCATCAGCAGGCAGAACCCGCGGCCGGATCGGGCGCTCCGGGCGATCTCGCGCTCGACCGCGGCGAAGAAGAAGGTCCGGTTGAAGAGCCCGGTCAGCGGATCGATCGTCGACAGCCGGATCGCCGCATCGCGGGCTCGGCGCTGCTCGCGGGCAATGACCATCGCGACGTAGGCCAGCAGGATCAGAGCCGTCACGTTGATTCCCACGATCGCGACCGTCCGCGGCGGCAAGCCGCCCGAGCCCGGCGGGGCGATCGCGAACAGGTAGGCGATGCAGGCGGCCGCGGCCAGGCCGAACGTGACCCGTGGACTGACCACGAGGGCTGCCCCGCCGACGATCAACGGGAACGTGAAGAAGAACGGACTCTGATCGCGACCGGTGAGCACGACGAGCAGGGTCGCGAAGGTCACAGCGACGCTGCCCTCGAGGACGAACTTGGCGGTCCCGAGCGCGCCCGTCGGCAGCAGGTCGTGGACGACGAGAACGAACAGGCCGGCGGCGGCGAGGAGGGCGAAGATCGCCGGCTGC
>JBKJOK010000240.1:0-10117 GCA_046595595.1 Candidatus Limnocylindrales bacterium
GCGCTTCTTCTCGAGCACGATCTGCTGGACCTGGGTGATCCCGGTCGCGAAGCCGGCCTCGCTGATCGCGAGGTAGTACTCCCACATCCGGATGAAGCGCTCGTCGAAGCCCTGGGCACGGACCTCGTCGAGCCGGCCGAGGAAGTTCGCCCGCCAGGTCGCCAGCGTCCGGGCATACGACGAGGCAACGTCCTGGACGCCGGTGACCAGGAGGCGGGTGCCGGCCGTCGCCTGTTCGATCACCGCGAGTGACGGCAGCAGCCCGCCGGGAAAGATGTACGTCTGGATCCAGTTCGCGCTCCGGCGCTGAGCGTCGTAGTCGGCGTCCGCGAACGTGATCGACTGGAGGCTCATCCGGCCGCCCTGCTTGAGCGCCCGGTCGCAGGCGGCGAAGTAGGTCGGAAGGAAGTCGTGACCGACGGCCTCGATCATCTCGATCGAAACGATCGCGTCGTACTGGCCGTCGATCTCGCGGTAGTCGCGGAGCTCGACCGTCGCGAGGTCCTCCAGGCCGGCTGACCGGATCCTCTCTCGAGCGAGCACCTGCTGGGCTGGCGAGATCGTCAACGAGGTCACCCGCGCGCCGAGCTCGCCGGCCGCGTGGAGGGCGAAGCCGCCCCAGCCGGAGCCGATCTCGAGGACGTGCATCCCCTTCCGGATCCCGGCCCGTTCGGCGATGACCCGGTACTTCGCTCGCTGGGCGTCGGCGAGGGACTGGTCGGCCGCTTCGAACACGGCGCTCGAGTAGGTCATCGTGTCGTCCAGGAACAGGCGGTAGAAGTCGTTGCCCAGGTCGTAGTGGCGCCGGATGTTGCGACTCGCCTGGCTGACGGTGTTGCGGCGGAGCCGGTGACCCACGATCCGGGGGATCTGCAGCGGCTTCCGCCACCAGCCACGGGTCAGGGCCAGCGCCTCGCGGTTGCGAGCGGCCAGCTTCAGCAGGGCGGGCAGGTCCGGGCTCGACCACGAGCCGTCCATGAATGCCTCGCCGGCGCCGGTCTCGCCGCCGAACAACATCCGGATGACTGCGCGCTCGTCGTGGATCCGGATCTCGGCGGTCGATCCGGGACGGCCGTCGCCGGGGTCTTCGCCGACGGTTGCCCGGCTGCCGTCCGGCAGCACGATCGTGAGCCGGCCCACCCGGATGCGCTCGGCCGCCGCAAGCATGATCTGGCGCGCGATGCGGTCGAGGAGTGGCAGGCTCGCCGAGCGGGCGGCGATCCTCGTGCCGCTGCTCATCGGGCCGCCCCGATCGCATCGCCGTTCGAGGCAACGCCGTGGCCGGCACCGTGGCGGATCCCGACGTCGCGCCCCGCGCCGGACTCGCGCCCCGCGGACTCGCGCCGGGCGAGGGCATCGCGAGACGCCGCGCCGTGGCGGTGAAACTGCGCCCCCTTCAGCCAGAGCCGGACGGCGTGCCAATGGATCAGGCCGATCGTCCGCTGGGTCGTGAACGGGTGGCGGAGGAGCATCCGCAGGAGCGTCCGATCCGTCAGCGGGCGGCGGCGGAGGACGAGGCTGGTCGTGAGCACCGGTCCGTTTCCGTGGTGGGCGTTGATGGCAATCGACAGGCGACCCGCGTTATCGCGGACGTGGACGGCATAGCCCCCATTCGTCGCGAGGAACGGCGAGACGTAGAAGTCCTTGGCCATGGCTGCCCGGAATGGGGCGTCAGGAGCGGCGGCGGGGTCCTGGCGGAGCAAGTAGAGGTGCCGCTCGCCATGGGTGTTGTGGACCTCGACGATCACGACCCGCAGCTCGCCCGAGCCGTCACGACACAGGTAGAACGACGCCGGGTTGAAGACATAGCCAAGAACGCGCAGGTTCGTCACGAGGGTGACCTGCCAGCCGGTCGGGTCGTCGCCGGCGCCCCGGAGCAGGGCGTGGATGGCCACCGGCAGGTCCGCGGCTGGTTCGGGCAGGTGGTCGTCGTCACGGAAGGCGAGCGCGTTCCGCCCGTTCCGGCTGAGCAGGCGCAGGCGATCATCCACCTCGTCGAGCTCGGCGAGATCGAGGGCGGCGTAGTAGACGGCGTGGTCGAGGGCGTAGTCGAACGGCTGGAGCCGGCGATGGCGGACGCGACCCTCGAGGATGTGCGATCTCACGCCGCACGCTCCTGCTCGGTCGCCGCGGCCAGCAGGTCGGCCGCCTCGAAGCCCGACCGACAGCCGTCTTCGTGGAAGCCGTAGCCGAGATGAGCGCCCGCGTACCACGTCCGGCGATGGCCCTGGAGACCGCCGATCCGGCCCTGTGCCGCCAGCGTCCCGAACGTGTAGAGAGGGTGGCTGAACGCGCGTTCCACGAGCACCCGCTCCGGCCTGATGTCGATCGCCGGATTGACCGACACGCAGTACTCGACCGGACCCGGGATCGCCTGCAGCCTGTTCATGTGGTACGTCATCGTGAGGGCGTCGCCGGGCCGGCGGCAGTCGGCCGTGTCGATGTTCCACGAGCCCCACGCGCCGCGACGCCGCGGCAGGACACGCTCGTCGGTGTGGAGGACGACCCGGTTCGTCGAGTACTCGAAGCCCGCGAGGGCGGACCGTTCCGCGACATCGGCATCTCCGTCGAGGAGGCGCAGGGCGTCGTCGGCGTGGGTCGCGAGGATCACGGCATCGAATCGATCGTGGCTGCCGTCGGCCAGCCCGATCGTGACGCTCTCAGGATCGCGTCGGACGGCGGCCACCGTGGACCCGGTCCGGAGCGCGCCACCCGGCAGGCCCGCAACGAGGCGGGCGACGTACGAACGCGAACCGCCCTGGATCGTCCGCCACGGCACGGATCGCCCGATCCCGATCAGCCCGTGGTTGTCGAGGAAACGGAGGAGGTAGTCGATCGGGAACTCACCGACCCGACCGGCCGCCGTGGACCAGACCGCCGACGTGATCGGGACGAGAAAGTGCTCGCGGAAGTCTCGACCGTAGCCGCGCTCGACGAGCCAATCGGCGAGCGATCGGCCGTCCGGTTGCGGTCCATCGAGGACGAGCCGAGCGTCGCGGTAGAAGCGGACGATGTCGGCGACCATCCGCCAGTGCCCGGGCCGCGCGGCGAGACGGGCATCCGCGAAGAATCCGGCCGCGCCGCGCGAGCTGAATGCGACGCCGCAGGCGCGGCAGCTCGAACCCAGCGACATGTCGCTGGCCCGGGTCGCGACGCCGAGCTCGTCGATGAGGCCGATGAATCGCGGATAGGTCGATTCGTTGTAGACGATGAAGCCGGTATCGACGGCGACGGAACCGGTCGCGGTCGCGACGTCCACGGTTGCCACGTGACCGCCGGGTTCGGCGTGCTGCTCGAAGACCGTGACCCGATGATCGTGACGGAGGGCCCAGGCCGCGCTGAGGCCGCTGACCCCGGAGCCGACGATCGCGATGTCCATCGTCAGCGCGTCCCGGGCGTGGTGGCGGCAGCGGGAGCGGCCGTGCCGGTCATGTCCGGGCGACCCGCGGGCCGGCTCCGGGCCAGCTTGTCGAGGGCTCGGGTCATGCCGTCGTGGGCATCGCGGCCGAGCTTCGCGAACACGCCGCCGAGGAAGGGCTCGAGGAGCCGCATCGGACCGGTCAGGTGGATCTCCGCGACGTAATCGATCCGCGAGCCGGCGCTGTCCGCGCTGAACGTGATCTCGTCGCGAGCCTCCACGCCCGATCCGCTGCCGTGCAGGACGACGCGGCGGGGCGGATCGAACGATTCGATCCGGTACTCCATCGGGACAACCTTGCCGCGCATCCGGACGCCGAGGGAGTAGCGCGCGCCGACGCCGACCGGACCCGTGCCGATCCGCTCGGACGTGACAGTGCCCGGGTCCCACGCCGGGGCGTTGGCGAAGTCGGCCACGAAAGCGAACGCATCGGCGGGCGGCAGCTCGGTCGTGATCGTCTCGCGCAGGGTCGGCATGGCGTCTCCGGGTTGGGACGAGGCCGCGGGGTTGGCGGCGCTGTCAGTCTTTGCTCTACGAGGCATGCGCATGATCCCGGCGTTTGGATCATCTGTCAAATGCTTGTCTAATGTTTGCTCAGGCTGTACGGTGGTCGGGTGTTCGCAAGACTCGATCCACCGCGGGCGGTCGCCGCGACCGCCGTCGACGCCGCGCTCGAGCTGTCGGTCGTCGGCAGCTTCAGCCGGATCGGGCCCTCGATCCGGCGCCGGCTCGATGCCTGGACCGACCCGCCGGCCGGCAGCCTCGCCGGGCGCACCGTCCTGATCACCGGTCCGACATCGGGCCTCGGGCGGGTCACCGCAGACGCGCTCGCCGACCTCGGCGCCCGGATCGTCCTCGTCGGCCGCGATCGCGACAAGCTCGCCGAGGTCCGCGACGACCTCGCCCAGCGAGCACTCGAGGATCGATTTGTCACCGTCGTTGCCGACCTCGGCTCGCTCACCTCGGTTCGGGCGGCCGTCGCCGACGTGCTCGCCAGCGAGTCGCGGCTGGATGTGCTCATCGACAACGCCGGCGCGATCTTCCCCGAGCGCACGGTCGGTCCCGACGGACTGGAGGCGACCTTCGGGTTGATGGTCGCGGGGCCGTTCGTGTTGACAGCCGGCCTGCTCCCCCTCCTCCGCGCCAGCGCCGGCCGCGTCATCGCCGTCACCTCGGGCGGGATGTACAGCCAACGGCTCGACTTCGACGATCTCCAATCGGCCTCCGGTTCGTGGTCCGGGCCGCAGGCATACGCCCGGGCGAAGCGGGCTCAGACGGCGCTCATCCGCGAGTGGTCGCGTAGGTTCGACGGGTCAGGCGTCACGTTCACCGCGATGCACCCCGGTTGGGCAGACACGCCCGGCCTCGCCGCGTCGTTGCCCGGCTTCCACCGGTTCATGGGGCCGCTCCTGCGGTCCGCCGCGGACGGTGCCGACACGATCGTCTGGCTGGCCGCCCATCCGGAAGCTGCAGGCTGGACCGGTCAGCTGTTCCTGGATCGACGACCGCGGCCGTTCGATCGGGCGCCGCAGACGCGGCTGACGCCTGCCGATCGGCGGCGGCTCTGGAACCAGACCGTTCAGCTGACCGGCGAGCCCGATCCGACAGCCGGCGGCTGACCCTGGGCCTCACCCCTGATGGACGAGCTCGGTCGCGTGGGCGAACTCCCCGTAGCCGGTCGGCCCGATCGGAACGGGACCGTCCGGGCACCCCGGCACGGGACGTTTCCGGGACGATCGCGACTCGACCGAACCCACCCGTCAGGCCGGGCGGGCTACGAGGGAGCTCAGCACGGCGCTGCTGCGACGCCCCGCCGAGGCAGAGTCGAGCTCCAGATTCGGGCTCGGCCGGGCGATGTGATAGCCCTGGCCGAGATCGCAACCGAGGCTGGCCAGTCGATCGAGCTGGGAGGACGACTCGATCCCCTCGCCGATCGTCGTCAGGTTGAGGCGCCGTGCCAGGTCGACGATCGCGGCCGCGATCGCGTCCTCGGGGCCAGCGTTCGCCAGGGCAGCCACGAACGAGCGGTCGATCTTGACGAAGTCGACCGGCAGCCGGGCCAGGTAGCTCAAGGCGGAGTACCCGGTGCCGAAGTCGTCGATCGCGATCCGGACGCCGATCGCGTGGAGCCGTTCGATCGCGGGTCCCGCCGCGTCGATGTCGAGGATCGACGACTCGGTAATTTCGAGCACGAGGCGGTCCGCGGGCAGGCCGGTGGCGGCCAGGGCGGCCATGATCCGCTCCGTGAGGTTCGCGCGGAGCAGCTGGCTCGGCGACAGGTTGACGCTCACCCATGGGCGATCATCGCCGTCACCCCAGCGGCTGGCGGTCCGGCACGCTTCGCAGAGGACCCAGTCGGTGAGCTGTTCGATCAGACCGCTCGCCTCGGCGACCGGAATGAACTCGAGTGGTGGAACGAGCTCGCTGCCGCGCTGCCACCGAACGAGTGCCTCGAGGCCGAGAGTCTGACCGGTCCGCAGGTCCACGACTGGCTGGTAGTGAAGGCGCAGGTCGCCCTCGCTGATCCCGATCTCGAGGTCCGACCGGAGCTGGAGGTTGGTGACGGCGGCCGCCTGCATCCCGGGCAGATAAACCTCAAGCCGACCCTTGCCGCGATCCTTCGCGAGGTACATCGCGATGTCGGCATGTCTGGTGAGGTCCTCGGGGACCAGTTCGCCGGGCCCGGCGATCGCGAGGCCGACGCTGGCTCGAGCGCGGACCGACTGGTTGTCGAGGATGTACGGCTCATTCAGGGCTGTGAGGACTCGCTCGCCGACCCCGAGCGCCATGGCTGGATCTGTGCAGCCGCGAAGGATCACGACGAACTCGTCGCCGCCGAGTCGCGCGGCCGTGTCGCCCTGGCGGACGCAGCCACGGATGCGCTCGGCTACCGCGATCAGCAGGGTGTCGCCGGCATCGTGACCGTAGGTGTCGTTGACCGCCTTGAATTCGTCGAGGTCGATCAGGAGGACGGCGAGGATGCCATCCGTCGCGCGCGTCAGGAACGACTGCGACAGGTGCTCGTTGAAGAGACTCCGATTGGCAAGGCCGGTCAGGCCATCGTAGAGGGCCTGACGCCGGAGCAGCTCCATCAACGATCCGCGCTCGCGCAGGCTCTCCGCCAGCTGGCGCATGACCTCGCCAAGACGAGCCACGACGAGGATCGCGATGATCACGCCTCCGACGAGGTACGGGATGGGGTCGATGCTGCGCCCGGCGCTGAACTCGATCGCGAACGCCAGTGGGTTGACGAGCAGGGCGAGCGTCAAAAGGACGAGGCGGCGACGGCTGATGGGACCGCTCATCGCCGGCTGGCGCTCCGGGCTGATCGCCATCGACGGATGGAGCGCCGCCGCACCGATGATCGCGAGCGAGGCGAACTCCGCGAAGATGAACGGGCCGATCAGGCCCTCGCTGCCGGTGACGGCACGCAGGACGTTGAGCACGAAGATCGCGTTCGAGGTCAGCACGAGCAAGACGATGAGGCGCGTTGCCGGCCGGTGCGCGCCGGGCAGGAACCACATCCGGATCACGGCACCGGAGGCAACGAGGGCAACGTAGAAGAAGATCGCGGCCGCGAACGATCCGTTGCTGGCGCCAGCGAGGAACGGGGCCAGTTCCAGCGCGAGGATCACCAGAGCGATCGATGTCGCAATGATCGCGGCGTCGATGAAGGCACCGCGATCGCCACCCGGAATGCGGCCGCGCACGAGCAGGACGAAGCCGACCATCCCGCTCAAGTAGCCGATCCCCAGGACGGCCTCGATCACCAGACCTGGGAGCCCGATCCGGGGCAGGAGGTTGATGGCGACCGTCGTCGCGAGGGTGCACAGCCCGACCAGGCGCCAGGCGAGCGGCCGACTTGGCCGGTTGAGATGGATACCGATGAAGATCAGCACGACGGTCGCCAGTCCGAGCAGCGTGAGCGGCGCCCGGACGACGTCCTCGTCACCAGTCATCGCCGCGCCGGCGGCAAGCAGCAGTCCGACGATGAGGACGGGACGCCACACCTGGAGCCGAAGCCGAGGCGCATCGACAGTGGCGTCTGCGGGACCGAATGCACCGCCCGATCGGGCGCCGAGCCCGTCGCGTGCGGGCGCGCCGAGACGGCGGCGAACCGCGGTCATTGCGCTGATCAAGCCGGACTCGATGGCCATGACCCGACGATGATGGCCGCGACCGCACCGGACCATGGCTAACTCCTGCGCTGATCAGGGAACGTTCGTACGGCCGGCCCGTCCCTCGATCTGCGTACGAGGGTGGGCGGATGAGTCGAGGTCATCGCGCGACGCTGCCCAAAAGACTTTGACCTGCGCAATCGTCCGACATGAAGTTGGCGGCCTTTGAGCTTGATCCGAGCCATCGCCGGGACGGCTGAGGCCAGATCGAGTGGCGGGTTTCAATGCCTCCGGTCGGCCCGCTTATGCACGGGCCATGTCACAGATATCACTGGAGAGCGCCCAGCAGCCATTGCTTCATGTTGCCCATCGCGCGGTCGGCGAGCGGGACGAAGTGCTCGCGCCATGTCGGGTGTCGCCCGCCAGGACGCCGCGCTTCCTGCGCTCTCCTCCATCGGGCTTGCGCGCAACCCTCCCGTCAGGTGCCGGACGCGGCGCGTGAGGCCCACCGGCGTCGGCGCACCCAACTGATGGGGTCGAAGGGCCGGTTGCTGGCGAGCATGTCGGCGATCCTGGTTCGCGCCCCTGAAACCTCGGACGGGGTGTCAGCCTCGAGGTAATCCTCCACGGCAGGCCCGCCGTCCACCAGCCACGCCGACTGGCCCAGCCCGGACACCGACCGTGCCAGCCACTCGGCCTCGGTGCGTTCCGCTGTCGCGTCGCCTGCCACCTTCCGCCACCTCGACCCGAAGGCGTCGACGACGAAGCGCAGCCGGATTTCAGAGTCCGGGCCACCTGAGAGGCGGGCCGCGAACGCGGGCGCGAAGATCACCACTCCGAGGAGTACGGCAGCGGCGACGGCCCCGTAGTCGATGAACGGCGCGAGCGATCGGAAGGTCAGCGCACGGTCCGACAACAGCACCAGCGCGGCGAAGATGCCACCGACGACCTCAAGGACGACCAGCATCACACCGGCGACGGCTGCGACGGCAAACGCCACAGGGCGTGCGCCCTCGCTGGCGAGGAGTGGGCGCGCGCAGTGCGCGTAGAGCCACCAGGCGACGGGGAGCACAAGCACCCCCGCCATGATGTGGAGCATCCCTCCCCCTCCTTCGGGCGGACCGACAGGCGTCGCGTCGTTGTGGTTCCAATGATGGGTGCGCCGCCAGCTCGGTCAAGCACGATGTCGCGGATCCCGAATGCGGCCCGCGACGGTGCCTCGAGATTGCTCGCGCCTTGCCGGGGTCAGACAGCACCACGCGTTTTCCGACTGTCCTGTCGCACTTGAGGGCTTGTCGAGTATCACGTTGGTCAGCGGGCGATCTGCCAGAGGACCAAGCGGCGAGGATCAAGGATCCGATGCCATAGCCGACGAACGCCGCAAAGAAGATGATGCCGCGGCTGACGTCACCGAGGTCCGGGCGTGCGCGGAGGCGGGCGTGCGTCCGCTCGATGGCCACGGACCAGGTTCTCAGCCATACCAGCAGCACGCCGAGATACGTGACAACAAGCGCGGTGGCGGCCGGGAGCCTGAGCGCCGGCGGCAAGGGAGCTATTGCCAGGAGGAACACCCAGGTCGCAACCGACACAGCCGCGACCACAGCGCGACGCGGGGTCAAGAACGGCCGTCGCTCCGGAACTTGATGTCTGAAAACACCGCCAATCCACTTCTCGTAGCGCGCTGGACCGCTCACCAATCGATCATCGGTTTCGGGAACGGTTTGGGCAAGCCCAGCCCAACTGGTGCTGTCAACGTCTCCCTACCACGTGTAAGCGCCAACCGCTTATTCGGTCGGCGACGCCCAGATCGTCGGCGTGGCGGATTCCGCAAGGTCAACGTCTTGTAGGCAAACGCGCAGCGCCGCGGGTCTGGGAAGGAAGTGGCTCCGGCGGTAAGATTCGAACTTACGACCAAGCGGTTAACAGCCGCCCGCTCTACCACTGAGCTACGCCGGAGCGAGGGTCGTCGGACCGTGACGGGCCGCCGACGGGGGCGCCGTCGCGGCGCCGGACGAGAGGATACCAGAAGGTCCGGCCGGGTCGACCGGCGACAGATGCGGACCTGCGGCTGTCGTGGGCCAGCCGGCCCACCGCGGCCCCTTCCTCCGGGCCGAGGACTTCTTCGGCTTCGCCCGGCGGATGACGACGATGCGCTCGGAGCTCGAGGCGGGTCTCGCCCAGGTGCTGGTCGACTATGCCGATCGCGAGGCGTTTGCCGGCGACCTGGCCGCCGGGTCGTACCGTAAGGAGCTCGCCGAGCTCGAGCGACGGTACGGGGCCGGGATCGACACCAACTCCCACGGCGAGGCGTTCCTCGCGTTCTTCCGAGATCGGTTCGTGCCCGGCGGCACGTATTTCCTCGACGAGCCCGAGGCGCCCCTCTCGCCCGTTCGCCAGCTCGCGTTCCTCGCCCTCGTCCGCGAGGCGGTGGCAAACGGATGCCAGATCGTGATGGCGACCCACTCGCCTCCTGCTCGCCTGCCCCGACGCCGCGATCTGGTCGTTCGACTCGACGCCGATCCGGCGGTCGCGTGGCGCGACCTGGAGCACGTAGCGCTGACCCGCGACTTCCTCAACGACC
>JBKJOK010000160.1:0-3447 GCA_046595595.1 Candidatus Limnocylindrales bacterium
TAGAGCTCGACGATCTCGGACGCGTTCTCGATCACCTCGGTCTCCGAGGTCCACTCGCCGGTCAGCTCGTCGAGATAGCGGGTCCGGCTGCGAAAGGTCAGGTCGGGCGCGATTGACAGGTAATCCGGGTCGTCGTCGATCAGGACGAGGCCGCCGAGCTCGTTGATCCGGTCCTTGTTCGCGTCCAGGAACTTGCGCAGCTGCTCGGTCGACTGGACCAGGAAATCGCCTCGTTCGAGGGCGGCGTCGGCCGCGATCTCGCCGAGCAGATCGTTCCGGCTCGTGTCCATCGCGGATCGCCTCCCATCGTCTGGTTGTGGTGTTGCCGTGCGGCGGATGCTCATCGGTGGTCCCCGGTCAGTGGTGGTATTCGAGATCGGGTCCCATCCGCTCGCGGAGGAACATCGAGTGATGGCGCTGGAAGATCCACTCGCCGGCCCGGTGGCCGAGAGCCCGCAGGGTCTCGTCCGCCTCCAGCTTGTCAAGTGTCGCGTAGTCGGGCAGATCGAGCAGGATCACGTTGTCGAAGTCCCAGCCATGGGCGACGTTGTACCAGCCGAGGAACTTGATCCCGTACTTGGCCTCATATTCGCGGACCTGCCGGGCGAAGAGCGTTCGCATGTAGAACTTGAAGAAGGCGTCCCGGCCGCGGCGGACGGAGAAGTAGGTCGCCAGGACGGGCACGGCGTCAGGTTCCTCCGCTCGACCGATCCAGGGCGCTGGATCGCGACCACCGGCTGGGGCCGGGCCGCCAATTATCGCACGGGGCCTTCGTCGCTCGGAGGATCGGGCGTTCGGTCGTCGAGGACCTCGGGCTCGCTGTCGTGATCGGTGCCAGGCTCGGTGTCGGGATCGGCCGGCCGCGACTCGTCCTCGAGCTCGCCGACCGTCTTGCTGCCGCTCGCGAGCGGTCGTCGCCGGCCGCGTCGATCGGCCGCGACGAGGCGGAGCAGGAAGATGATCGTCTGGCCGGCGAACAGGAGCAGCAGGATCACCGCGAACAGGAGGCCGGCCGAGATCCAGGTGGGCCAGTTCCAGGCGACGCTGAGCGGCGTCAGGACGATGAAGATGCCCAGGATGGCGAGCTGGAACCGGAAGCACCCGAGCCCGGGGCCGCGCTCCGGCTCGAGGTCCTCGCCCTTGTACTGGATGGGGCCCTGGCTGATCGTCACGAGCGGGAAGGGTATGCGAAGGTCGCAGCGGCCGCCGCCGGGTGCCGGCGCCACGTTCCGGCGCCACTTATCGGCGCCACGTACCGGCGCCGCCGGCGCCCGGCGCCACATACCGGCGCCGCCGGCGCCACGTTCCGGCGCCACGTTCCGGCGCCGCCGGCTGCGCACGAACGCCGACTTGGTCAAATATTCGCCCGGGGACTCGTACGGCAGGAAGTTGCCCTCGAAACGAGGCCCGGCGGGGATTCGAACATTGATCCACGCTCGAATCCTCACGCGGATCGGCCAGGATGTGGCCGTAAGTTGCCGTAAGAGTCCTGCCGCGGCTATTAGCCCAGGTAATCGGGCCGAGGTCGGGAGGTGCCCCGTGGTTCGGTAGTGCCCCGTGCTCTGGCGCCACCCTCCGCGCCTGCTCCCGCCGCGGTGGGGCCTGGTACGTCCATTCGATGCTCGCGCACCCGCCCGACGGGTAGTTCCTTGCCAACCGCGAGCACAAGCAGTTTCAGCTGCGGTTGGCGGCGCGCCCGATGGCACGATCGGGGCCGGGATACCCACCCGCGCGGTACGAACCGGCACACTGCCGTCCCTGACCGAGCCGGTTCTGTCGCCAACGAGCACTCATCGGAGCCCAGCCCAGGAACTACCCGTGGGGTGAGTGCATCCGGCAGGAAGCGTCGGGTTCGGGCTACGCGTGCCTCGGGCGCTCAGCGACCGGATCGGCGTGCGAGCCTGTCCAGGAGGCGGAACCACTCGCCGGCGAACGGCAGGAACCACGGCCGACCCTCGTAGGGCGCAGGGACGAGCGGGAACGTCAGGGCGGCCAGGGCGGGCGCCGGTCCGCCACCGAGCCACTCCCCGACCGCCGTCCCGAGCGCGGTCATCAGCGCGACGCCGGTCCCGCAGCAGCCCATCGCATAGGTGATCCCGTCCTTGCGCCCGACGTGCGGCATCCGATCGAACGTGAACCCGACGTTGCCGCCCCAGGCGTACTCGACCCGGTAGCCCGCGAGCTGGGGATGGACCTCGAGCAGGCCCTTGTGGAGGATGGCGGCGCTCCGGTCGACGTTCGTCGGCCGGAAGCTCGCCCGGCCGCCGAAGATCATCCGGCGGTCCTCCGACACGTGCCAGTAGTAGAGGAAGTTCTTCGTGTCGAAGAAGGCCCGGCCCTTCGGCGACAGGCTCCGTGCCAGCTCCTCGGGGAGTGGCTCGGTCGCGATGATGTAGCTCCCGATCGGGATGATCCGGCGGCGCAGGCTCGGCACGACGCCGTCGGTGTAGCCATTCGTCCCGACGACGACCTCCTTCGTCAGGATCGCCCCGCGATCGGTCTCGACGACGAGCCGCCCGTCGGCCTGGCGCCGGATCGTCCGAGCCCGGACGCCCTCGTGGAGATCGGCGCCGGCCCGGTCCGCCGCGGCCGCGAGGCCCGCGAAGTACTTGCCCGGGTGGAGCAGCCCGCTGCCTGGATAGACCAGCCCGCCGTGGTAGAAGCTCGAGCCGATCTCCTCGTGGAGACGCTCCTTCGGCACGAACTCGGCCTCGACGCCGAACCGGCGGAGGGTCTCGACCTCGGCTACCAGGTGATCGGCGTGCGACGGCGCCCAGGCGAGGTCGAGGAAGCCGCGCTCGCGGAACTCGCAGTCGATCTGCTCGTCGGCGATCAGGCGCTTCACGAGGTCATAGGCGTCGAGGGTCTCGCGGTACAGCGCCTGGCCGGTGTCCTCGCCGTAGCGCTTGATCAGCTCGTCCGGGCCCCACTTGTAGCCGGGGTGAACGATCCCGCCGTTCCGCGTGGACCCGCCGAAGCCGAGGTGCTCCGCCTCGAGGAGCGTCACCTTCGCCCCGGCCCGGCCGAGCACGCGGGCCGAGTTGATCCCCGTGTAGCCGCCACCGATCACGACGACATCGGCGGTGTCGGGCAGCGGCCGATCGCGCCGCGACGGCAATTCCGGCATCGTGGCGTGCCAGTAGGGCCGGCGCTCGTAATCGCGGTTGAGCGTGGATCCGCGGCGGGCCGTGATCGAAGGCATTGCGCCGAGCCTAGCGGAGGCGGCTCCGGGTCGCGTCGCCGTTGCGCCGGACGGGTGTTGGCACGTCACAGTGAACCGGCACGGCTCGGCCGGCATCGAATGGGTGAACGCGACAGGAGGGACCCGCGCATCGGACCCGCGATCGACCGGTCGCTGATCGACCGGGCCCGGAACGGTGACCTCGACGCGTTCGAGTCGATCGTCCGCGCCCGGATGGATGCCGTGTACCGACTGACCAGCGCGAT
>JBKJOK010000143.1:0-8718 GCA_046595595.1 Candidatus Limnocylindrales bacterium
TACGCCGCGCGCCAGACGGAGCAGTCGATCCGGCTCGGGATGTGGATGGACTGGAACGACCCCGACGAGCTCCGCCGGCTGCACGATCTGCTCGCGACCGATCCCGCCACGGTCACCACGATCGAGGGTCCCGACGGCCCGGTCAGCGACACGGTCGAGATGCTCGTCGGGCGGCTCGGCATGCCGGATGTCGGCGGCAGCTACTTCACGTTCAGCAACGAGAACAACGACCTGATCTGGGGGTTCCTCGCGGAGTGCCACCGGCGCGGCTGGCTGATCAAGGGCCACGACACGATGCCGTGGTGCGCGCGCTGCGGGACGGGGCTGTCGCAGACCGAGGTCAACGAGGGCTACCAGGACAAGGACGACC
Organism: Candidatus Limnocylindrales bacterium; assembly: GCA_046595595.1. Lineage (GTDB taxonomy): Bacteria > Chloroflexota > Limnocylindria > Limnocylindrales > CSP1-4 > CF-46. The sequence goes on from JBKJOK010000143.1 coordinate 371, forward strand.
CCGGCTTGACGGTCCGGCTGCCGCTCGTGGACCGGCCGGGCGAGGCGCTCCTGGTCTGGACGACGACGCCCTGGACGCTGACCTCGAACGTGGCGGCGGCCGTTGGTGAGGAGATGCGCTACGTCAAGGTTCGCCAGGGCGAGGACGTCTTGTGGCTCGGGAAAGGCACGCTCAGAGCGGCCCTCGAGGGTCCGTTCACGGTGGAGGACGAGGTCGCCGGATCGGCTCTCGTGGGCTGGCGCTACGAGGGCCCGTTCGATCACCTGCCGGCGGTCCGTGCCGCCTTCGAGGCGACCGCCTACGAACACCGGGTCGTGGCCTGGGACCAGGTCGGCGAGGACGAGGGCACGGGCATCGTCCATATCGCTCCCGGCTGCGGCGCCGAGGACTTCCAGCTGGGCAAGGCGCTGGGGCTGCCGGTCATCGCACCGCTCGACGAGTCGGGGATCGTCCTGGCCGGGTTCGGCGCCCTCAGTGGTCGCGACGTGCGCGACGTCGCCGAGCCCGTCATCGAGCACCTCAAGGCGGAAGACCGGTTCTACCGCCTCGAGACGATCAACCACCGCTACCCCCACTGCTGGCGCTGCGGCACGCCGCTCGTCTTCCGCCTGGTCGACGAGTGGTACATCAGCATGGGCCCGGTCTACGACGTGCCGCGCGACCAGCTCAGCGTGGAGCAAGTGGACGCCAGCCTGCGCTACCAGATCATGGAGGTCGTCGATCGCATCGCCTGGATCCCGGAGTTCGGCCACGATCGAGAGCTCGACTGGCTCCTGAACATGGGCGACTGGATGATCAGCAAGAAGCGCTACTGGGGCCTGGCGCTGCCAATCTACGACTGCGCCGGGTGCGGCGCGATCGAGGTCATCGGCGGCCGCGACGAGCTCCAGCGCCGAGCCGTCGACGGCTGGGACCGGTTCAAGGGCCACACCCCCCATCGGCCGTGGGTGGACGAGGTCCGGATCGCCTGCCCGTCCTGCGGCGAGCCGGTGGAGCGCATCCGGGACGTTGGCAATCCGTGGCTGGACGCCGGGATCGTGCCCTTCTCGACGCTCCACTTCCGCGAGGATCCCGACTACTGGCGGCAATGGTTCCCGGCCGACTTCATCACCGAGAGCTTCCCCGGCCAGTTCCGCAACTGGTTCTACTCGATGCTCGCGATGTCCACGGTCCTTCGCCGCGAGCCGCCGTTCCGGACGATCTTCGGCTACGCCCTCGTGTTCGCCGAGGACGGCCGCCAGATGCACAAGAGCTGGGGCAACGCGATCGACTTCGACGAGGCGGCCGAGCGAATGGGCGTCGACGTCATGCGCTGGATGTTCGCCAAGGCTCGTCCGGAGGAGAACATCGCGTTCGGCTGGCACGCTGCTGACGAGGCGCGCCGGGAGCTCCTGATCCTCTGGAACGTCTACGCCTTCTTCGTCACGTACGCCCGCCTCGCGGAATGGGTGCCGCGGGCGGCGATCGATGATGTCGGCGCCGGGGCGGGGGAGCGGTCGGTCCTCGATCGCTGGATCCTGTCGCGCTCGGCCGGCCTGGCGACGGACGTTGGGGCGCGCCTCTCTGACTACGACGCGGTCGCGGCGACCCGCGTGATCGGGACGTTCATCGACGACCTCTCGACCTGGTATCTCCGTCGCTCGCGCGACCGGATGCGGGCCGGGGCGCGGGCTGCCGAGCGCGACGCGGCGTTCGCGACGCTCCACGCGGCGCTCGCGACCCTGGTCCAGACGATGGCCCCGATCCTGCCGTTCCTGACCGAGACGATGTACCAGAACCTGATCACGTCGGTGGTGCCGTCCCTGCCCGACAGCGTCCACCTCGCGCCGTGGCCGGCGGATGCGACGGCGTCGTTCCGGGACAAGGCGCTCGAGACCGCGATGGCCAACGTCCGACGCGCGGTCGAGCTGGCCCGAGTCCTCCGATCGCAGGCGGGCATCCGGACCCGCCAGCCGCTCGCCCGCCTGTGGCTCGCCCTGCCCGGCGGCGAGCTCCCCGACCGCGAGGCGCTCCTCGGGCTGATCCGGGACGAGGTCAACGTCCGCGAGGTGATTTTGATCGGCGACGAGTCCGATCTCGTCGAGCGCCGAGTGAAGCCGCTCCTGCCGAAGATCGGGAAGAAGCACGGCGCGGCGATCCCCGCGATCATGGCCGCCGCCCGCGAGAACGTGGTCGAGTACCACCCCGACGGCTCCGTCTCCCTGGGCGGGGTGACCCTCGCCGCCGACGAGGTCGAGATCTTCGCCTCGCCGCGGCCGGGCACCGCCGTCGCCCACGACGAGGGCCTGGTCGTGGTGATCGACACCGAGCTGACCGACGACCTCCGCGCCGAGGGCGACGCGCGCGAGCTCCAGCGGGCGATCCAGGATCTACGCAAGGACGCCGGGCTTGCCCTCGACGACCGGATCGAGCTGTGGGTCGCCGGTCTCGGGACCGGGGTCGATGTCCACCTCGACGCGGTCGCGGCCGAAACGCTGGCCGACACGATCCACCGCGTGGCAGCGCCCGACGGCGCCACGGATGGGACCGGCGACACCGGCGACGTGACGCGCGGGACCGTGGACCTGGGCTCGGGCGCCGTGGCGGTTGCGCTCCGGCGCATTGGCGGAGCGGGCGGATGACCGACGAGGCGCCGCCGGTGACGTCGAGCGGCCGGGCGAACGCCCGTCCGTCGGTCGGGGGCGCCGTTGCCGGCCGTCGGCGCTGGCCGCTGTTCATCGCCCTCGCCGCGACCGTCTTCGTCGCCGACCAGGTGAGCAAGGCCCTCGTCACGGGATCCCTCACGCCCGGCCAATCGGTCGACGTGATCGGCGAGACGGTCCGGATCGTGTTCGGCCAGAACTCGGGTGCGCTGTTCGGGCTGTTCAAGGACAACGCCGCGATGTTCGGGCTCGTGTCGATCGCCGTCGTCGGGCTGATCGTCGTCTACCACGCCCGGGCGGCCGGAACCCTGTACCTGACCGTCACGCTCGGGCTGCTGCTCGGCGGCGCGATCGGCAACATGCTCGATCGGCTGCGCCTCGGCTACGTCGTCGACTTCGTGGACGTCGGGATCGGGTCGCTCCGGTTCTACACGTTCAATGTCGCGGACTCGGCGATCAGCCTTGCGATCCTCCTGCTGTTCATCGCGGCGATCCGGCCGTCGCTCGTGGACGGGCCCGCCCGCCTGGCGCCGGCCTCGACCCCGTTCGCCCCGGCGAACGCGTCCGATGACGACGACTGGGCCGACGACGAACCGGACGACCCCGAGGCGCCGAAGTGACCCCGCCCGGCACCCATGCCCTCCAGGTCCCGGCCGACGCCGGCACCCAGCGGGTGGACCGCTACGTCGCCGACGTCACCGGACTGTCGCGGAGCCACGTCCAGAAGCTGATTTCGCTCGGCCATCTGACCTCCAATGGCCTCGCCCTGAAGGCCAACACCGTGATCGGGCCGGGGACCGCGCTCCAGCTCGTCGTCCCGGAGCCGGAGAAGCTCGATCTCGCGCCTGCGCCCGAGATCCCGGTCATCGTCGTCTACGAGGACGCCGACCTCCTGATCGTAAACAAGCCGGCCGGCCTCGTCGTCCACCCCTCGCCGGGCCACAGCGGCGGGACCCTCGTCAACGCTCTCCTCGCCCACGGCGACGCGGACACGTTCGGCGGGATCGCCGGGGTCCAGCGGCCGGGCATCGTCCATCGCCTCGACCGCGACACGAGCGGGCTGCTGATGGTCGCCCGGACCGACGCCGCCCAGCACTCGCTGATGGCCCAGCTGAAGGCGCGCCGGGTGAAGAAGACGTACCTGGCGCTCGTGATGGGCGACGTCTCGGCCGAGGTGGGCCGGATCGAGGCACCCATCGGGCGCGACCCGCGCCATCGGACGAAGATGGGCGTCGTGGCCGATGGCCGGGCGTCGACCACGGGCTACCGGGTCAAGGAGCGGTTCGCGGGCTGGACGCTCCTCGAGCTCGACCTGATCACCGGCCGGACCCACCAGATCCGGGTCCATCTCGAGGCGATCGGCCACCCGATCGCGGGCGACACGGTGTATGGAACCGGCACGTCGCGCAAGGGTCCCCGCGCCGTCGGCGGGGCGTCGCCGCTCGATCGCCTGTTCCTTCACGCCTGGCGGCTGCAGCTGACCTCGCCGACCGGCGGCCACCTGATCCGGGCCGAGGCCCCGTTGCCGATCGAGCTCGAGGGCGTCCTCGAGTCGCTCCGGACCGGCGGGTCCGCCGCCTTGTCGAGCGCGGAGGGCCGGCGATGACCGACGAGCTCGAGCAACCGGCGCTGACCGACGAGCTCGAGCTGCCGGTGTCGCTGCGGGCCGCGTTCGGCGAGCCGGCGGAGCACCTCGTCGCCGACGACATCCATGTCTCGGACGACCCCGGCCGGCCGGACTACACGATCGACGGCGCCCCGGGGGCGATGCTCATCATCATCTCGGGCCCGTCCGGGGTGGGCAAGGACACGATCATCGACGCCCTCCGTGAGCAGGAGCGGGCGTCCGGTCGCGAGCAGGAGCGCCACTACGTCGTGACGATGACGACCCGGGCCCGCCGGCCGGGCGAAGTGGACGGCGTGGACTACCAGTTCGTGTCGCGCGACGAGTTCCTCCGGATCCGCGACGCGCGCGGCCTGCTCGAGGCCAACGAGGTCCACGGCAACTGGTACGGCGCCCCGCGCGACCAGGTCCGGGCGGCGCTCGCGGTCGGCAAGGACGTGATCCTCAAGATCGACGTCCAGGGTGCCCAGGTCGTGAAGGAGCAGGTCAGCCAGGCGCTCCTGATCTTCGTGATCCCGCCGACGATGGAGGCCCTGTTCCACCGTCTTCTCGCGCGCGCGACCGAGACGGCCGACGAGCTGGAGCTGCGCCAGCGGAATGCGGCATTGGAGCTGGCCCGCCAGGACGACTACGACCATGTCGTGACGAACGAGACCGGCCAGGTTGAGCAGACCGCCGCGGCGATCGATGCGATCCTCGCCGAGGAGCATCGCCGCCACCCGCGCCGGCGGGTCCGGGTCTAGGGGATCGGCCGGGTCGTCCCCGGGGCGGGACGGCGGGCCGGAGCCGGTGGTGCCATGACCGAACAGCCGGGGTTCAACCTCGCGCTCGATGCCCCAGGTCCGGGCGCGGCCGGCCACGATGACGGCGTGGGGCCGGCGATCCGGCACGTGACGGTCGCGATCGACGCCGCGGGAGGGGGAGGGCAGCGCGCCTACACGTACGCGGTTCCGGCTGGCCTCGCGGATCTCGTCGACGGCGAGGCCGTCCTCGTCGAGTTCGGGCGGCGCCAGGCGCTCGGGATCGTCCTCGGCGACGCTCCGGCGCCCGACGGGATCGTGGCCAAGCCGATCAGCGGCCGAGTCCGGGCCGACGGGCCGCTCCTGCCACCCCTCGCCCTGCGCCTCGCGGCCTGGATCGCGGAGCACTACCTCGCCCCGCCGGCGCTCGTGATCCGGGCAATGCTGCCGCCCGGAATGCTCGAGCGCCTCGAGCTCCTCGCCGAGCGGACCGCCGCGCCCGCGGGCCTGACCGAGCCGGGCACCGCACCAGGCCCGACGAGCGTCGCCGCCGCCGACCAGGACCTGCTCGACCAGCTGGAGCGCGGACCGCGCCCGATCCGCGATCTCGTCTCGTCCGAGGGCCGGGCCGGCCTCGTCCGGCGCCTCCGGGTCCTTGAGGAAGCGGGCCTCGTGACTCTCGACTGGACGCTCCTCGCCGCCGGCGTCGGGCCGCGCTACGAGCGCTGGGTCCGGCTGAGCGCAGCGGGTCGGGAGGCGGCGGACGCGCTGGCCGCAGGCGAGCGGCTCGTCGGTCGTCCGCTGGGTCCGCGCCAGATCGCCCTGCTCGCGGAGCTCCGCGGCGACGGCGGCGACCATGGGCTGGCCGCCGCCGGCCTCGGCGATCGCCACGGGACCGCCACCGTCGCCGGGCTTGTCCGGCGCGGGCTGCTCGAGGTCGAGGTCCGCGAGCGGCCGCGATTGCCCCTCGCCGGACGATCCGTCGGCCTGCGCGGCAGCCGTCCCCAGGGCGCTGACCTGACGCCGGCCCAGGCCCAGGCCGTGGGGGTCGTCCGGGAGGCCGTCGAAGCGGGCGATCCAACGCCCCTCCTGCTCGACGGGGTGACCGGCGGCGGCAAGACCGCGATCTACGTCGAGGCGATCGTGGCCTCGCTCGAGCGCGGCCGGCCGGCGCTCGTCCTGGTTCCCGAGATCGCGCTGGCGATGCCCCTGGTCGATCGCCTCCGGGCGGACCTCGCCGCGCGCGTCGCGCTCGTCCATTCCGGGCTCGCGGACGGCGAACGGACCGACGAGTGGCGGCGCATCCGGTCGGGCGATGTCGACATCGTCGTCGGGACGCGGCTGGCGATCCTCGCCCCGCTCCGCGACGTCGGGCTCGTGATCGTCGACGAGGAGCACGACGCCGCGTACAAGAGCGACCGCACGCCCCGGATCCAGGCCCGCGACGTGGCGCTCCGGCTCGCGGACCTGGCCGGGGCCGCGCTGGTCCTGGGCAGCGCGACGCCGGCCGTCGAGTCGATCGGCCGGGCCCGCGACGGCACGTATCGTCGGGTCGTCCTGCCGAGCCGCCCCACGGGCGCCCGTCCGGTCGTCGAGGTCATCGACCTGCGCGAGGAGCTCAGGGCCGGCAACCGCGGCCTCCTCTCGGACCGACTGGTCGAGGCGATCACGGCCCTCGATCTCGTCGCGGGCGACCAGGCGATCCTGACCCTGAACCGGCGCGGGACCGCGTCGGTCGTCCTGTGCCGCGACTGCGGCCACGTCCAGGCCTGCCCGGACTGCGAGCGGCCGCTCGTCTACCACCAGGCCGGCACGACCCTGCGCTGCCACCACTGCGGCCGGGCGACGCCGATCGCGACCCGCTGCCCGAATTGCCAGTCGCCCCGGATCCGGTTCCTCGGCGGCGGCACGCAGCGGGTCGAGGACGAGGTCCGGCGGCGCTTTCCGGACCTGCGCGTCGGCCGACTCGATCGCGACATCGCCGAGCGGCGCGGCGCCGCCGAGCGGGTCATCGACGACTTCGCCGGGGGCCGGCTCGACGTCCTCGTCGGAACGACCCTCGTCACGAAGGGCCTGGACATCCCGGCCGTCACCCTGGTCGGCGTCGTGTCCGCGGACGTCGCTCTCAACCTGCCCGACGAGCGGGCCGCCGAGCGGACCTATCAGCTGCTCGCCCAGGCGGCGGGCCGGGCCGGACGCGGCGATCGGCCCGGTCTCGCGATCATCCAGACCTACCAGCCGGAACATGCGGCGATCCGGGCCGTGGCCGACGACGACGGCGCCGCGTTCTACGACGTCGAGCTCGAGCTGCGCCGGCGATTCGGCTCGCCGCCGTTCGGCCGGCTGGTGAAGCTGACTGTCGGGATCGTGGACCGCGAGGCCGCGGAACGCGAAGCCGGGGCGATGGCCGACCGGCTCCGCGAGCGCGCCCGCGAGCGCGGCTCCGATGTTTCGGTCCTCGGCCCGGCGCCGGCCTACATTGCCCGGCGCGCCGATCGCTGGCGCTGGAACGTGGTCCTTCGCGGAACCGACCCTGCGAGCCTGCTCGATGGCGGGCTCGAGCCGCCGTGGACCGTCGACGTCGATCCCGAGTCCCTGCTCTGACGGACGATCGTGCGGGCTGATCGACCCGTCCCGCGGATGGCCGACCGGGCAGACCGGGCACAATGGGCGCGGATTGCTCCCCAGCCCGGAGGTCTCCGAATCCCATCCTCGATCGTGCGCCTGTCCGTCGGGGTCGCGTGCGCGCTGTTCGGCATCCTGGTCGAACTCGGTCTCAACCAGGTGGTCGCGCTCGCCCCGTGGCTGATCGTCGCGTTCATTGTCGGGATGGTTGCCGCGATCCTCGGCGGCCTCGCCGGCGGCGTCGTGGCCGCCGCGATCGGCTATGCGGGTCAGCAGCTCGTGGTCCCGGCAGCCGTCACGGCCGTCGCTCCGATGGACGGGGTTGCGTGGCAGATCGATCTCGCGGTGGCCGTGGCGGCGCTCCTCGTCGGGCTGTGGATTCGCGGACTGCTCGTGCGTCCGGACGGTCGCCGCGTCGGGAGCCGCCCGGCGGGGCAGTCGGCGAACGGCGTGGACGGGCCTCGAGACGTCGACAGGGATCGTGGCAAGGGTCATGTCCCGAGGGCGACATCGGCGCAGGACGCGCCGGAACGACGCGGCGCCCGGCGCCACCGCGACGGCTCCTTCGAGGAGTGGCCTGCCGCCGATCCGGCAACCGCCGCCGAACGAGCGATCCTGGCCGCGGTTCGCGATCTCGCGCCGGACCGGACGCCGGTCCAGGTGGCGGACGCGCTCGCCCGTCATGCCGTCGCGGTGACCGGGGCACGCGGCGCCATC
>JBKJOK010000357.1:0-3745 GCA_046595595.1 Candidatus Limnocylindrales bacterium
CGAAACCCGCGCCTGTTCGTCTGAGGTTGCCGCTCGGGCGTTCAGACGGCTCCGGTCCGTAACGAATCGTTCACGTCCCGGTGACGGCCGCGCCCAACCGGAGTGTTAGCATCCGACCATGAAACGGACGATGGCCGTGATCCTCGCCGGTGGTGAGGGCGAGCGCCTGTCCATCCTGTCGGGCGTCCGGGCGAAGCCCGCGGTCCCCTTCGCCGGCAAGTACCGGATCATCGACTTCACGCTGTCGAACTGCGTCAACTCGGACGTTTCCAATGTCGTCGTCCTGACCCAGTACAACCCGCGCTCGCTGAACGACCACATCGGCCTCGGCCGGCCGTGGGACCTGGACCGCAATCACGGCGGCGTCAAGCTCCTCCAGCCGTACATCGCCCGCGGACGCGTGGCGGAGTGGTACCGCGGGACGGCCGACGCGGTCCTCCAGAACTTCAACGTGATCGAGCACGACGCGGGCGACATCATCCTCGTCCTGGCCGGCGACCACATCTACAAGATGGACTACCAGCCGTTCATCCAGGCCCACCGCCGGAAGCGCGCCGACGTGACGATCGCCGTCCGCCAGGTGCCCCTCGCGGAGGCGACGCGGATGGGCATCCTCGCCCTCGACGACGCCGATCGGGTCGTCGAGTGGCAGGAGAAGCCCAAACACCCCAAGAGCGATCTCGCCTCGATGGGTGTCTACGTCTTCTCGAAGCGGGCCCTCCGCAAGTGGCTCAGCGAGGATCGCTTCGACTTCGGGCGGGACGTGATCCCGGCGATGCTCGACGGCGGGGCGCGCGTGTTCGGCTACCACTTCGACGGCTACTGGCAGGATGTCGGGACGATCCAGTCGTACTGGGAGGCGAACCTCGCCCTGCTCCAGGACAACGCCGCGCTCGACCTGTACGACCGCGACTGGCTGATCCACACCCGGTCCGAGGAGCGCGCCCCGGCTCTCGTCGGCCCGACGGCCCAGGTCCACCGGAGCATGATCAGCCACGGCTGCGTGATCAACGGCACGGTCGTCAACTCGGTTCTCTCGCCGGGCGTCCGGGTGGACGTCGGGGCGGTCGTTCGCGACTCCATCGTGATGTTCGACTCGGTGATCCGCTCCGGTGCGGTGGTCGATCGGGCGATCCTCGACAAGGAGGTCGTCGTCGGGCCTGGCGCGATCGTCGGCGATGGACCGGACTTCGACACCCCGAACAAGCATGAGCCGAGCCGCCTGAACACCGGGATCACGGTCGTCGGCAAGCGCTCGATCATCCCGCGCGGCGTCCGGATCGGGCGCAACGTCAAGATCGCGGGGGACGTGAAGGCGACCGACTTCCCGAGCCGGATCGTGAAGAGCGGGGCCTCGATCGAATCCGCCCGGCCGCGCGGCGCCGCGGCCCGGCTTGCAGCCGGCAAGAGTGAGCCGCCGACGCGAACGGCGATCCCGGCCGAGTCCTCGACCAACGGCCAGCGCGACGCAGCGGCGGTCGGCGCCGGGCGCAAGGCAGCGGTCGGCGGCCAGCCCGAGTCCTGAGTCGGGAATCGGCCGCGCCGGGTAGACTGCCCGCCATGCCTCCCTCCGAGTCGGGTGCCGTCCACCCGGCGGATGTCGAGCACTGGCTCGGCGAGCTGGGGCTCGCGGCTCATGCCCGAGCCGACCGGGACGGCGTCACGTCGTGGGACCTGCGGCTGGACGGCCGCCGGCGCTTCGATCTGCCGGTCACCCTGATCCTCGATCCGGGCCTGGGCCTGATCTGCTGGGTCCACTTCGCGCCGCCGATCGGTGACGCCATGCGCAAGTCGTTCCGCAAGCTCCTGCGCTGGAACGATGAGTTCCCGTTCGTGAAGTTCTCGCTGGCCGAGGACGACCGACCGGTCCTTGCCACCGAGCTGCCGCTTCGGAGCGTCGATCGTGACGAGCTCGGGATCGCCCTCGCCCGGTCCCTGCTGATTGCAGACCAGCTCCTCGAAGAGTCGGCCGGCTGGCTGTGGATCGGCGGCCGGATCCCGGACCCGGGCGAGCGGACGAGCCGGAACGCCGGCCTGATCGAGCGCTACGCCGATCGGCTGGCGGAGCTCCTGCCAGCGGTCCCGCAGCCACGGCCTGCCGTCGCGGAGGCGGTGCCGTGAGGTCCCGGTCGCTGCCCCGTCGGGCCCTCCTTGTCACCCTCGCCTTCGTCGCGGGTCTCCTCTCGGTGCCGACCGCGGCCCTCGTCCCGAACACGCCGCTCGCCGCCCAGACCGCGGCCGCCGCCACGGGGCTCACGATCGCCGGCGATGCCCGCTACGTCGTGGACCCCGCGAAGCAGCGCGTCCACGTGAGTGTCGGCCTGACCGCGACGAACCGTCGGACCGACACGAAGACCCGGCGGTTCTACTACGACCGCGCCTTCCTCGCCGTCCAGCCCGGCACGACCGCGTTCAAGGTCACGAGCAGCGGCGCGAGGCCGGTCGTCCGGGTCACGAAGAAGACGAAGACCTACACGCTCCTCCGGATCGACTTCGGCAAGCAGCTCGCGGCCGGCGCCAGCCGCAAGTTCAACCTGACATTCGACATCGCCGACCCCGGCGGCGCCCCGACCCGAACGACCCGGATCGGGCAGAGCCTGGTCACCTTCGGGGCGTGGGGCTTCGGCAGCGAGGGCTCGCCCGGCGGCAGCGTCAGCGTCGTCTTCCCGCCCGCGTTCGCGGTCGACGTGACGGCCGCCGGCCTCGGGGGACCCGTGGACGACGCTGCGGGCAACGCCGTCTTCAGCACCGGCCGGATTGCCAATCCGCTGGCCTTCTTTGCCTACTTCGTCGCCGATCGGCCCGGCTCGTACACCGAGACCGCCCTCCAGATCCCGATCGGCGATCGGACGATCCCGGTGACGCTCCGCGCCTGGCCCGACGACCCGGCCTGGGCGAAGCGCGTCGGCGGGCTCCTCACCCGGGCCCTGCCGGCCCTCGCCGAGGACATCGGCCTGCCCTGGACGGTGGACCAGCCGCTGATCGTGGAGGAGGCCGTCAGCCGGACGGCGAGCGGCTTCTCGGGCCGGTACGACCCGCAGGCGGGCCGGATCGAGATCGCCTACTACGCGACCCCGTACGTCGTCCTGCACGAGGCAGCCCACGCCTGGTTCGACGGCGGGCTCCTGGCCGACCGCTGGGCGAGCGAGGGGTTCGCGTCGTTCTACGCCCTGCGCGCCGCGGCTGCGATCGGCGAGAAGGACGTGACCGGCGACCAGCTGACGCCCGCCCTCGAGAAGGTCCGCATCCCGCTCAACGCCTGGGCTGCGCCGGGCGCCGAGGGCAGCGGCGCGATCGACGAAGCCGGATATGCAGCCGCTCTCAAGCTTGCCTCGCTCGTGGCCGAGCGGGCCGGTCCCGACGACCTGAGCGCGGTCTGGCAGGCGATCCATGAGCGCCGGGCGGCGTACCAGCCGATCGGTCCGCAGGCCGCCCTCGAGACCGCCGACGCGGCACCCGACTGGCGCGGCCTCATCGACCTGCTCGAGGAGCGGACCGGCGCCGCGTACGACGACCTCTGGACCGCGTGGGTCGTCCGGCCGACCGAGACCGGGCTCCTCGCCGAGCGCTCGGCGGCCCGGACGCTATACGCCCAGACGACCGAGCGGGCGGGCACCTGGCGCCTGCCGCGCGTCGTCCGCGATGCGCTCCGGGTCTGGCAGTACGACCAGGCCACGGAGCTCCTCGTCGATGCCGGCCGGGCGCTCGACGACCGCGACGGCGTGCTGGCCGCAGCGGCCGCCGC
>JBKJOK010000227.1:0-5107 GCA_046595595.1 Candidatus Limnocylindrales bacterium
GGCCGAGGAGCTCGTCGAGGTCGGGCTGGCCCAGCCGCGCCAGTCTGCCCGCGGCGGTGTCTACGACCGCTTCCGGGAGCGGGTGATCTTCCCGATCCGCGACGCGAACGGCGGCGCCGTCGGGCTCGGCGGGCGGATCCTCGGCGGCGCCACCGACGACGGCCGGGATCACGGGCCCAAGTACCTCAATTCCCCGGCCACCCCGCTCTTCGACAAGAGCCGCACCCTGTACCTGATCGACCGGGCCAAGGCGTCGATCCGGAAGACCGGCCAGGCGGTCATCGTCGAGGGCTACACCGACGCCCTGATGGCCCACCAGGCCGGTTTCGACAACGTCGTCGCCTCGCTCGGGACCGCGCTCACGCCCGGTCAGGTCGCGCTCCTGACCCGCTACGCCACGAAGATCGCGCTCGCCTACGACGTCGACGCCGCCGGCGAGAAGGCCGGGACGTTCGGCGCCCAGGCCCTCGAGTCACTCATCGGCCAGCTGGCGATCGCCGATACCGGGGTCGAGCTCGACGAGGTCCGGGTCGTCCGCCTGCCCGACGGCAAGGACCCCGATGAGGTGCTCCGCGAGTCGCCCGACCTGTGGCGCGAAGAGGTCCGGACCGCCCAGCCGATCGTCGAGTACCTGATCGACCAGCACAGCAAGGCCTACGACCTGCGCTCGCCCGGCGGCAAGTCCCGCTTCGTCGACGCGATCGTGCCGACCCTCCGGGCGATCCCGAGCCCGGTCATGCGCGACGCCTACCTCCAGACGATCCAGCGCCTGTCGGGGGTCGAGGAGCGGACGGTCCTCGAGGTCCTCCATCGACGCGCCGACGCGACCGCCGTCCAGGGCCGGATCACCGCCGACGCCGTCATCGGCGCTGCCGACGCCCTGCCGGTCGACCGGATCCTGGCCGCGATCACCCCGGTCGAGGAGGAGCTCCTCCGCCTGATCCTGCTCGTTCCCGACCAGCAGCTCCGGGCGTCCGACGAGATCGGACCGGACCAGCTGCCGTCGACGCCGGCCCGCGAGCTCTTTCGGGCGATCGTCGTCGCGCGCGAGTCGAACGACCAGGGCGTCCACCCGCCGTTCTCGATGTCGACCCTGATGGCCGGCCTCGACGACGAGATCCGGGCACTCGCCCAGGCGATCCTCGCCCGGCCGTCGCCGGATCTCGCCCGGATCTCGCCCGAGCGGATCACCTACGCCGTCGATCGCTGCCTGCTCCGTCTCGAGCGGAACCGGCTCGACGAGCGCGCCGACTGGGTCGGCTCGGAGCTTCTCGCGGCCGAGGGTCGCGGCGAGCGCGAGACCGTCACCCGGCTCCTCGACCTCCAGCGCCAGAACCTGGAATCCCGTCGAGCGGTCGATCGCCAGATCGAGCAAGCCACGGTTCTCGTTCGCGCCTGAGCCCATGAGCACCACCGTCACGTCCCGCGTCCCGAACACCCCGGAGGCACACTGATGGCTGATCCGTTGGACAAGCAGCTGGTCGAGGCCGTTCTGACCCGGCCCCGCCGGGCCAAGGCCGACGTCGAGGAGGCCCGCCTCGCCACCCGCAACCTGCGCGCGACGAAGATCGTCCTGCCGAAGGTCGCGAGCGACGGCGACGAGGACGACGACGATCTGGTTCTGGGTGCGGAGCCGGGCGGCGACGGCTCGGTGATCGCCGACGGCGGCGATGTCGGGGTCGAGGTGATCGGCGAGGACGGCGCGGTCGTCGACAACAAGATGCCGAGCGAGGCGCCGGCGAAGCTCGACCCGAAGGAAGTCGACGAGCCGACCGCCGAGGAGCTCGACGCGATCAGCGCCGACATGATCGGGATCGACGACCCGGTCCGGATGTACCTCAAGGAGATCGGCAAGGTCGCCCTTCTCACGGCCGAGGAGGAGGTCGTCCTGGCCAAGGCGATCGAGCTCGGCGAGCAGCTCGTCGAGGCGCCGTGGAAGGGGATCGTGTCGCTCCACGAGTGGACCCTCCACGACACCGAGCGCAAGACCCGCTCGACGAAGCTCCAGCACCGCCTGCCGCTCGGCGAGGAGGCCCATCGCCTCGTCCACGACGCGATCCACGCCAAGGCGGCGAAGGATCTGCTCGTCGCTCCGCCGGACTTCCACCTGATCAAGGCCGGCCGCGATGCGACCACCGACGGGACGAAGAACCTGCTGAAGGAAGCCCGCAAGCTCGTTGCGGCCTACACCGACACTCCGACGCCCGAGGCGTTCATCGCCCTCCTCGACTGGGCCTACCTCGCCGTCCACAACGGCGACCTCGACTCGCGCGACAACGTCGGACTCCGGGCGATCTACGACTGGACCCGCGACGACGTCGCGTTCCCGGCCCTCGAGCGCTGGGTGACCTCCGGCAACGACGCCGACCTGTTCAAGCGGATGGGCTTCGATCCGGAGATTCCCCTCAACACGAAGCTGGCCGTGCGCAAGGGCGAGCTCGTCCGGATCGGGCGGGACGCGCGCGAGCAGCTGACGTCCGCCAACCTGCGCCTGGTCGTGTCGATCGCCAAGAAGTACATCGGCCGCGGGATGTCGTTCCTGGACCTGATCCAGGAGGGCAACATCGGGCTGATCCGGGCGGTCGAGAAGTTCGACTTCGAGAAGGGATTCAAGTTCTCGACGTATGCCACGTGGTGGATTCGCCAGGCGATCACCCGGGCGATCGCCGACCAGGCCCGGACGATCCGGATCCCGGTCCACATGGTCGAGACGATCAACCGCCTGATCCGCGTCTCGCGCCAGCTGCTCCAGGAGCTCGGCCGGGAGCCGACGGTCGAGGAGATCGCCGAGGCGATGTCGAAGGGCCAGGAGGTCCAGGTCACACCCGAGAAGGTCCGCGAGATCATCAAGGTCTCGCAGGAGCCGGTCTCGCTCGAGACCCCGATCGGCGAGGAGGAGGACTCCCACCTCGGCGACTTCATCGAGGATCGGGGGGCGTTGGCGCCGGCCGAGGCGGCGTCGCACCAGCTCCTCAAGGAGCAGGTCGAGGCCGTGTTGGACTCGCTGACCGGCCGCGAGCGGCGCGTGCTCCAGCTCCGGTTCGGGCTGGAGGACGGCCGGGCGCGGACGCTCGAGGAGGTCGGTCGCGAGTTCAACGTGACCCGCGAGCGGATCCGCCAGATCGAGGCGAAGGCCCTCCGCAAGCTTCGCCACCCGAGCCGGAGCCGCAAGCTCAAGGACTACCTCGAGTAAAGCGGATCATTCCCTGATGGTGAAACGATTGCCGCCGGTCCGTTCGGTCGCCCCACGCCCGAACCGACCAACGAGCCGCCCGCCGCGTGCCCCGGTCCGCTCGATGATTGCGGAACCCGCCGACCTTGGATGACAATCCGCTGATGGATCCAGCCCGCGCGCGCACGGACGAAACGAACCGTCTCGCCCAGCTTCGCGCACTTGCCTTGCTCGACAGCGACGCCGAAGAACGATTCGATCGGGTCACCCGACTCGCACAGCGCCTGTTCGGCGTGCCCATTGCCCTGGTCAGCCTCGTTGATGCCGACCGCCAATGGTTCAAGTCGCGGCAGGGTCTGGATGTCCAGGAGACGCCGCGCGAGTCCTCGTTCTGCGCCCACGCCATCCTCGGCGACGAGGTGATGCAGGTCGAGGACGCCACGACCGATCCCCGGTTCTTCGAGAACCCGCTTGTCCTGGGTGCGCCCGAGATCCGCTTCTATGCCGGCTGCCCGATCGAGGGACCGGGCGGCGCCAAGCTCGGGGCGCTGTGCATCATCGACCGGGAGCCGCGGGAGCTCTCAGCCAATGACATGGGCCTGCTGCGCGATCTCGCCGAGATGATCGAGCGGGAGATCGCGGCCATCCATCTGGCCACCGAGGACGAGCTGACGGGGCTCACCAATCGACGCGGCTTCGAATTGCTTGGGGCTGACATTCTCGAAATCTGCCGGGGGCGCGATCTGCCGGCCACGCTGGCTTACCTGGACCTGGACGACTTCAAGCTCATCAACGACCGGCTTGGTCACGACGTCGGCGACGCCGCCCTTCAAGAGTTCGCGGGCCTGTTGGGGGACGCCTTTCGTGGCTCGGACGTCATTGCCCGGATGGGGGGCGACGAGTTCGCGGTCATGCTCATCGGCGCAGCGGATGGTCACGAGGCGATCACGCGTCTGCACCAAGGGCTCACCGCTTGCAACGAGCGGGTAGGCGCTCCCTACAGACTCTGGGCAAGCGCGGGAGTGGCGGCCTTCGATCCAGGCTCGTCGGAGTCGCTCGAACAGTTGTTGGTCCGGGCCGACGCACTCATGTACGAGGAGAAGCGGCTTGGCGGCCGGCCGACTGTGAGCTGACCGCTCAGGACGAGGGCGAGCCCGGCTCGGGGCCCGTCGCGACCGTCTCGCCGGACCGCGACCAGTCGCTGTACGAGCCGACGTACAGGATCGGGTCGGGCAGGCCGGCGACGCGCATCGCCAGCGCGTGATGGAGGGCTGAGACGCCGCTGCCGCACGACGTGACGACCGGGCCAGCGGATCCGTCAGCTCCCAGTTCGCGGAAGTGCGCCGCGAGGTCAGCGGGCGGCAGGAACGCCCCGCCCGGGCCGACGAGGTTGCCCTCGATCGGGGCGTTGCGCGCGGTCGGGATGTGGCCCGCGACCGGATCGATCGGCTCGGTCTCGCCGCGGTAGCGCGGGGCGCCGCGGGCATCGAGGAGGACAACCGATCCGAGACGGTCACGCAGCTCCTCGCGCGAGATCACCCGCTCCCAGCGATCACCGAGATGGAGCGCCGCGGCGGGCAACGACGGGATGTCGGTCGTCAGCTCGCCGCCGGCCTCGGTCCAGGCCGCGAGCCCGCCGTCGAGGACGCGGACCCGGTCGTGCCCGAGGACGTCGAGCATCCACCACAGGCGGGCCGCGACCCAGCCGCCGACGTCGTCGTAGACGACGACGAGGTGGCCGTCGCCGATGCCCGCCAGGCCCAGGTCGGCCGCGAGCTCGGCGGGGGAGGGCAGCGGGTGACGGCCCGGCGCCCCGTAGCCGGCCGGGTCGGCGAGGTCGTCGTCCAGGTCGAGATGGATCGATCCCGGGATGTGGCCCGCGGCGAAGGCGACGACACCCGCCCCGGGACTGCCGAGGACCCAGCGGCAGTCGAC
>JBKJOK010000235.1:0-3295 GCA_046595595.1 Candidatus Limnocylindrales bacterium
GCGGGCAGGGTGCCGGCCGGCTCGAAAGCCGGCGGCGGAACGGCGTCCTCGCCGATGAGCGGATCGGGTGCGTGCTGGTCGGTCATGGCGCGAGTCTCCCCTTACCGCCGGCCCATCAGGCCGGCCATCGCGGCCTTCCGACCGCCGCCCCCCGCGAGCTGCTTCATCAGCTTGGAGAGCTCCGCATGCTGCTTGATCAGTCGGTTGACCTCGGTCAGGTCCGTTCCGGCGCCGGTGGCGATCCGGCGCCGCCGCGAGCCGTTGAGGATCTGGGGGTCGCGCCGCTCGCGCGGGGTCATCGCCCGGATGATCGCCTCGACCCGACGCAGATCGCCCCGGTCGACGGCGGCCTGGGCGTCCTTGGCCATCCCGCCCATGCCCGGGATCATGCCCATCAGCTGGCCCATCGGGCCCATCTTCTGGACCTGCTGGATCTGTTCGAGGAAGTCCTCGAGGGAGAACTGGGCCTTCCGGAGCTTCTCCTCGAGCTTCGCCGCCTGCTTCTCGTCGACGTGCTCCTGGGCCCGCTCGACGAGGGTCATCACATCGCCCATGCCGAGGATCCGGCCGGCGAGGCGGTCCGGGTGGAACACCTCGAGGGCGTCGGTCTTCTCGCCGGTGCCCATGAACTTCACCGCGAGTCCGGTCACGGCGCTGATCGAGAGGGCCGCGCCACCGCGGGCGTCGCCGTCGATCTTGGTCAGGATCAGGCCGGTCAGCGGGACGGCCTCCTTGAACGCGGTCGCGACAGCGACGGCCTCCTGTCCGGTCATCGCATCGACGACGAGGAGGGTCTCGACCGGCTTGACCGCGTCGTTGACGGCAGCGATCTCGGCCATGAGCTCCGTGTCGACCGTGAGCCGGCCGGCTGTGTCGAGGATCACGACGTCGCGGGTCAGGCGGCGGGCCGCCTCGACGCCGCCCCGGGCGATGTCCACGACCGACGTTCCGACCGGCGACCGGTGGACCGGGATGTCGAGCGCCTTGCCGAGCGTCTCGAGTTGGTCGGCGGCGGCGGGCCGGTACGGGTCCGCGGCGACGAGGAGCGGCCGACGACCCTGGCGGACGAGATGCCGGGCGAGCTTGGCCGACGAGGTCGTCTTGCCCGAGCCCTGGAGCCCGACCATCGCGATCACCGCTGGATTGCCCGTGAGGTGGAATGTGCGGTCCCCCGCGCCGAGCAGCGCAACCAGCTCGTCGTTGACGATCTTCACGATCTGCTGGCCGGCGGTCAGGCTCTGGAGGATCTCGCCGCCGATCGCCTGCTCGCGGACGCGGCCGACGAAGTCCTTGACCACCTTGAAGTTGACGTCGGCCTCGAGCAGGCTGAGCCGGATCTCGCGCATCGCGGCATCGACGTCCGCCTCGCTGATCCGGCCGCGGCCGGTCAGGTCGGAGAGCGTCTTGCGGAGGCGTTCGCTCAGGCTGTCGAACATGGTTCGGCTCGGGACTCCGTGGGTGATGAGCCGGTCAGGGTCGCGCGAATGCGGCGCCGTCCGGGTGGTGCGCGGGTTCTGACGCACCGAAGCCCGGTGAGTGTAGCGCATGGTCCCGCGGTCCCTACTCTCGGGCGATGCCCGCGATCCCTACGGTTTGAGGCGACTCCGACTTCGGCTGCGTGTGGCTCGGGGCGACGACGTCACACCAGGCCACTAGAGACGAAGTCGCGCCACCCCGACTCGGACCAGGACGATGCTTGGCCAGCCGAGCCAAAGCGCGGACGCCAGAAGGGCGGCCGGGTGAACCACTGCCGTCGCGACGATCATGAGGATGCCGACGATACCCAGTCCACAGACCAGAAGTGGCCAACGACGCGACTGGCGGGGCCAGACCGCCCAGGCGATCGCGCCGAAGGCCGCGACGACGACGAGCGCGATCAACAGGCCCAGAGCGCTGCCGTCTGACCAACTGGTGGGCGGGTACGTCCCGTGCATGAAGCCAAGGAGTGGGGCGAGCCCGATGACCACCAATCCCATTGCGCCCCAAGCTTCGAACCAGAAGATGGCGGCAGCGGTCAGCCATCCCGTGACGTCGGGCCTCGATCCGGATGTCCGAATGGGTCTGATGTCTGCCACGGCCGAATGCTGCGACATCTGGCCTGGCATGTCCATGGCTTCCCCGCGTCACGGCAGCATCGGTCGCAGCGAGGAACGCGATCGTGGAGGGGTCGCCGGCGAAGCGGCGGCCCACATGATCCTCAGGGCAGCCACGAACGTCTCAGGGTCGACCGCCGCCGGTGCCCATTCCGCCCGCCAAGCTACTGCCGCCACTCGCTCCCTGACCATTGGTCCCGCCCGGAGCCAGGCGGCGTCGAGTGTGACGATCCGAGCCGGCTGGTCGTGTGCCATCGGGGTAGCGATGGAATGGCACCGAGCTCGACACCGGGCGACCGCACGTAATGGAACTCGAAAGTCGCGCCGATGCCGACGGCCGCTGCTCGGGTCGCGGCACGTCGTGGATCCGGAGCTGGTGCCAGCTCGCGCCCGTGATGCGTGCGGAGGATCAGATCAGCACGAACGAGCGTGGCCGAAATCCCCAGACGGCGCCGGAGGGTCGAACGGAAGATTGGGCCACGCTCATTCGTTGCGAACTGATGCCGGGGCGAAATCAAGCTGCCCCGATGGGTGACTCCGCCCTGGCGATCAGCCGAACAGCGCCGCCACGAATGCCTCGGGGTCGAACGGCAGGAGGTCGCCGGCCTGCTCCCCCACCCCGACGAAGCGGACCGGGATGCCGAGGTCGTGCTCGATCGCGAACACGATCCCGCCCTTGGCGGTCGAATCGAGTTTTGTCAGGACGATCCCGGTCAGCCCGACCGACTCGTGGAATGCCTTCGCCTGCTGGAGCCCGTTCTGGCCGGTGGTCGCGTCCAGGACGAAGAACGTCTCGGGCGTCGCGCCCGGGAGCCGCTTGTCGATGATCCGGCGGATCTTCGTGAGCTCGTCCATCAGGTTCGACTTGGTGTGGAGCCGTCCGGCCGTGTCGGCGATCACGAGGTCCGCGCCGCGGGCGACGGCGGCGTCGAGCGTGTCGTAGACGACCGCACCGGGGTCGGCGCCGGGGGCATGCGAGACGATCTGGACGCCGGCCCGGTCGGCCCAGATCATCAGCTGGTCGATCGCGGCGGCGCGGAACGTGTCGGCCGCGGCGAGAAGGACATGGCGGCCCTCGCCCGCGTAGCGCGTCGCGAGCTTGCCGATCGTCGTGGTCTTGCCGGTCCCGTTCACCCCGACGATCAGGATGATCGCCGGCCCGCCCTCGATCGAGGACCGCGGCTCCCAGCCCGGCTCGCGCG
>JBKJOK010000131.1:0-1477 GCA_046595595.1 Candidatus Limnocylindrales bacterium
GCCAGCGGCCACTCGACCCGCGACATCGCCGCCCACCTGGGGCGGACGGAGATCGCGACACGGACGCTGATCTGCCGAGCCCGCGGCCGGATGCGCGACGCCCTGGTCAGCGCCGACGTGGCGTGATCGGGGTCACGGCGCCCGTTCCTGGATCTCGGCGGTGTGGCACCATCGACCCCGATGGCGCCTCCGCCGTACGTCCTCCGCCGTTCCGCCCGGTCGCGCCGGCTGCGGATCACCATCGACCCCGACCACGGCCTCGTCGTCACGATCCCGCTCGCGACCCGCCGCGGCTGGGCCCACCCGGAGCAGCTGATCGACGAGTTCCTGCGCGAGCGCGAGCCGTGGATCCGGCGTCATCTCGATCGCCAGGCCCATGAGCGCGCCGAGCTCCGAGCTCGGGGTGGTCTCCGGGACGGGGCCTCGATCCGCTATCTCGGCGAGCTCCACCGGCTGCGCATCGCCCGATCCAGTGCCGGTCGTCGCTCGACGGTCGGCCGGATCGTGACCGTGGCCGGCCCGGAGCTCCATCTCGGCCTGCTCGAGCGCGACACTGACTGCGCCGACCGCGTGCTGGAGACGTGGTTCAAGGATCAGGCCCGGTTCGCGATCGACGCAACGATCGCCGATCACGCTGCGGCCCTCGGGGTGACGCCCAACGCGGTGGCCATCCGCGATCCGCGGACACGCTGGGGGAGCGCGTCACGCCAGGGTCGGCTGATGCTCAGCTGGCGGCTCGTGCTCGCGCCCGCCGAGGCGCTCGAGACCGTCGTGATCCACGAGCTGGTCCATCTCCGGGTGTTCGGCCACGGTCCGCGCTTCTGGGCGGTCGTGGCGTCGCGCCGGCCCGACCACCTGATCTGGCGGCGCTGGTTGCGGACCCACTCGCTCGAGCTTCACGGGGCCCTGACCACGGTACCGAGCGGCGAGTCGGCGACGATCGAGTCGTCAGCCAGTTGATCGGACCTTGAGCGCGAGCAGGATCGCCGTGGCGACCGCCTCCGGGCGGAGCCCCTCGACGTCGATGACCTGGTCGGCCACGGCGCGATAGGCGGGCTCGCGGGCCGAGACGCGGGCCGCGACCCACGCGGGATCGAGCGCATCCGCCCGGCGGCCGGCACCGCTGCCGACGCGACGGAGCAGGGTGGCCGGGTCCGCCCGGAGCCAGACCACATGACCGGCCGAAGACAGCCCGGCGCGCTCCTCCGGCTCGTCCACGACGGCCCCGGCGACCGCGATGATCGCCGGCCCGGGCCGGGCGACCGCCGCCCGGAACGCAGCCGTCTCCGCCGCGTGCAGGACGTCCTCGCCATCCGCAGCGTCGATCGCCGCCGGCGCACGCCCGGTCAGCTCCCGGACAAGCGCGTCGTTGTCGAGGAACGGCCAGCCGGTCCGACGGGCCAGCTCCCGTCCGACGGTCGTCTTGCCGGAGCCCATCATCCCGACGAGCAGGATCCGATCGCGCGGGCGCAGCATC
>JBKJOK010000163.1:0-4560 GCA_046595595.1 Candidatus Limnocylindrales bacterium
CCCGACCCATGGCGAAGTATGTCTTTGTGACCGGAGGCGTGACCTCCTCTCTGGGCAAGGGCATCACCGCCGCCAGCGTCGGCCGCCTGCTCAAGGCACGCGGTCTGCGGGTCTCGATCCTGAAGCTCGACCCCTACATCAATGTCGACCCAGGGACGATGTCGCCCTACCAGCACGGCGAGGTCTTCGTCACCGACGACGGAGCCGAGACGGATCTCGACCTGGGCCATTACGAGCGCTTCATCGACGAGAACCTGACCCAGCTCTCCAATGTCACGACCGGCCGGATCTACCAGGCGGTCATTGCCAAGGAGCGCCGCGGCGACTACCTCGGCGGCACCGTCCAGGTCATCCCCCACATCACGAACGAGATCAAGGAGCGGATCGGGCGGGTTGCCCGCGACGGCGATCCGGATGTCGTGATCGTCGAGGTCGGCGGGACCGTCGGCGACATCGAGAGCCTGCCCTTCCTCGAGGCGATCCGCCAGATGCGCAAGGACGTCGGCCGGGCCAACGTCCTCTACATCCACGTGACGCTGCTGCCGGTCCTCGCGGCCACCGGCGAGCTGAAGACGAAGCCGACCCAGCACTCGGTCAAGGAGCTGCGCGGGATCGGGATCCAGCCCGACGTGATCGTCCTCCGCTCCGACTACCCGGTGTCCGACGAGATCCGCGAGAAGATCGCCCTCTTCACCGATGTCGCCACCGACGCGGTCATCCCGGCCGAGACGGCGAGCACCATCTACGAGGTCCCGCTGATGTTCGAGGAGGCCGGCCTCGGTCGCCTCGTCGTCCGCGAGCTCGGACTCGGCGATCCCGACAAGGCCCCGGACCTCGCGTCGTGGCGCGCCCTCGTCGACCGGATCAAGGCTCCGAAGCCGACCCTCGAGATCGCCCTCGTCGGCAAGTACATCGAGCTGCCGGACGCCTATCTCAGCGTGACCGAGGCGCTCCGCCACGCGTCCTGGGCGCACGGCGTGGACGCGAAGATCCGCTGGGTCGATTCGGAGGCGCTCACGAAGGACAACCTCCACGAGCGGCTCGACGGCGTGGCCGGCATTCTCGTGCCCGGCGGCTTCGGCCACCGCGGGATCGAGGGCAAGGTCCTCGCCGCCCACTTCGCCCGCGAGCATCGGGTGCCGTACCTCGGGCTGTGTCTGGGTCTCCAGTGCGCGGTGATCGAGTTCGCCCGCGAGGTCGTCGGATCAAAGGACGTCAACTCGACCGAGTTCGACATGTTCACCGAGAACCCGGTCATCGACTTCATGCCCGACCAGCGCGACATGGAGGACAAGGGCGGCACGATGCGCCTCGGGCTGTATCCGGCCAAGCTCACCGCCGGCTCGAAGGCCGCCGCGGTCTACGGCCAGGAGGTCATCTACGAGCGACACCGCCATCGCTTCGAGGTGAACAACCGCTACCGCCAGACGCTCGAGAACGCCGGGCTGATCCTGTCGGGCCAGAGCCCCGATGGCCGGCTCGTCGAGATCGTCGAGCTGAAGGACCACCCTTGGTTCGTGGCGAGCCAGTTCCACCCTGAGTTCAAGAGCCGACCGGAGCGCCCGCACCCGCTGTTCGACGGGTTCGTCGAGGCGTCACTCGCCGTCCGCGATGGGCGCGAGCCGAACCTTCGGGCGCGACCCGCGCAGCCCGGCGACGGGGAACGCTTCGGCGAGCCGGTGATGGCCATCGAGCGCAGCGAGGTCACCGAGGGCGCGACCAGTTGATGGCTCGGCTCGGGCCCGAGCGTCCATCGCGCGTAGACTCGTGACGAACACGCCGCAGGAGCCACCTCCCAATGAAGATCTTCCTCGACACCGCCGACATCAGCGAGATCCGCAAGGTCGCCAAATGGGGCGTCCTTGATGGCGTCACGACAAACCCAACCCTGTTCGCGAAGACGAGCGGCGCGACTTACGAAGAGGTCCTCAAGGAGATCTGCACGATCACGAGCGGGCCGGTCTCGGCCGAGGTGATCGCGGAGGACGTCGAGGGGATGCTCCGCGAGGGCCGGGCGTTCGCGAAGCTCGCCCCGAACATCGTCGTGAAGGTTCCGATGAGCGAAGAGGGCCTCGAGGCGATCGCAACGTTCGCCGACGAAGGAATCAAGACCAACTGCACCCTGATCTTTACCGCCAATCAGGGGCTGCTCGCGGCCAAGGCCGGCGCTTCGCTCCTGTCGCCGTTCGTTGGCCGCCTCGACGACATCAACCAGGACGGGATGATCGTCATCCGCGAGCTGGTCGACATCGTGACGATCCACGACCTCGACACCGAGGTCCTCGCCGCGTCGATCCGAAACCCGCTCCACATGACGCAAGCCGCGCTGGCCGGCGCCCACGTCGCGACGCTGCCGTTCAAGGTCCTCCAGCAGATGGCCCATCATCCACTTACGGACTCCGGGATCAAGCAGTTCCGAGCCGACTGGGAGAAGGCCCGCCTGGCGCTCGAGTCGCAGAAGGGACCCGACAAGGCCGAGGCCGCCGCGGCGCCGACGAAGCCCGGCGCCTAGCTGTAGCTGGGCGGGCGCAGGGGCGGCTCCCGGGCCGCCGCTGGCGTGCCCGATCCTGTCGGGCAAACAACCCACCGAGGGCCGCATGCGCCTCCTGTTCACGACCCAGCCGGCGTACGGGCACTTCCATCCGCTGCTGCCGCTGGCGACCGCACTCCAGCACGCTGGGCATGAGGTCTCGTTTGCGACCTCTGCGCTGTTTGGGCCAATCGTCCAGGGAACGGGTTTTTCTACGTTTGCGGCCGGCCTCAACTGGCTCGAATCCGACAAGTCCACGGTCCCTGACGAGCTGAAGCCGAAGCCCGGCAGCACGATCGAGGAGTATTTCGCTCAGCAGTTCGTCGCTGCGACCGCCGAGAGGCTGGCGCGTGACGTCGTCGACGTGGGACGAACGTGGCGGCCCGACGTGATCGTTCATGAACGAACCGAGTTCGGCGGTCCGATTGCCGCGGACGCGCTTGATGTTCCAGCCGTTGCGGTCCAGGTCGGATCGCCGAGCCTCATCACGCCGGCCATCCTGGCGGCCGTCGAACAGCCGTACAACGCCGCGCGATCGGCGCTCGGGTTGCCCCCGGACGAAGGGCTCGCGGCGCTCGCGGGCGAGGTGATCCTGTCGTTTGCGCCGCCCGGCCTGCACGATCCGAGCCTCCCATTGCCACGGAACCTTGTCTCCTTCCGACCAGTCGCGCTCGACCGATCCCGCGGCGCGCGCCTGCCCGCCTGGGCCGAGCGCCTGGGACGGGAGCGACCGGTCGTTTACGCGACGCTCGGCACGGTGTTCAACCAGCCCAGGTACGAGCTACCCTTCTTCCCGGCCGTCCTGGATGGACTGCGGAACGAGCCGCTCGATCTGGTCATCACGGTCGGGCCCGATGTCGATCCCGCATCGCTCGGGCATCAGCCGGCCAACGTTCATGTCGAGCGATACCTCCCGCAGAGCCTTCTCTTCCCGAAGTGCTCCGTCGTCGTGTCGCACGGCGGCTACGGCACCATCCTCGCTGCCATCGAGCACGGCATCCCGATGATTGTCGTGCCGTTCGGCGCCGACCAGCCGATCAATGCGCGGAGCGTGGAGCGCAGGGCGCTGGGTCAGGTGATCGATCCCGACGATCTGACGGCGGCTCGGCTCCAGTCCGCGGTCCGATCACTCCTGAACGAGCCCGAGTGGCGCGGCAACGTCCAGCGGGTGCGCGACGAAGCACGGGCGCTGCCCTCCATCTCCGACGCCGTGGAGATCGTCGAGCGCGCCGCGCGGACTCGCCTGGCGGAGGCGTGAATCAGCACCAACTTCCGGCTCGCACGACCCGCCGCACCTGGAGGTCGTCGTCGAGCTCGACGAGGTCGGCACGCTGCCCCACGGCGAGACGGCCACGGTCGGTCACGCCGAGCATGTCGAGCGGGTTGCGGCTCGCGGCGGCCACGGCGGCGGGCAGCGTCGCCGCGCCGCTCCGGACGAGATTCCGGACGGCGGTGTCGAGGGCGATCACCGAGCCCGCGAGCGTGCCGCTGCCGACGACGTTGCTGCGCGCGCCATGCACCTCGATCTCGAGGCCGCCGATCGTGGTCCGGCCATCGCCCATGCCGGCCATCGACAGCGCGTCACTGACCAGGATCAGCCGGTCGGTCGGCTTGGTGCGGGTGACGATGGGCCAGAGCGAAGGGTCAACGTGCTCGCCGTCGGCGATCAGCTCCACGAAGACGTCGTCGCGGGTCAGGGCGACGACCGCCACGCCCGGCGCGCGATGCTCGACCCCGGTCATCGCGTTGAACAGGTGGGTCGTCGTCGTGCCGCCCGCGTCGTAGCCGGCGCGTGCACCCGCGAGGTCGGCCGCGGAGTGCCCGATCGCGACCCGGACGCCGAGCCCGGTCAGGCGCCGGATCAGCTCGAGGCCACCGGGGATCTCCGGAGCGACGGTCGTGAGGCGCAGTCCGTCGATCAGCGGCTCGATCTCGCTCCATGGAGTGTCTGCCGGCACCGCCAGGAACTCGGGGTTGTGGGCGCCCTTGCGGGCGGCCGAGATGAACGGGCCCTCGATGTTGAACCCGAG
>JBKJOK010000351.1:0-5925 GCA_046595595.1 Candidatus Limnocylindrales bacterium
GCGCAGGTCGAGGAAGATCAGCTGGCCGTGGTCGCGCCGGCGATGGACCCAGCCCGACAGACGGACGGTCGAGCCGGCGTCGGAGGCGCGGAGGGCGCCGCAGGTGTGGGTCCGGTAGGGCGTCGCGAGATGGTCGGCGGGCGCCTCGGTTGCGAGGGGGTCGGCGGGCGCGTCGGTCGCGGCCCGGTCGGAAGGTGGTGAGTCGGTCATGGCCGACCTATCGTACGGGAGTCGCCGGGGCCGGGCCGTGGGCGCCGAGCACCGGCTACGCGCGGGTCCCCCGAGCCGCCCATGCCCGGGCGCTGAGGTGGATCGAGCCGTCGGCCTCCGTCGAGAGCGTCGCCCGGAGGCGATCGCGGATCGCGTTGCGATGCTCCTCGTCGAGGCGCATCGCGAACGCCGGCGCGGCGCCCACTCCCGACAGGAACGGCGCCCAGTAGTCGTCGAAGCTCGCGAACACCGTGGGCACCTCGATCGAGCGAACCGCGACCGCGCCGAGGCCTGCCACCGCGAAGGCCTGCTTCAGCGGCCCCGGCGCACAGATCGGGAAGCGCACGCCCTCGTCCTCGGCCATCGCCGTCGGGTCGAGCGCGATCGCGGCGTCGAAGAAGTGGCGCATCAGCTGCATTCCCTCGGCGTAATCCCAGACGTAGGCGGCGACCGTCGCGCCCGGCACCGCGACTCGAACCATCTCGGCCAACCCAAGGGCGGGATCCGGCACGAAGTTCAGGACCAGCCCGGCTACGACGAGATCGACGGTTCTGGCATCGAGCGGAATCGCCTGGGCATCCCCGACGGCGAATGACGCCCGCGGATCGGTCACGCGCTGGCGGGCGTGGGCCACGAAGTCGGCCGACGGGTCGATCCCGACGACGCTCGCCGGATTTGCCTGGTCGAGCACGGTCGCACTGAGCGCGCCCGTGCCGCATCCGACATCCAGCCAGTGCCGGCCCGGGCCGATCGCCAGCCAGTCCACGAAGATCGGCGCGACGAGCCGGCTCCAGCGCCCGACGTAGCGCTCGTACGAGTCGCCGCCCGACCAGCGGTCCGCCTCGCTCATCGTTCGACGGGGGCTCCGTGACGGTGGCTGGCCTGGGCCCGCCCGATCTCGCGAGCCAGGTCGTCGACCGCGACGAGCTTCTGCGTCCCGGCCTCGAGGTCCTTGACCTGGACCTGGCCGTCCACGAATTCGTCGCCGATGATCACGGCGAAGTGGGCCCGCTCCTTCGCCGCCGACTCGAGCTGCTTGCCGAGCTTGCGCTGGCCGAGCTCCGCCCGCGCCGGGATCCCGGCGGATCGAAGGATCGTCGCGACCCGCAGCCGCTCGGCCGTCGCAACCGGATCCGCCCCGACGACGACCGCGGCCAGGTGCGCCTCGGCCGCCGGCACCGTCCCCTGGGCGCTGAGCGCGAGCAGGATCCGGTCCAGGCCGAGCCCGAACCCGATGCCGGGTGTCGCCTTGCCGCCGAGCAGCTCGACGAGGCCGTCATAGCGGCCGCCGCCGCCGAGCGCCGACTGCTGCCCGCCCGCGCCGCGGGGATGGACCTCGAACGCGGTCCGGGTGTAGTAGTCGAGGCCCCGGACGAGGCGCGGATCGAGGGTATAGGCAATTCCGACGGCGTCGAGATGGGCACGAACGCCGGCGAAGTGCTCCGCGCAGGCCGGGCACAGCCGATCGGTGATCACCGGTGCATCGGCGCCGAGCTCGACCATGACCGGCTCCTTGGAATCGAGGAGCCGCAGCGGATTGCGCTCGAGCCGGTCCCGCTCGAGCTGCGGCAGGCGGTCGAGGTGGCCGCGGTAGTAGGCGGCGAGCTCGGCGACGTAGGCCGGGCGGCACGCGCTGTCGCCGATCGAGTTCAGCCGGATCTCCGGCTCGACGATCCCGGCGTCGCGGTAGAAGCGATCGGCCAGCTCGATGATCTCGGCGTCGATCGCCGGCCCCGGGTCGCCGATCGCCTCGATGTCGAACTGCCAGAACTGGCGAAAGCGGCCGGCCTGGGGCCGGTCGTAGCGAAACATCGGCCCGGTCAGGGTCAGCTTCACGGGCTGGGGCAGGGTCTGCATCCCGTGCTGGACGTAGGCCCGAACGATCCCGGCGGTTGGCTCGGGACGGAGCGCCCAGGACTCCGACTCCTGGGTACGGGGCGCGATCCGGAACAGCTCCTTCTCGACGATGTCGGTGGCCTCGCCGACACCGCGCTCGAAGACCGCGGTCTGCTCGAAGAGCGGGGTCTCGATCCGGCGGTAGCCGTAGCGCGCGGCGAGATCGGCGGCCAGCCGTTCGAGGCGGGTCCACGCAGGAGTCTGGCTTGGCAGCAGGTCGCGCGTCCCGCGCGGGGCCTGGAGATTCGGCATCGAGTGGAGTGTATGGCGTCAGGCGGGCAGGACGGGCACACCGTATTCGGGCAGGTGCCGGTCGGCACTCACGATGGTCAGACCTTCGCTCAGTGCCTGACCGACGAGCATTCGATCGAACGGATCGCGGTGGACAGCCGGGAGGTCACGTGCTGCCATGACGTGAGCAACGGTCAGAGGAAGATCCTGGAAGTCCTCGCGAAGCGCCTCGATGAACCCGGCTGGAAGGTCGAGCCGCCCCGTACCCTGCTTGATCACGATCTCCCACAGCGACACAACGCTCACGTCAACTTCAGCGGCAGACTCGATCGCGGATCTCGTGACTTTCGACAGACGACGATCACCGGATAGCCACCAGATCGCGACATGGGTGTCCAGAAGCAGTCTCATCGATCGTCCGGGAACATGATGCTGTCCTCGAAGTCCCGGGCGATCTCCTCGTTGTCGGCATCGAAATCACCGTGAATGACGATCTGGCCCTTGAGACGCCCGAAGATTCGCTTCGGCCGAGGCGCGACGTACGGGATCAGCTTGGCGATGGGCTTGCCCGCCCGGCCGATGACGATCTCCTCGCCGGCCTCGGCCCGCTCGAGGAGGCGTGACAGGTTGGTCTTGGCCGCGTGGACGTTGACAATCTCGCCGGACATGGACCAAGTCTAGCTAAGTCCAACCCTGCCGGTCAACAGGGCAACGTTCCAGTCGCTTGCGCCGAATCTAGGTGAGGTCGCGCTGGACGTTGATGACGTCCTTGAGCCCCTCGATCCGGCTCATCACCCGGGCGAGCTGCGAGACCGACGCGACCTGGAGAGTCGCGATGCAGATCGCGGTGTGGTCCGGGTTCACGCTGACCGACGCCGACAGGATGTTGACCTTGTTCTCGGCCACGACCTGGGTGATGTCGTTGAGCAGGCCCGTCCGGTCGTACGCCTCGACCCGGATCGCGATCGGGTAGGTCTGGGCCGGTGCCGCCTCCCAGTCGACCTCGATCAGGCGCGGGACCTCGCGCTCGTTCAGCACGGTCGGGCACGACCTGAGGTGGACCGTCACGCCCTTGCCCCGGGTGATGAAGCCGACGATCGGGTCGCCCGGGATCGGGTGACAGCACTTCCCGAACCGGACGAGGAGATCGCCCACGCCCTTGACCCGGACGCCGCCGGTCCGCGGCGGAAGGTTGGTCGGGGCGACCGTCGGCAGGCCGACCTCGGTGTCGTCGACGACGCCCAGCCGGGCGACGACCTGCTGGGCGCTGACCGCGCCGTAGCCGATCGCGGCGTAGAAGTCATCGAGCGAATCGTGGTTGTAGGCGCGGCCGAGCTCGGCGATCCGGTCGACCCCAACCGCCTGGATCGTCTTGCGCGCCAGGCGCCGCAGCTCCCGCTCGAGCGACTCGCGGCCGTGGACGATGTTCTCGTCGCGATCCTTGCGCTTGAACCATTGGCGGATCTTCTCCCGGGCATGGGAGGTCCGGACGACATTCATCCAGTCGCGCGACGGGCCGTGCTCGCCCTTGGTCGTCATCACCTCGACGATGTCGCCGTTCTTCAGCCGGTAGTCGAGCGGGACGAGGCGGTTGTTGACCTTCGCCCCGATCGTGCGGTGTCCGACGTCGGTATGAATCCGGTAGGCGAAGTCGAGCGGCGTGGCGCCGGCCGGGAGATCCTTGATGTCGCCCTTTGGGGTGAACACGAACACCTGATCCTGGAAGATATCGAGCTTGATCCCTTCGACGAACTCGGTCGCGTCCGACTCGCTGACGTCGCGCTGCCAGTCCATGAGCTGGCGCAGCCAGGCGAGCTTGGCGTCGTACTCGCGATCGGACTTGGTGCCCTCCTTGTAGCGCCAGTGGGCGGCGATCCCGACCTCGCTGACCTGGTGCATCGCCTGGGTCCGGATCTGGATCTCGAGAGGCTTGCCATCGAGGGCAATGACCGCGGTGTGGAGCGACTGGTAGAGGTTGTTCTTGGGGACCGCGATGTAGTCGTCGAACTGGCCCGGGATCGGCCGCCACAGGGCATGGACGATGCCGAGCGCCGCGTAGCAGTCGCGGACGTCGTCGACGAGGATCCGGATCGCGTAGACGTCGTAGATCTCGGCGAACTCGGCCGACTTGCGCTGCATCTTCTTGTCGATGCTGTAGATGTGCTTGGGCCGGCCCTGGAGGTCGGCCTCGATTCCGGCGGCGGCGAGGCGCGGGGTGAGCTCGGCGATCGCCCGGCTGATGTAGTCCTCGCGACCCTTGCGCCGCGTGTCGAGGAGGCGGGCGAGCTCGCGGAAGCGCTCGGGTTCGAGGACCTTGAACGCGAGATCCTCGAGCTCCCACTTGATCTGCCAGATCCCGAGGCGCTCGGCCAGCGGGGCGTAGATCTCCTGGGTCTGGCGAGCGATCCGGAGCTGCTTCTCGGACGGCAGGCCGTACAGGGTCCGCATGTTGTGGAGCCGATCGGCGAGCTTGATGAGGACGACCCGGATGTCCTCGGCCATCGCCAGGAGCATCTTCCGGATGTTCTCGGCCTGCTGCTGCTCATGGCTGTGGGTGCTGAACTTCGAGAGCTTCGTGACCCCGTCGACGAGACGGGCGACCTCGGGGCCGAAGCGCTCTTCGATGTCGGACAGGCCGAACTCGGTGTCCTCGGGGACGTCGTGCAGGAGCGCGGCGGTGACGGCAATGGGATCGATCCCGAGCTCGGCCGTGATCTGGGCCGACGCGATCGGGTGGGTCACGTACGGCTCGCCGGTCGCCCGGCGCTGGCCGGTATGGGCCTCGACGGCGAGATCGAAGGCGCGCCCGATCGGCTCGAGGTCGGACTGTGGGTAGTGGCCGCGGACGGTCTCGACCAGCTCCGCCTTGAGCGCCGTGAGGTTCGGGACCTTTGGCGTCGCGGCCGACGAGGCCGGTCTGCTCGTGGTCCGGCGCGGACCAGTCGGCTTGGGATGCTTGGGCGCAGCTGCCTTTGGTGTCGCTGCGCTCGTCTTCACCGGCGCGGTTTCGACGGGCACGACCGTCGGACTGGCTTTCCTGCCCGGCGTGTCAGGTCGATTGGGGGTCGTGCGTGGCTGAGCCATCGGACGAAGAATACAGCCGAGTTGGGCCCGGGCCGCCGTGCGCCAACGGCAGATACGGCTCCCGTACCGAATCCGCCTCGAGCATGCTCGGCCGTGCAGGAATCCTCCCATCGCCACGCACGCTGCTCACGATTCCGATACATCTCCGGAATCGAGCCCCCTCACGTGCAAACGTCGACGAGATGCCAATCGCTGCTGATCGCCTTCGATACCGTCCTCCCGGCGATCGACTCCGGGAGGTTGGTCCAGCCTGGTTCGTAGAGGTAGGTGACGCACCCATCGAAGAGAAACCAGGAACCCGGACCGACGGCTCCATCGACGAGATCGACACGAACTTGACCCTCCTGATCCACGGGCGCGACTGCGGACAAAGCGGCTTCAGGCGCTGCAGGTCCGCGTTGGCACCGTCGTCGAATGCGAGGCCGGTCATCAAGGGGAAGGCACGCTCGAGGTCGGCGATCGAGACGTTCGCTCGGGAAGGCACGCAAGCCACCACGACGAACA
>JBKJOK010000027.1:0-17838 GCA_046595595.1 Candidatus Limnocylindrales bacterium
AGCGGTGCATCGGACGCGTAGTAGGCCTCGTTCGCGGCGTCGATCTCCTCCGCGAGCGCGGCGTGGCGCGCCGTCGCCGCCGCCTCGTCGAGGGCGGCGGCCTCCTCGATCAGCCCGGGATCGACCGGGAGCCCATCCGGGGCGAGGGGCGGGGTCTCGAGATCGACGTTGGTCATGGCCACAGGATAGGAAACCCGACGCATCCCGGCACCCCCGGAGGGCTCGGGCGCCTGCACGGACTGGTACGCTCCGCGGAGCGCAGATGTGGCAGGGACCGGCGGCTCGGAACGTCGTCGAGAGGAGGATTCGGACAGTGGTCGACGCGTTCTTCGCCGACGTGACGGGCCGGATCCCGTTCGGCGGGCCCGGATCGACTGACGCGTTGAGTTTCAAGGCCTACGAGCCCGACCGGCTGGTCCTCGGCAAACGGATGGAGGACCACCTTCGGCCGGGCGTCTGCTTCTGGCACTCGTTCGCCTGGCCGGGAACGGACATGTTCGGATCGGGGAGCATGGATCGGCCATGGCTCGATCCGGCCCTGGACGAGATGGACGCGGCACGCACACGGATGGCCGTGGCATTCGAGTTCTTCACCAAGCTCGGCACCCCCTGGTACTGCTTCCATGACCGTGACGTGGCGCCCGACGGGGCGAACTTCGCCGAGTTCCGCTCGAACCTCGACGCGCTCGCCGACGACGCGCTGGGCTACCAGGAGCGGACGGGCGTCCGGCTGTTGTGGGGCACGGCCAACCTGTTCACGCACCCGCGCTACCAGGCCGGAGCGGCGACCAATCCCGATCCGGAGGTCTTCGCCTACGCCGCGGCGCAGGTCAAGCACATGCTCGACGTCACGAAGCGACTCGGCGGCGAAAACTACGTCATGTGGGGTGGTCGCGAGGGATACGACACCCTGCTCAACACGGACCTTCGGCGCGAGGGCGCCCAGCTGGCCCGCTTCCTGCACCTCGTCGTGGAGCACAAGCACAAGATCGGATTCGAGGGTCAGCTCCTGATCGAGCCGAAGCCCATGGAGCCGACGAAGCATCAGTACGACTACGACGTCGCCACCGTCCACGGCTTCCTGGTCAAGCATGGACTCGAAGGCGAGCTTCGCGTCAACATCGAGGCGAATCACGCGACCCTGGCCGGTCACAGCTTCCACCATGAGGTCGCCTTCGCCGTGGCCAACGGCATCCTCGGCAGCATCGACGCCAACCGGGGCGACCCGCAGAACGGTTGGGATACCGACCAGTTCCCGAACTCGGTCGAGGACCTCGCGCTCCCGCTCTACGAGATCCTCGTGCACGGCGGAATCGCCCCCGGCGGCTTCAACTTCGACGCCAAGCTCCGTCGCCAGAGCAGCCACCGGACCGACCTGTTCCATGCCCACATCGGCGCCCTGGACACGCTCGCCCGGGCGCTCCTCGTCGCCGCCGACCTCGTCGAGAGAGGCGAGCTCGCAGATCGCAAGGACCAGCGCTACGCCGGCTGGAACGGCTCCCTTGGCGCCGCGATCCTCGATGGGTCCGAGACGCTCGAGACGCTGGAAGCGAAGGTCGCGGCCGGGGCGATCGACCCGCGGCCGGTGTCCGGTCACCAGGAGCTCCTCGAGAACGTCGTCAACCAGTCGATCTGGGCGGCCGAATCGGCGTGCGCAACGTCGGGCGACGGCCACTGACCCGATGGCCCACGTCATCGGCCTCGACGTCTCCACAACCGCGACCAAGGCGGTCCTGGTCGACGAAGCGGGAGTCGTGCGCGGCACCGGCGTCGCCGACTACCCGTACGCCGTCCCCAGGCCGCTCTGGAGCGAGCAGGACCCGGCGCTCTGGTGGACGGGGACCGTTGCGGCGATCCAGGCGCTTGTGGCCACGACAGGAGTGGACACCGCCGAGATCACGGCGATCGGCCTGAGCGGCCAGATGCACGGGGCCGTGCTGCTCGACGCCTCGGACGCGGTCCTCCGACCGGCGATCCTGTGGAACGACCAGCGGACGGCCGCCGAGTGCGACCTGATCCGGGACGCCGTCGGGCCGGAGCGGCTGATCGCGATCACCGGCAACGACGCGCTCACGGGGTTCACCGCCCCGAAGCTCGTCTGGGTCCGCGACCACGAGCCCGAGGTCTGGCGTCGCGTTGCCCACGTCCTCCTGCCGAAGGACTTCGTCCGGCTCCGGCTGACCGGCGAGCATGCCATCGACAAGGCGGACGGAGCGGGCACACTGCTCTTCGACCTTGCCGCCCGCGACTGGTCGGACGAGGTCCTCGCGGCGCTCCGGATCGATCGCTCGTGGCTCCCGCCGACGTTCGAGGGGCCCATGCCGACCGGGGTCGTGACGGCGGCGGCGGCGGCCGCCACCGGGCTGCGCGCGGGAACCCCGGTCGTGGCCGGCGGCGGCGACCAGGCGGCGAACGCGGTCGGCGTCGGGGTCGTGGATCCCGGGACCGTCGCCCTGTCCCTCGGAACGTCTGGAGTGATCTTCGCGGCGACCGACCGGCCGATCTTCGAGCCTGCCGGCCGGGTTCACGCCTTCTGCCACGCCGTGCCGGAGCGCTGGCACCTGATGTCGGTGATGCTGTCGGCCGCGGGCAGCCTGCGCTGGTTCCGCGACACGATTGCGCCCGGCGTCGCGTTCGGCGATCTTGCGGCCGAGGCCCGCGACGTCCCCGCGGGCAGCGCCGGGCTCCTCTTCCTGCCGTACCTCACGGGCGAGCGCAGCCCGCACCCGGACCCGCTCGCCCGGGGCGGGTTCATCGGCTTGACGATCGGCCATGAACGGCGCCACCTGACCCGGGCGGTCCTCGAGGGGGTGGCGTTCGGACTGCGCGATGGCCTCGACCTGATGACCGCCGCCGGGATGCCGGCGCCGGAGGTGATCCGGGCGTCCGGCGGCGGCACGGCCAGTCCGGTGTGGCGCCAGATCCTCGCCGACGTGCTCGAGGCCGAGATCGCGACCGTCGCCACGACCGAGGGTGCGGCGTTCGGAGCGGCCCTCCTGGCGGCCGTCGGAGGCGGCTGGTTCTCGACCGTCGCCGACGCCGCGGGCGCGCTGACGAGCGCACGTCCGGTAGCGCAACCGGGGCCGGACCGGGCGGCGTATCGGGAGGCACATGCCAGGTACCGCGGGCTCTATCCGGCGCTTGCGCCGACCTTCCACCGGACGCCCTGACGCGAGCCGACCGGGCTTCCACTGCCCGGCGATCGAGCGCGACGGCCGTGCCCCATCGACGTCGCGGCGTCCTCAGGCGTGGAGCGTTGCCAGTTCCTCGCTCGTCGCCTCGCCCGGCTTCTTGCCGAGGATGATCATGCCGAGGATCTCGTCGGTCGTGGCCGCGTTCTTGTCGACCGTATCGACGATCCGGCCGTGGTACATGACGCTGATCCGGTCCGCCAGGTCGAAGACATCATGGATGTCGTGGCTGATCAGGAAGATCCCGATGCCCTCGTTCTTGAGCCCTTTCACCAGGTTCCGGACCTGCGCCGTCTCGGCCGGCCCGAGGGCGGCCGTCGGCTCGTCCATGATCAGGATCCGGGCGTTGAAGTGGATCGCCCGGGCGATTGCCACAGACTGGCGCTGGCCGCCCGACAGGGACATGACCGGTGACTTGAAGTTCTTGAAGTTCGGGTTCAGGCGGTTCATCACCTTGCGGGTCTCGGACTCCATCGCCGAATCGTCGAGCGTCCCGAAGCGCGACGTGATCTCCCGGCCGAGGAACATGTTCGCCGCCGCGTCGACGTTGTCGGCGAGGGCCAGGGTCTGATAGATCGTCTCGATGCCGTAGGCCTTGGCATCGCGCGGGTTGGCGATCGTCGCCGGCTTGCCATCGATCTCGATCTCGCCGGCATCGGCCGGCCGGGCGCCGGACAGGACGCGAGTCAGGCTCGTCTTGCCGGCGCCGTTGCCACCGACGAGGCCGACGATCTCGCCGGGCATGAGGTCGATCGAGACATTGTCGACGGCGTGGACGCCACCGAACGAGACCCGGATGCCCTTCATCGAGACGAGCGGGATGGGGTGGCCGTCCGAGGACCCGCCGGGACCGGTCGGAGCTGCGGTCATCGGGACGACCTCCGGCGGATGATGGCGTCGAGGCCGACAGCCAGAACGAGGACGGTGCCGACGACGATGTCCTGGATCGGCGAGTCGAACTTGAGGAGGACCATCCCCGACCGGAGGGACTGCATGATGACCGCCCCGAGGACCGCGCCCGGAATCGTGCCGATGCCGCCCGAGAATGACGTCCCGCCGATGACCGCGGCGGCGATCACGTCGAGCTCGTTCTGGACGCCGAGGCTGGTCACGCCCGCGTTGAGCCGGGCGGTCTGGATCGCGGCGCTGATCGAGGCCAGGATGCCCATGAGGATGAACGTGCCGAGGATCGTCCGCCGGGTGTTGATGCCGCCGAGCTCGGCGGCGTCGGGATTGCCGCCGATCGCGAACACGTAACGCCCGAAGCGGAGGCGGGTCGCGATGAACGTCATCGCAACAGCCACGCCGATCATGATGAACACCGGGTACGCGATGCCGGTCGGGATGATCAGGCCGCCGGGTGGCGGCGTGATTCCTCGGTCCGCGGCGTACTGGGCGGCGAGCTGCTCGGGCCACGGGTAGCTGTTGGCGACCAGGACGAAGCCGATGACGACTGCGCAGCTGACGACTGCGATCGCAACCTCGGCCCACGCGGGCCGGAGCGGGAAGCCGTACTTGGCGCGACGGCGCCGGCCCATGATCAGGGTCGCAACGATGCCGAGGCACGCCACGAGCCCGAACACCAGGCTGCCGACCTCGCCGATCGATCCCGTCGGTCCGCCGCCGAGGAGCCGGAACGTGGAGTCCACCGGGGCAATCGTCTGGCCGTCTTCCATCCCGAAGATCAGGCCACGCCAGACGAGCAGGCCGCCCAGCGTGACGATGAAGGCCGGAACCTTGAGGTACGAGATGATCACGCCCTGGAAGCCGCCGATCAGAGCGCCGAGACCGATGCCGACCGCGAGGGCGAGGATCCAGAAGTACGGCTGGTTGAAGCCGAGGTTGAAGGTCGTGGGGAGCCAGATCGCCTGGACCATCGCCATCGTGTAGCCCACGAGCCCCAGGATCGAGCCGATCGAGAGGTCGATGTTGCGGGAAACGATGATCAGGACCATGCCGGTGGCCATGATCGCGATCGAGGACGTCTGGACCGACAGGTTCCAGAGATTGCGAGCGGTGAGGAACAGGCCACCGGACGCGATGTTGAAGAGGATCCAGATGATCGCCAGGGCGACGATCATCCCCAGCAGCCGCGTGTCGATCTCGAGGCTCGAGAGGAGGGCTCGTCGGGCGTCGGAGATGACGTCGAGCAGACGACGCCCTTCGCGGCGATCCGGTGCGACGCCGGTGGCCTCAGTCATCGTGAGCCCTCATCGAGTCGTAGCGTGGAGTGGGAGCGTGGTTGCGCCCTGCGTCGCGATCGCGACGCAGGGCGCTTCAGGTCAGGGGTTCAGGGTTCGACTGCCCTGAATGTCAGCAGCCCGCGACGGACCCGGCCGTCACGCCCTGGCACAGCTTGTCCTTGGTGATCCAACCGGCGTCGAGGACGACGCTGAGGTTGGCCTTGGTGATCGGCTGTGGCTTGAGCAGGATCGAGCTGACCTTGTTGGCGCCCGGGGTCGTGAACTCGGCGGCACCCTTGATCGCCTTGACGTCCTTGTTCGTGCAGAGCTGAATGGCTGCCTCGCCGGCGGCCTTGCCGAGCTCGCGTGCATCCTTCCAGACGTCGACGGTCTGGGTCCCGAGGGCGACCCGGTTCAGCGCCGCGATGTCACCGTCCTGGCCGGACACCGGCACCTTGCCGGCAAGGCCCTGAGCCTGGAGCGCGGCGATGACGCCGCCGGCCATGCCGTCGTTCTCGGAGAGAACAGCGTCGACCTTGTTGTTGGCGGCCGTCAGGTACTGCTCCATCTCGGTCTGGGCGAGCTCGGGCTTCCAGCTGTCGGTGAACGTCTCGCCGACGATCTTGATGTCGCCGGCCTTGACCGCCGCACCGATGATCTCCTCATAGCCCTCCCTGAGGAATCGGGCGTTGGCGTCGGCCTCGTTGCCCTTGATGATCACGTAGTTGCCCTTGGGGACGGCCTTGAAGATCTCGCGGGCTTCCATCCGTCCGACTTCGATGTTGTCGAACGTGACATAGAACACTCCGGGATCCTCGATCAGGCGGTCGTACGAGACGACCGGGATGCTCTGCGAGATCGCGCTCGCGACCGCTGACTTGATGGCCTTGTCGTCCTGGGCAAGGATGATCAGGACCTTGGCGCCCTGAGCGATCAGGCTCTCGACGTTCGTCGTCTGGGTCTCGGCCGAGGACTTCGCATCGGTGGAGACGTACTTGCCGCCGGCCGATTCGACGGCCTTCTTGATCGCGGGCTCATCCCATTTGGCCCAGCGCTCTTCCTGGTAGTTGTTCCACGACACGCCGACGGTGCAGCCGGCGGCGGTCGGGCCGCTCGCGCCCGCGCCGCCGGACGCGCCCGGCGAGGCCGTCGGGGTGCAGGCGCTCAACAGGACTGCCGCGGCCGAGGCCACGACGGCAATCGTTCGGGTGAACTTCATCCGGTTCTCCTCCTCTGGACATCTCCGACGGTGACGGTCGAGATCCCGCGCTAGGCTACTCCCCTCCTCCGGCGTCGTCTCGCCGGAATCGCTGGCAGATCACGCGGATGTCCGCTCGAGCACGGCCGGGCGCGGTCCCAGCCACAGGGCGGGGTCGG
Source organism: Candidatus Limnocylindrales bacterium (assembly GCA_046595595.1). Lineage (GTDB taxonomy): Bacteria > Chloroflexota > Limnocylindria > Limnocylindrales > CSP1-4 > CF-46. Next base: position 6,752 of record JBKJOK010000027.1, read on the forward strand.
CCAGGAGCGGCTCGAAGGCAAGCTCGGCCGCACCGAGCAGCGGCGCGTCGTCGGCGAGGGCCGACGGAACGAGATCGACGATCGCCCGCGGCGGCGGCATGGCATACCGGTCGAGCGTGGCCCGGACCGTTGGCTCGACGAGCGGGAACATCTCCCCGAACAACCCGCCGAACACGACCAGGCGCGGGTTGAACACGTTCACCAGGGCGGCCAGGCCGATCCCGAGCCAGGTGCCGGTCTCATCGAGGGCCGCGACGGCGATCGGGTCGCCGGCCCGGGCGGCCGAGAGGACGGTCTCGATCCCGGACCGGCCATCGGTCTCCGGTAGGCCGGCGCGACGGAGTACCGCCGGAGCTCCGACCTCGGTCTCCCAGCACCCGCTCGAGCCGCAGCCGCAGCGGCGGCCGCCCGGGCGAACGGGCAGGTGGCCGATCTCGCCGGCATAGCCCGCGACCCCGGCGAGCGGTCGCCCGTCGATGATGATCCCACCGCCGACGCCGACCTCGCCTGACAGATAGATCACGTGGTCGGCCCCGCGGGCGGCCCCGCGCCGGACCTCCGCCAGGGCGCCGAGGTCGGCATCGTTGGCCACCTCGACCGGGACGCCGAGCCGGAGCGCCTCGGCCAGCATCGGGCCGAGGGCCACATCGCCCCACCGGAGATTCGGGGCCATCCAGACAAAGCCGTCGCGACGTCGGACGACACCGGCCACGGCGACACCGACCCCGATCACGGTCGATCTGGACCGACCCGCCAGCACCTCGCCGGCAAGCGCGGCCACATCGTCGACGATCGCCTCGACGGCCACGTGGTCCCGGCGGCGATCGACCCGGCGACGGGCGAGGACCGTTCCGCCCAGCCCGACGACGGCCGCCGCCAGCGAATCGACCGAGACGTCGATCGCGAGCACGACGGCCTGGTCCGTCGCGGGCCGCACGACCGGCGACGGACGGCCGGGTGCCCCGAGCGGGGTCGCGGCATCCTCGAGCAGGAGGCCGGCCGCGGTGAACTCGCCGATCAGGCCGCGGATCGCACTGCGAGTCAGACCCGTCCGGGCAACCAGCTCCGATCGGGACAGCGGGCCCCGCCCGTGGATCTCCCGGACGATCGCGCTGAGGTTCGCCCGACGCACTGTTTCGCTGCGCTGGCCGAGCGGTTGGCGGCGGATGGTCACTGGGTTTTGTGATCCTCTTGCCCAAACGTTTGTGTTACGGTGTTACAAGGGCGTTGCGGTGTCAAGCCGAACGCGATCCGGTCCCGTTGCGACCCGGAATCTTCGCCGCTCGACGGAGGCCATCGGCGCGTGACCCGGCTGCAATGGGGGATCCTCGGGCCGGGCAGGATCGCTCCGCGCGTCGCTCGCGCCCTCGCTGCCAACCCGCGCGGAGGGCTGCTAGCTGTCGCCTCCCGCGAGTTGGACCGGGCGCGGGACTTCGCGGCGGCGAACGGGGCCGCTGTCGCCTACGGCTCGTACGAAGCGCTCCTCGCGGACGGTCGGATCGACGTCGTCTACATCGCCCTCCCGAACCACCTCCACGCGACGTGGACGATCCGGGCCCTCGAAGCCGGCAAGCACGTCCTGTGCGAGAAGCCGATCTGCCTGACCGTCGCCGAGGTGGACGCCGTCGCGGCTGCGGCCGCGGCCAACGGGCGGATCGCGGTGGAGGCGTTCATGTACCTCCACCACCCCCAGATCGTGCGCGCCCTGGACATCGCCGGGTCGGGCGAGCTCGGGCAGGTCCAGGTCCTCGCCGGTGCGTTCTCGTTCCGGCTGGAGCATCCCGCGGATCCACGGATCGATCCGGCGATGGGCGGCGGCTCGCTATGGGACGTCGGCTGCTATCCGGTGAGCTTCGCCCGGCGACTTGCCGGCCGGGAGCCGACGGCGATCGCCGGCCTGGCCCGGTTCGACGACCACGGCGTCGATCGGGCGTTCGTCGGCCAGCTCGCCTTCCCGGGCGGCCTCCTCGCCCACTTCGAAAGCGGCTTCGGTGCACCCGACCGGGAGCGCCTCGAGATCGTCGGCAGCGCGGCCACCCTCGTCCTCGACCACCCGTTCCTGCCCGCCCCGGACGGGCCGCCGCCGTCGCTCGCGCTGTGGCGCAACGGCCGGGCGAGCGCGATCCCGGTCGACGCGCCGGACCAGTACCGCCTCGAGGTCGACGATCTCCAGTCGGCGATCCTCGAGGGTTCGCAACCGCGCGTCGACCTGGCCTTCAGCCGGGGTAGCATCGCGACGCTCGTGGAACTCGATCGCACGGCGCGCGCAGCGGACGACCGCGCAGCGGATCGGGACGCATGACGGATCCGACGGAGGGGCTCGGGCCGTCGGGGCAGTGGAGGACCGGGATGCGGCTGACACGTTCGAGGGGCCTCGCCGTCGCCGTTGCGGTCGTGCTCGTGGCCGCTGTCGCCGCCGGCTACACGATCAATCGGCTGACCTCGACCAGCCGGTGTCCGGCGATCGCGGAGCATCCCGAGTGGTCGGTCGCCCGGCGCTGGGACGAGGCCCTCCTCGACGGGATCCGGCGAGCCCTCCCGAATCCGCCGGTCCATGCCCGGAACCTCTTCCATACGTCGGTGGCGATGTGGGATGCGTGGGCGACCTACGATCCCGTCGCCTCGGGCGACCTGTTCACCGAGAAGCACACGGCCGGCGACCCGGCCGCAGCACGCGACGAGGCGATCAGCTACGCCGCCTATCGGGTGCTCAGCGCGCGCTACATCAAGGCGGTCGGCGCGGCCGAGACGCTGGGCGAGTTCGACGACCTGATGGATTCGCTGTGCTATCCGATCTCGACGAGCGGCACGACCGGCGACACGCCGTCCGCGATCGGCAACCGGATCGCGGCCGCTGTCCTGGCCCATGGCAAGACGGACGGTTCGAACGAGACCGGTGGCTACGCGGCGCCGGACTATCAGCCGGTCAACCCGCCGCTCGTGGTCAACCAGACCGGGGCCACTCTCGTTGATCCCAACCGCTGGCAGCCGCTCCAGCTCGAGAAGATGATCTCGCAGAACGGCATCCCGGTGACGAACGGGACCCAGCAGGCCGTCGGGCCGCACTGGGGCCACGTGACGGGGTTCGCGCTGCCCGCGGCCGGCGACGGCGGGACCCCGATTGATCCCGGACCGCCGCCACGCCTCGGCGACCCGGCCACCGACCAGGCGTACAAGGACCAGGCAGTCGAGGTCATCCGCGACTCCAGCCAGCTCGATCCGGCCGGCGCGCCGACGATCGACGTCTCGCCGGGCGCCCGCGGCGGCAACAGCCTCGGCGCCAACGACGGCACGGGCCACCCGCTCAACCCGGTCACCGGCAAGCCCTACGAGGCCGACCTCGTCAACCTCGGCGACTTCAGCCGGGTGATGACCGAGTTCTGGGCCGATGGCCCGAAGTCCGAGACGCCGCCCGGCCACTGGAACGTCCTTGCGAACCTCGTCTCCGATGAGCTCTCCCCGGACCTCCGGATCGGCGGGACCGGGCCCGTCGTGGGACGCCTCGAGTGGGACGTCAAGATCTATCTCGCCCTGAACGGCGCAGTCCACGACGCGGGGATCGCGGCCTGGGGTCTCAAGGGTCACTACGACTCGATCCGACCGATCTCGATGATCCGCTACATGGGCGGGCTGGGCCAGTCGAGCGATCCCGCCGGGGCGGCCTACCACAGGGACGGCCTGCCGCTCGTGCCCGGCCTGATCGAGGTCGTGACGAGGGAGTCGAGCGCGACCGGGCAACGCCACGCGGACCTCGCCGGGGAGATCGGCAAGGTCGCGATCAAGGCGTGGGGCGGCGGTCCGGCCGACCCGACGAGCCAGACGTCGGGCGCGGTCTGGATGCTGGCCGGCGACTGGGTGCCGTACCAGCTGCCGACGTTCGTCACGCCAGCGTTCGCAGGGTATACCTCCGGTCACAGCACGTTCTCGCGGGCGGCTGCCGAGGTCATGACCGGCTTCACCGGCAGCGAGTACTTCCCCGGCGGGATCAGCGGCTACACGATCAAGGCGGGGTCGTTGAAGAACGAGAAGGGCCCGACCACCGACGTTCCCCTCGAATGGGCGACCTACTACGACGCCGCCGACCAGGCCGGTCAGTCACGCCTGTGGGGCGGCATCCACATCGAGGCGGACGATTTCATCGGCCGGATCATCGGCGCCCAGTGCGGCAAGGAGGCGTGGGCGCTCGCCCAGCTCCATTACGCGGGCCAGGTTCGATCGTGACGCCGGCGGCGCGCTCCGACGAGCGGCGGTCGACGGGCGGATGATCCAACGCGGCCGCGGCGCCATCGTCGTTGCCGTCGCGGTCACGATCATCGTCGTCATCGGCGGCGGGGTCCTGGCCACCCGCCTCGCCGCACCGGCCGGGCTCGGTCCGGTCCTCGGCGTACCGCGCTTCGTCGATGAGACGGCGGCCGCCGGGGTCGCGACGCAGTACGACGGTGACTCGTCATACGCCACGGGAGGCGGCGTTGCCACGTTCGACTGCAGCAGCGACGGTCGACCCGATCTCTTCGTCGCGGGCGGGGCCGGGCCAAGCGCGATCCAGCGCACCATCGGACCGATCGGCGGAGCGCTCCGGTTCGCACCGGCGGTCGATCCGCCGGATGCGCTGGGGTCCGGGGCGCTCGGGGCGTACCCGCTCGACATCGACGGCGATCGGCTGGTCGACCTCGCGATCTTGCGCGTGGACGGCGTGCGCCTCCTGCGCGGCCTGGGCGACTGCCGGTTCGAGGACGGCGCCGCGGCCTGGTCGTTCGATGTCGGATCTGGTTGGTCGACCGCATTCAGCGCCGCCTGGGAAGGCGATGGGCAGTTGCCGACGCTGGCCGTGGGCCGCTACCTGCGGATCGGTCCGACCGGTCAGGCCATCGCCGACTGCGACGACAACGCGCTGGTCCGGCCCGCGCCTGGCCGAGCGGCGTACGGCCCGGCCGTGCCGCTGACGCCCGGCTTCTGCACCCTGTCGATGCTGTTCAGCGACTGGGACCGCTCGGGCCGGCGCGACCTGCGGATCACCAACGACCGCCAGTACTACATCGACGGCGGCGAACAGCTGTGGCGGATCCAGCCGGGCGAGCAGGCACGGCTGTACACCGACGCCGACGGTTGGCGACGACTCGAGATCTGGGGCATGGGCATCGCCAGTCGGGACGTGACCGGCGATGGCTACCCCGAGGTCTACCTCACCAGCCAGGGCGACAACAAGCTTCAGACCCTGACCGGCGGTCCCGCCCAGCCCGCGTTCCGGGACATCGCCCTGCGCCGAGGGGTCGCCGCCGCGCAGCCGTTCATCGGCGGCGACCCGCTGCCATCGACGGCCTGGCACCCGGCGTTCGAGGACGTCAACAACGACGGACGCGTCGATCTCTTCGTCTCGAAGGGCAACGTCAACGTCATGGCCGAGTACGCAGCCAACGACCCGAGCAATCTCCTGCTCGGCCAGGACGACGGGATCTTCAGCGAGGCCGCCGACGAGGCCGGGATCGTCACGTTCGCCCGCGGACGCGGGGCGGCGATCGTCGACTTCAACCTCGACGGCCTGCTCGACATCGTCCAGCTGAACTACGGTCAACCGGTCGTGGTGTGGCGGAATGTCGGCAGCGGCGACGCCTCGAAGACCGTCGGGTTGGGCGGATGGGTCGCGCTCCGACTCAGCCAGGCCGGACCGAACCGCGATGCGGTCGGGGCCTGGCTCGAGGTCCGCGTCGGCGACCGCGTGAGCGAGCGCGAGGTGACGGTCGGCGGCGGGCACCTCGGCGGTGGGCTGGGCTGGATCCACTCCGGGCTCGGGGCGGCCGACCGGGCCGACGTCCGGGTCCGCTGGCCCGACGGCGAGCTCGGCCCGTGGCTGGCCGTCGAGGCCGGCCGCTTTTTCGATCTCGAGCGCGGCGCCGGCGCGGCGATCCATTGGACGCCGTCCGCCCCGTGATGCAGGATCCCGCGTGATGACCACGCCCCGCCTCGCCGAGATCGGCCTGCCCCGGTTCGACGCGGCCGGGCCAGCGCCGATCCTGCCGGTCGAGCGGTACCCGGAACGACTTGAGCTGCTCCGAGCGCTGATGGCGGGCCGAGGCCTCGATCGGCTCGTCGTGTGGGCCGATCGAGAGCACAGCGCGGGCATCTCGTTCCTGACCGGCTTCGACCCGCGCTTCGAGGAGGCGATCCTGATCGTCGGGCCGGATGGTGAGCCCGCGATCCTGGTCGGCAACGAGAGCTGGGGCATGGCCGGGGCCGCGCCGCTCCAGATGCGCCGGGAGCGCTTCCAGGACCTGAGCCTGCCGAGCCAGCCGCGCGATCGGTCGCGGCCACTGGCCGAGATCCTCGGCGACGAGGGGATCACTGCCGGCGGACGGATCGGCGTCGTCGGCTGGAAGACCTATGCGGACCGGGCGGCGATCGAGGCGCCGGCGTTCCTCGTCGACGAGCTGCGCAGGCAAGTCGGTCCGGGCGGCGTGGTCGAGAATGCGAGCGACCTGCTGATCGACGCCGCGGACGGCCTCCGGGTGATCAATGACGTCGACCAGTTGGCCGCGTTCGAATGGGCTGCCACCCGGACGTCGGGCGGCATCCGCGGCCTGCTCGACGGTCTGCGGCCGGGCATGACCGAGCGCGAGGCGGTCCGCCTGCTGGACTGGGACGGGACGCCCCTGTCGTGTCACCTGATGCTCTCGAGCGGGCCGCGGGCGACCCTCGGGTTGCCGAGTCCGAGCGATCGGGTCATCGAGCGCGGCGATCGGTTCACCGTCGCGTTCGGGATCTGGGGCGCGCTCAACTGTCGCGCCGGGTTCGTTGTCGAGGACGCGGCGGAGCTCCCGATCGAGATCCGGGACTACGTTGATCGGTTGGTGGCCCCGTACTTCGGCGCGGTCGTGGAGTGGTACCGGACGATCCGGATCGGGGTCACCGGCGGCGAGCTTCATGCCATCGTGGATCGCCACCTGGGAGACCCGTTCTTCGGGATCTTCCTGAACCCTGGCCACCAGATCCATCTGGACGAGTGGGTGAACTCGCCGATCACGCCCCGCTCGACGATTGCACTGCGGTCCGGCATGGCCTTCCAGGTCGACATCATCCCGGCGACCGGCGGACCGTACTTCACGACCAACATCGAGGATGGGATCGCCCTCGCCGACGCGGACCTCCGGGCTCGGCTGGAGGCGGCCTATCCGGACGCGTGGGCCCGGATCCAGGCCCGCCGCGCATTCATGGCGGACGCCCTCGGGATCACGCTCCACCCCGACGTCCTGCCCTTCTCCGACCTCCCCGCCTACCTGCCGCCATTCCTGCTTCGGCCGGATCGAGCGATGACGGTCGCGCGGACGTGAGCGACCCGGCCGGCGAGTTGGTCCGGATCGCCGAGGGCGGGATCGAGGCCGAGATCCTGCCCGCGATCGGCGCCCGCATCCATCGCCTGCGCGCGTTCGGCCACGACCTGCTCAAGACGCCGCACGATCTCCGGCCGCATACCGACGATCCCTGGTTCTACGGGAGCTATCCGATGGCCCCGTGGTGCAACCGGATGCCGGCCGGGCCGGCGGTCGCGGCCGGCCGCGAGCTCGACCTCGCGGCCTCGTTTCCGGACGGGACCGCGATCCACGGCCAGGTCGCCCGGGCCGCGTGGACGGTCGGGCAGACCGGCGCCGACCATGCCGTCTGCCGGATCGAGGCGGGCGGCGACGGCTGGCCGTGGCGCTACGCCGTCGAGCAGCGGATCCGGATTGCCGGCGGGGCGCTCCGGCTCGCCCTTCGCCTCACCAACCACGGCGACGGGCCGATGCCCGGCGGCCTCGGCTTCCACCCGTGGTTTCGCCGCCCGGTCCACGTCGCGATTGCCGCGACCGCCGTCCACCAGTCCAACCTCGCGACCGAGGCGGAGCCGCGTCCGGTCGAGGGCCGCTTCGACCTGCGCCGGCTGGCGGACCTGCCCGACGGGCTCGACGCGACCTGGACCGAACTGTCGGAGCCGCCGGTCATCCTCTTCTGGCCCGAGACGGGAGTCCGGGCCACGATGAGCGTCGATCCACCGGGACGGTTCATCGTCGCCGCGACCCTGCGCGGCAGCGACGCCGTGGCGGTCGAGCCCCAGACCCACGCACCCGACGGACTGCGCCGGCTCGCGCTGGGCGAGCCCGGCGGGCTGACCCTGATCCCGCCGGGTGGATCGCTCGAGCTGGCGGTGCGGCTCGCATTCGAGCAGGACGGCGACCGCGACGAGCACCACGACGAGCATCTCGAGCAGCTGAGCCGGCCCGCCCGCTGAACGTCAGCCTGCGACGTGGCCGCGCGTCACGTCGTCCGGCGTGCGCGCCCCGAGGAGGGTCAACGCGAGGATCGTCTCGGTCCGCAGGATCGCGAGGGCCTGCTCGACGCCCGCCTGACCGCCCGCGGCGAGGGCCCACAGGATCGGCCGGCCGACGAGCACGCCGCGCGCCCCGAGCGCCAGCGCCGTCACGACGTCGAGGCCGCGCCGAATTCCGCCATCGACCCAGATCTCGGTCCGGCCGCCGGCCGCCGCGACGACCTCCTCCAGCGCGTCGGCGGTCGCGACGGTCCGGTCGAGCTGGCGGGCACCGTGGTTCGAGACGACGATCCCGTCCACGCCCTCCTCGACCGCGATCCGGGCATCCTCGGCGGTCAGGATCCCCTTCAGGATCAATGGCATCGCCGACCAGCTCCGGATCGTCGCGATATCCGACCAGGTCAGGCCCCGATCGAGCTCGTCGGCGAGGATGTCGTAGCCGCTGTCCGGCTCGCCGCTGTGTGACGCGTGGTCCGGCCCGCGATCGGGGAAGTTGCCATGGGTCACCGCGAGATCGAAGCCGGACCGGAGGTCGCGCTCTCGATAGCCGAGAACCGGCAGATCCACCGTCACCACGAGCGCCGAGTAGCCGGCGTCGGCGGCCCGGGCGACGAGGCTCCGGCTGCGCGTCGGATCCGCCTGGGGATAGAGCTGGAACCAGCGGATCCCATCCGGAGCCGCGGCGGCGACGTCCTCGATCGAGGCAGTCGACATCGTCGACAGGGTGAACGGCACGCCGGCGGCTGCCGCAGCTCGGGCGGTGGCGAGCTCGGCCGACGGGTGAGCAAGGCCATGGGCGGCCATCGGGGCGATCGCGACCGGCATCGGAACCGGGGCGCCGGCCATCGTCGTCGCCGGATCGACGTGGGCGACGTCGACGAGGACGCGCGGCCGGAGGCGGCGCCGGCGCCAGGCCGCCTCGGCCTCGACCAGGGACTGCTCGTCCCAGGCGCCACCGGCGATGTAGTCGAAGGCCGTAGGTTCCATGACTTCGCGGGCGAGCGATTCGTACTCGGTCAGGCTCACGATCGGGACTGGATCGGGACGGGGCTCGACGGCGGTCATCGCCGCGAGCCTAGCCGATGAGATCGAGGTTCGCGAGGCTCGCCAGCATCGTCTTGCGTCCGATCGTTGCGTCCTTGAACGCGACGGTGATCTCCTCGTCGCTCCGGGTCAGCTTCGAAGTCACGACGATGCCGTCGCCCCAGCGGCCGTGGCGGACCCGATCGCCGTCGCGGTACTGGCGCTCGCCGGGGATGATCGGCCGTGGCGGCTTGACCGCACCGGTCGGAGCCTGGCCCATCGACGCCGGCCGGGCCAGCGAGCCGGACGGCGAGCCCTCGTCGTACGCCTCGCGCTTTGCGTTGAGATCGCGGCTTGGCCGGAACGCCTGTCCGGCCTGCGGGGCGCCCGGTGTGCCGCTCCCCTGGCGGTAGGCCGCGCCACCGCCGAGCCCGTTCCGGGTCGGGCGCCCGAACCGGGTCGTCCCGCGCGCGCCGAACGCCAGGTCCAGATCGACGTCAAGGTCCGCGCTGCCCGACGCGAGGTCCGGCCCGACCATCAGCTCGGCCGGGATCTCGAGCAGGAACCGCGACGGAACCGATGGCTGGCCCATCCCCCACGTGGCCCGCCGCCAGGCGTGGGACAGGAAGAGGCGGCGCATCGCCCGGGTCATCCCGACGTACGCGAGACGGCGCTCCTCCTCGAGCTCCTTCTCGTCGTCGAGCGCTCGGCTGTGGGGGAAGACCCCCTCCTCCACGCCGCGAAGGGCCTCGAGTTCCCGGTCGTCTTCATCGGCGGCCTGGAAGAAGGCCTCTTCCCGCACAGCCGGGCGCTCGACGACGAGAAGGAGCTGGAGGAGGAACGCCGGCTCGCCTACGTCGGCATCACCCGAGCCAAACGCCGGCTGTACCTGTCGCATGCCTGGCGCCGGGCGACGTGGGGGATGGGCCAGGCGACCGTCCCGTCGCGCTTCCTGCTGGAGATCCCGGCCGAATTGATGGATGGTCCCCAGCTGGGTGGCACCGATGAGAGCGACCTGGACCTGGACCTCGTCTTCGGGGCACGTCGGACCAGCCGGTTCGGCACGCCGACCCGGGGTGGCGGTGGCGCCTTCCGGCAGGGGAGTGGCACGCCCGGCGCCCCGGCCCCCGGCCAGACGTTCCGGCCGGGTCGGGACCTGGCCGCCAAACGCGAGGCGTTCGCCGCAGGCGCGCCGTCCGGCTCACTGGCCCGCCCGGTGCGCGCCTGGGACGACGGGCTGGCTGCCACCGCGGAGCCGGGACAGCCGGGCCATGCGAAGCCGCCCTCGCCCGCCCGGCCTGCCCGGCCGATCATCCCTGGTGAGCGACAGTTCCGCGACGGCGATCGCATCCGCCATGCGCGCTGGGGCGACGGCATCGTTGTGACAAGCAAGTTGACGCGCAGCGATGAGGAGGTGACAGTCGGCTTCAAGGACGCTTCGGTCGGGCGCAAGACGATGCTCGTCAGCCTGGCCAACCTCGACCTCATCGGCTGACCGTACCCTGGCACCCATGGCTATCCAGTTGCCGCCGGTGGATCCCGCGCTCGTCGCGGAGGCCGCCGCACTCACGCCTGGGGACGCAGCAGCTCGGCATGCTGTACTCGCGGCGGAGGTCACGCTCGCCAACGAGCTGTACCACGGCCAGGACGCACCGGAGCTCAGCGACGCCGAATACGACACCCTGTTTCGCGAGCTCGTCGCACTGGAGACCTCTCATCCGGAGCTGACCACGCCCGACTCGCCGACACAGCGCGTCGGCGGCGC
>JBKJOK010000234.1:0-1629 GCA_046595595.1 Candidatus Limnocylindrales bacterium
CGGCTCGACGCGGCCCGAACGGCGATCGGGCGCCGGGTCCGGGAGGTCGATCCGCGAACTCGGACGCGCGCCGTGAAGGCGAACCGACCCGCCTGATCCGCGCGGCACGGACCCCCCAAGCCTCGCCGGGGCCCTGACTCGCGACGTCGGCCGCCCGTCGCGGCGACCTCGCGTACCATCGAGGCGATGGAGCCTGCCCAGCCCTCTCCGACCCTGCCCGTTCTGCTCGAGCCGCGCCTCCGGGCCTTCCTCGAGCGGCGCCTGTTCGCGTCCCTCGCCACGGTGGATCCCGACGGCGCGCCGCGCCAGGCCGTGATCTGGTACGGCCTCGAGGACGACGGGCGGATCCTGCTCAACAGCCGGGCCGGCCGCCGCTGGCCGGCGAATCTGACGCGCGACGGTCGCGCGTCGCTGGCGATCACCGACGCCGAGGACGGCTACGCGTGGCTCGGCCTGACCGGCCACGTCGACGCGATCGACGAGGACGTCGAGCGAGGCCGCGAGGACATCGTCGCGCTCGCCTTCCGCTACCGCGAGACCCCGACTCCGGCCAGCCTTGTCGCCTTCCGGACCCAGGCGCGGATCACGTTCCGGATCGCGATCGACGGCGTCCACGATCACCTGGAGGACTGACCCACACATGGCGACCCCGAAGATCGGCTACGCGGCGATGCTCGAGCAGTTCGGGCCGCAGGAGGTGATCGGCTACTCGGCCGACGCCGAGACCCACGGCTTCACAGGCGTGATGGCCGCCGACCACTTCCAGCCGTGGGTCCCCCAGCAGGGCGAGGCGGCCTTCGTCTGGAACGTGATGACCGCGATCGGCGAGCGGACGAAGGGCGACGTTGGGCCAGGGGTCGCCTGTCCGTCATTCCGGATGCACCCCGCGATCATCGCCCAGGCCTCGGCCACGCTGGCCGCGATGTATCCGGGGCGGCACTGGCTCGGACTCGGCAGCGGCGAGGCCCTCAACGAGCACATCGTGGCCGGCTACTGGCCCGAGACGCCCGAGCGGATCGCCCGGATGTTCGAGGCGATCGAGATCATCAAGAAGCTCTTCGGCAGCCGCGACAAGGACGTCAAGCACGAGGGCAAGTTCTTCAAGCTCGAGTCGACGCGACTCTGGACGATGCCCGACGAGACGCCCCCGATCTACATCGCGACCGCGGGCCCGGTCACGGCCAAGAAGACCGGCCAGTACGCCGACGGCCTGATCACCGTTGGGGCGCCCGAGTCGAAGCTCGAGATGATCCGGGCGAAGTGCGAGGAGGGCTGCCGCGAAGCGGGCAAGGACGTCGATGCCTTCCGCTACATCCTCCAGCTCCACCTGTCGTGGGCGCCGACCGACGAGGAGGCGATGGCCAACGCGCTGCTCGAGTGGCCCAACGGCGGGATGAAGTTTCCGAAGCAGGACATCCGCAGCCCGCTCGACTTCGAGCAGATGGCCAAGCTCGTCCGGCCCGAGGACTTCGAGGGCCGGATGCTGATCTCGTCGGACCCGGAGCAGCATCGGGCGCAGATCCAGCGGTTCCTCGACCTCGGCTTCGACCAGATCTACCTCCACAACGTCGGGCGCAACCAGGCCGAGTGGATCGAGACGTTCGGCCGCGAGGTCCTGCCGAAGCTGAC
>JBKJOK010000105.1:0-6365 GCA_046595595.1 Candidatus Limnocylindrales bacterium
GTGCCGCTGGCCTCGATCGCCCCGACCGGCAGCTCCAGCACGCCGTGCGCGCCCCGGACGAACGGCACGAGACCGCGCCAGCGCGCCAGTCCGGGATGGACGGACACCACCGCCCGCGCGCCCTCGGCGTCGGGCTTGCCGAGGAACACGGCGTCGATCGCGAAGCGCATGAACATCATGTGGATGCCGTTGCTATCGGGCAGCCACAGCCCGGCGTCGGGCTCGAGCGCGGGCCGGCCCATGAGGCCCATGAACTTGGCCCACAGGCTGTCGGCCGACTCGACCGCCGACGCGAGATCCGTGCCGCGGCTCAGGTTCCGCGCGATGACCCGGCGCTCAGTCACCGGCGGGGCAAACGCGCCCGCGATCGGAATCCGGACGGGCGCGGACCGCTGAGGGCCGCGCCCGTTGGCCTCACTGACCGCCGGTCGTGTTCAGGTTCTGCATGATCAGGATGATCGCCGGCCCCAGGATGATGATGAACAGCGACGGGAAGATGCAGCCGACGAGCGGGAACAGCATCTTGATCGGCGCCTTCGCGGCCATCTCCTCGGCGCGCTGACGGCGCTCGATCCGGAGCTGCTCCGACTGGACCTGGAGAACCTTCGAGATCGACACACCGAGCTGCTCGGCCTGGATGATCGCGCCGATGAAGTTGGTCAGCGGGGCGACCTCGGTGCGCGGGACGATGTCGCGGAGCGCGTCGCGCCGGGGCTTGCCGACGCGGACCTCGGCCAGGGCCCGACGGAATTCGTCGGTCAGCGGGCCGTTGATCTTCTCGACGACCTTGGCGAGGGCGCCGTCGAAGCCGAGACCGGCCCGGACGGAGATCGTCAGAAGGTCGAGGGCATCCGGGATCTGGAGCAGGATCGCGTGCTGGCGCTTCTTGACCCGGCCACCGAGCCAGAACTCCGGGATCGTGTAGCCGAAGAGGAGCCCGATGCCACCCATGAGGATGCGCAGGATCGGCGGCAGTCCGAGAACACCGATGACGCCGAACAGGAAGATGAACAGGAGACCGCCGCCGATCGCGCCGACGGCCTTGATGCCGAGCCAGTCGGCGACTCGCAGGTTGCCGGGGTTGCCGGCAAGGGCGAGGCGCTTCTCGGCCTTTTCGCGGAACGAACTGCTTGCGACCCGTGACATCCGGGCAGACAGGCCGGCCGCGATCGGACGGAGGGTCCGCTCGATGAACGGCGACTGGAGCTCCAACTCCTCGAGGCTCTTGGCCTGCATGGTGCCAAGCTGGGTGAGGCGGGCCTGGACCGGATCGACCGGCGAGCTGCCGGCCAGTCCGAAGGCGATGAGCAGGATCGCGCCCGCCGCGGCGGCGGCGACCAGGATCGGGATGAATTCGGGCATCGCCTAGACCTCGATGTCGACGATCTTGCGGATGAACAGGAAGCCGAGGAACATCATGAACCCGCCGAAGGCGAGGATGACCACGCCGAGCGGCAGGCCGAGGGCCTCCGGCGGCTTCTGGAACATCGGATCCATGAAGGTGGGGGCGGCGACGAACAGGAAGCCGGCGAGCGCGATCGGCAGGAAGCCGACGACATAGCCCGACAGCCGCTGCTGGGCCGTCAGCGTCCGGATCTCGCCCTTGATCCGGACCCGCTCACGGATGGTGAACGCGATCGAGTCGAGAATCTCGGCGAGATTGCCGCCGACGGTGTGCTGGATGTTGATCGCGGTCGCCATCAGCTCGAGGTCCTCGGACTTGACCCGGCGGACCATGTTCTCCATCGCCTGCTCGAACGGCAGGCCGAGGTTGACCTCGCGGATGACCCGGCTGAATTCGGTCGAGATCGGCGGCCGCGACTCGCGCACGACGAGCTCGACGGCCTGGAGGAACGATGACCCGGCGCGCAGGCCGTTGGCGAGCAGGGTGATCGTGTCCGGCAGGTTCTTGTTGAACGCGTTCAACCGGCCGCTCTTGCGCCGGCCCAGCCAGAAGCGCGGGAGCAGGAAGCCGATGAACGCGGCGACGATGAGGGCCAGCGGCGTCCGCAGGGCCGGCAGGCCCAGGGACAGGGCGATGAACAGGAGGGGCAGGCCGAGGATCGACCCTGCCCAGAGGGCGAGGAACTCGGACGGCTTGAGCTTCAGGTCGGCCCGCGCGATGTCGCGCGCCAGGTTCGCCCCGAAGTCGCGGTTCTCCACGACGCGGTTCAGCTGGGCGAGGGCGACGCTCTTCTCGAGCAGCTCGGAGAGTCCGCCGGAGCCTTCGGTCGTCGCCTTGCCGCTCTCCTTGGCGGAGGCGTAGCGCTCGAGGCGAGCGCTCACGCCGGAGTTTCCGCCGGACGTCGCTATGCCGATCGCGATCAGGAAGATCGCGGCCGCGGCGACGCCCGCGACGGCCAGCGTCATGGGATCCACTTGTCAGCTCCCCTCCAGATCAGTAACTGAAGCCGAAGAGGCCCGGCGGCAGATGGATGCCCATCACCTCGAACTTCTCGACGAACTTGGGTCGGATGCCGGTCGCCTTGAGGCGGCCCTGGATCTTGCCCTCGACGATCCCGGTCTGTTCGAAGACGAACACGTCCTGCATCACGATGACGTCGCCTTCCATGCCCTGGACCTCGGTGATGTTGACGATCTTGCGCGTCCCGTCCTTGAGCCGGCTCTGCTGGACGATCAGGTCGACGGCCGAGGCGATCTGCTCCCGGATCGCCCGGACCGGCAGGTCGACACCGGCCATCAGGACCATCGTCTCGAGCCGCGACAGCATGTCGCGCGGGCTGTTGGCGTGACCGGTCGACATCGAGCCGTCGTGGCCGGTGTTCATCGCCTGGAGCATGTCCAGCGCCTCGCCGGACCGGCACTCCCCGACGATGATCCGGTCGGGCCGCATCCGGAGCGAGTTCCGGACGAGCTCACGGATCGGGACCGCGCCCTTGCCCTCGATGTTGGGCGGACGCGACTCGAGGGTCACGACGTGTTCCTGGCGGAGCTGGAGTTCGGCTGCATCTTCGATGGTTACGATCCGCTCGTCGTTCGGGATGAACGACGACAGAACGTTCAGGGTCGTGGTCTTGCCCGAGCCGGTGCCGCCGGACACGAAGATGTTCAGGCGCGCCTCGACGCAGGCCCGCATGAAGTCGAACATATCGGCGGTGGCGGTCCCGAACCGAACGAGGTCGTCGACCGTGAAGGGCGACGCCGAGAACTTCCGGATCGTGATCACCGGGCCGACCAGCGACAGCGGCGGGATGATCGCGTTGACGCGCGAGCCGTCGGTCAGGCGGGCGTCGACCATCGGCGAGGACTCGTCCACGCGCCGGCCGATCGGGGCGATGATCCGGTCGATGATCCGCATCACGTGGTCGTCGTTCTGGAAGACGACATTGGTGAGCTCGAGCTTGCCCGAGCGCTCGATGTAGACCTGGCGGGGGCCGTTGACCATGACCTCCGAGATCGATTCGTCGCGCAGGAGCGGCTCCAACGGCCCGAGGCCGATGATCTCGTCGGTGATCTGCTCGAGCATCCGGACGCGCTCGGCCCGGGTCAGGGCGAGGCCCTCCTCGTCGATGACCTTGCCGAAGATCTCCTCGATCTGGCGCCGGACCTCGACCTGGTTGGACAGGTCGAGCTTCGGGTCGAGGTCCTGGATGACCCGGCTCTGGATCCGGAACTTGACGTCCCGGAACGACTCCCGAACGGGAGCCTGGGTCATCAGGCGCTGCGCCTGATTGGCCGCCGGTGGTCCGCCGCCGGCCCCGGTGGGCGGGACGGCCGGCACGCCCGGCGCCGACGGCGCCGGTCCGGCTCCAGGTCGAGCGCTCTCGATCCGCTTCAGCAGTGACATGGCATCTGACCCCTTATCGCCCCGCGAGGCTCGCTACCGATGGAGATCATCGGAATGAGAACATGGATTTCTTCTGGACTGGCTTCCGGGCGTCTTCGCTTGGGCTCGCCACCCGCTCCCCGGCGACGGCCTGGGCGAGCCTGAGGATGTCCTGGGAGACCTGCGCCTCCCGGTTCGAGAGGAAGAAGGGAACGCCCCGATTGAGGGCGTAGACGACCGATCGGCCGTCGCTGACGATCGTGTGATCGACCTTGCGGCCGATCGAGCTCTCCACGTCGGAGACCCGGATCCCGAGGCTCGAGTCCGCCCGGTTGAGCACGAGCTTGACCTTGTCACTGTCGTACCCGAGCTGCTCGGCGACCTCGAGGAACAGGCGCATGTTCTTGATGCTCGTGATCTCGAGGCTGAGCATCGTCAGCACGACGTCGGCCGCGTCGAGGATCGCGAGCGTCGTCTCGTTGAACCACGAGGTGCAGTCGACGATCACGAGGTCGTGGGTCCGGCGGAGCGCCTCGAGGACGCGCTTCACGCCGCCCGGCGTGATCAGCTCGGCCATCTCCGGTGACGGAGGCGCGAGCAGGACCCGGATCCCGGCCGAGTGGTTGATCACGAACGTGTCGATCGATTCCAGCTCTCCAGCTTCGAGCTCGGGGACCAGGTCGGCGATCGACTTGTTCTTGGGATTCAGGTTGAGCAGGACCCCGACGTCGCCGAACTGGAAGGAGCCGTCCATCAGGACGACGGTCTTGCCGAGCTCCGTGGCGGCGGCGACCGCGAGGTTGACCGCGACAGTCGTCCGGCCGACCCCGCCCTTTGGGCTGAAGAGGGCGATGACCTGGCCGTCGTGGCTGGCGCCATCGTCGGGAGCCGGTGTGGAGCCGTTGGCCTGGCCGGCCTTCGCGGGCAGGGCGCTCATCCGGATCTGCTTCTCGCGCTCGCGGCTGTGGACCTGGCGGATCGACGCGGTCAGCTCGTCGCTGCTGAACGGCTTGACGAGGAACTCGCGCGCGCCGGCGAGCATCGAGCGCCGGAGATAGTCCGACTCGCCCTGGACCGACATCATCACGACCGCCGCGCCGGGGGTCTGGGCCGAGAGCTTCTCGGTCGCGGCGATCCCGTCCATGTCGGGCATGTTGATGTCCATCAGGACGACGTCCGGGGACAGCTTGCCGGCCATCGTCAGGGCCTCGCTGCCGGACGCGGCCGATCCGACCACCTCGATGTCGCTCTCGAACCCGAGCAGCTTGGTGAGGTGGTCGCGGGTCTCCGGGATGTCGTCCACGATCAGGACGCGGATCTGGTCGGCCATTGGTCAGTGGGTCCGCTTGGTCTCGGTTGCGGGGCGATGGATGGAGCGGCGGGTCCCGGAGAGGCGGACGGGCGCGGGACCGGAGGTCCGTCGCGCCCGTTGCGCCGCCAGGGTCATGGACTGATCGCGCCTGCGATCGCTGCTTGTTGGCTCGTTACGGCCGGGGGCTGGCCTGGGCCGCGAGGACGGCTTCCACGAGCTCCGGGATCGGAACCGCGAAGTCGGTGGTGAGCTTCTTGAGCGTGACGCCCTCGGTCCCTGTCGGCGGCGGCTCGATGGGATTGCCGAACTCGTCGACGAAGTCCTTGGCCGAGCGCAGGACGAGGCTGATCGAGCCGTCCATCTGGCCGAACTTGATGATCTCGGCCTGGGCGGCGGTCACGCCGACGATGACGATCTCCTGCTGGCCGGTCAGCGACGTCGTGGTCCCGTCCGGGTTGGCCGTGGGCGCGGCACCGCCCTGGGCGGCGGCTGCCGGCGGCGGCGGAAGGAGCCGGCCGAGGACCTGGCGGCCCTCGATCAGGAGCTTGACGCTGGTCCCGTTCAGGCCGGCCACGACGGTGATCGAGTCGTCGGTCGGGTTCAGGGTCACGACCGGGAACTTGTCGCCGGTGAAGCCGACGATCACGTCCACGTAGTCACCGGTGTTGATCACCGTGCCGACGCCCGAGACCTGGTCCACCTGGATGCTCATCGCGCGCTGGGTCGGCGGCACGTCGATCCGGGTGATGCCGGTCGACGAGGTGTCGAAGTCGGCGATCTCGAGCTGGGCCCCGGTGGTGATCGGGCGCCGGGTGACCCGGCCGATCACGAGCTCGGCGGAGGTGAAGGCGGTCGTCTTGCGCTCGGTGTCGATCTTGCGATCGGCGACCGACAGCATGTCCGCGGTGATCGTGACCCCGAGCGGGATGTCGCGGGTCGCGATCACGGTCGGGAGCACGGTCGGGACCACGGGCGTCTTTGGTCCTTGACCCCCTCCCTGGAGGAGGAGGGCGATGCCCACGAAGGCGATGACCGCCAGGAACACCCCGACGAGCAGGACCAGCCGATTTGAACGCTTCAAGTGAGGTCTCCCCGAGTCCGATGAGGGTTGGGCAACGCGATGTGACAGGTGGCAACACTGTAACACCGGCCAAATGCGGCGCGACTATACCAAAGGGCTAGGACCATTAGGAAGATTCGGCAGGAAAGCACGCTTGACGCAAGGTCATTCGCAAGGTCCGACACCCTGGATCACGAGGATCGCAG
>JBKJOK010000198.1:0-6209 GCA_046595595.1 Candidatus Limnocylindrales bacterium
CCCGACCTCATCATCGGCCGGCGCAACTTCCGGGCGATGCCACCGATCCGGCGCCTCTCGAACGAGGTTGGCCGGCGGGCGGTGTCGTGGGCGGTCGGGCGCGCCATCCCGGACAACCAGTCGGGCTATCGGCTGGTCTCGGCCCGCCTGGCGGCCGCCACCCTCGACTCGACCGAGCAGGGCTTCGCGTTCGAGGTCGAGCAGATCACGACCTGCATCCGGATGGGCGGCGCCATCGCGTGGGTCCCGATCCGGACGATCTACGCTGGCGCCCCGTCGCACATCCGCCCGCTCGCCCATCTCCGGGAGTTCATCCGGATCGTCCGCCAGGCCCGGCGCGACGTGCGCTCGCTGCGCTGAGGCGCCACCCGACCCCAGGGTGCGCGCCACGGTCGGTCCCTGATGATCAGCCTCGCGGCGGGCCGAGGCTCGGCAGCTGCACGGTCGACCCATCGATGGCGCGAACCAATGACGGCGAGATATTCCGTTGGTCGCCAAGTCCCACCAATTGGCCGCCCGGGCCCATGAGGAACCAGCCTTCCGGCGGTGCGGCGCCCTGGCGAGCATCCATCGGCACCAGCGTTCGATCTCGGACGGCCTGAGCCAGCACCGGGGCGTCAGCCCCAGTATCCAGATCGGTGCGACCAACCTGATAGGCACCTGCGCGGCAATCGTCTGCCACCGGGCGGTCGGACACGAGAGAGGGTCGATCGTTGACGGCCACGATCGTTCCGGCCTCGCAGAACGTTCCAACCGGATGGGACATGCCCGTCGCCAGGTCATACGTGATCGCGGCGCATGGAGGTTCGCAACCGAAGACCGCGACGACAGCGTCGTCCGTCACTCCCACGACGTCCTGGCCCGCGACCATCGCCTGTCGGCTTTTGGCAACTCCGTCCATCGCATGAGCCGAAACGAAGCAGTCCGACGCCGGACAGTCCACCACAACCAGGCTCTCGCCATCAGGTGTTACCCAGAGTCGCTTCCATATTTGATCCCCCACCCGCGGCTCGCGAGCCTGCTCGGGCTCGAGGAACAGGGCTTCCGATCCCAGGCTTCGAGCCAGGCGGACAATGCCCCGCGCGGCCCTCGTAGCTGGGTCGAGCGTCAGCATGAAGACGGTGTCAGATGCTGAGTCAAAGGCGATGGCGTGAATGATGTCGTCGCGACGAGCGAGCAACACATCTTCTCCGGTTGTGACCGAGACGGAGTGAAGCTCCGACCCCGCGCCGTCCCAGAAAGCGAAGAGGACGAGGTCGCCGAAGGGGCCGACAGCGACCGGCAGGGCTCCGCGATACGACGCTGAAGGAGTCAACGGACCGTATTTAACCGAAACGGTTCGGGCCAGGCGCCCATCGAGAGTTCCAACCTCGAGATCGAAGCCCCTCAGACTGTCCTGATCCGGCGTATCGATAACCAGCCGGAACCATCCGGATGCGCTCAACGGGCCGCCTGCTGGCAACGTTGGACGAAGCTCGTTTGGTCCGAGAGATGGGCTCGAAGCGGGGACGGCGGACTTTGTGATTGGCTGATCGGTTGGGACCAGACCTGAGCAACTGGCGAGGAGAGCCAGGGCGGCGATCTTCGCGACTCGGAGGGTCCGCGCTTGCCATTTGGGAAAGCGTCGCTCAGCCACCCCGAATTCTGACCACCTTCGCCAGGATGTCGTCGAATGGCTCGCCGTCGAGCAGCGTCAGGAAATGGTCCTCGCCAGCGGGCGAAATGCGAAGCCGTCCGTCGACATCACGAACTAGACCCTGTTCATCATTGGTGAAACGGTAGAACTCGACACTGTCACTCTCTCCCTTGTTCCTCAGGAAGAAAATCGAGCGCTCCCGTGGCACGTTGTCCTTAAGAATCGACAGTGCCCCAGGGCTCGGCAGGTAAGCTTCCAGTTTGACCAACGACGGATCTGGAAGCGGCGCTCGGACCGGACCGACGATTTGCTGAATCGTGATCGTGACCGTCGCAAATCGCGCGTACGCTTGACCCGACAACGCCGCATCGTCGACATACTCTGGGATCGCCACCCACTCACGACCTCGTTCGACGGACAGGATCGTTCCTACAACGACGAGATCCGCGCTCTTCGCCAAGTCTTCGAGGGTGTCGTAGCTCTCGGCCGCCATGCCGCGCAACGCGAGGGCCGACCAGAATCGGTCCGAGCGCGCGATCACGCTCGATTCCGTATGGGACCCTATCACGAGAGTCAAGTTGAATTGGCGACGATGTAGTCGACGATGATTCGCGGATGACCTGCGCGTCCAACGATAGGATCTTCGCGCGAGGAGGCGTCTCATCGGCGGCCCGGCGAACCGGGACGCCGACCCCGGCAACGACTGATGAGGTAGTAGCAGCCGTCGCCGCTTGCCGGCCTTCCTGGCCTCGCCGGCGCCCCGTCCCAGATCCGTCCGGCCGCGCATCTTCGGGAGTTCATCCGGATCGTCCGCCAGGCCCGGCGCGACGCCGGCCGCTCTCTTGATCCGCCAGCTGCATCAACTGCCGATGAATGAACGCGGACCAAACTCAGCCACGACGCCGGCGGCTTCGTTCAGGGATCCGGCCACGCTCGTTCGTGAAGGACTGATGTCCGGACCGGATCGCGCCGCCGTCCCGCATGTCCTGCGGCAGAACAACGAGCGGCGCCCCGGCCGCTGGCCGAGGCGCCGACGCTTGTTCCCGGGAGCTACCTGATGTTCGGGTTCGCCACGTCCAGACCGGGCCGAACGTTACCGGTCGTCATGTAGCAGCCGTCAGCGTTGCCGGGCGTCCCGGCGTCGGGGCCGTGGTGGGCGGTCTCGAGACCGTATCCGGCCGGGTCGCCGCCGCAGCTGGTCCCGAACCCCGGCACGTACGCCCCGTGATTCTGGCCGTTGGCCAGCACCTGCCCAGCGCCCTGGTGAGCGGCCGACGAAGTGTGCGGGTGGGCCGAGACCGGGCCACCGATCGCGAGGGCGAGAGCGGCCGCTGCGATGAGCGCCATGACGCGTCGATTACGCATGAACGGGACCTCCGGATTCGTCGCTGATCGCGACATCGAGCAGCGGACGGAGGACGCGCTGGGTGGCTCGTCCGAGCAGGTCGGCGACTTCACCGGCCGAGTCTGGATCGAACGCCCAGCCCTCGACGATGACCCCGAAGCCGCGCTCGTCGCTGACGAACTGGACATGCGTCACGCCGAGCCGCCCAAGAGCCGGAGCGAGCGCCGGCGAGACACCGATCTCGCCGTCGTTGGCACCGAGCAACAGGACCGCGACGCCCACGCCGACCTCCACCGCTGCATTCCGTCCGAATGGACGACGCCAGACTGCGCCGGGACCTGGGCCCGGCTCATCGGGGAGAACCCTCAGACGTCGCGGCTCTCCGTCCGGTCCGCGCTCCAGGTCCGGGCCAGCTCGGTCCGGTTCCGGACCCCGAACTTGGCGAACAGGTTGGAGACGTGGCGCTCGACGGTCTTGATCGAGACGAACAGGCTGTCCGCGATCTCGGCGTTGCTCGCCCCCGCGGCGACCTGGTCGGCGACCTCGCGCTCGCGTTCGGTGAGCTCGAGCGGGCCGCTGCCCGCCGCGCCACGCCGCCACGTCCGCTGGCCGAGCCCGCGCAACAGCCGATCGGCGACTTGTGCCTGGGTTCGCGCGCCGAGCCCGTCGGCTTCAATGCCGGCCTCGCGCAGGACCCGGGCGGACCGCCCGGAGTCGGTCTCGCTCAAGGCCCGCCCGAGGTCGATGGTTGCCCAGATCGCATCGATCCTTCGGCCGGTCCGGCGGTTGCGTTCGATCACGTCGACGAGGCGATCGGTGCCGCCGCCGTCGGCACCGGCCAACAGGGCCGCCGCCCACTCGCGCATGTCGGCGACGAACGGTTCGAGGGTCATCCCGGGGATGCCGGACCGCGCGGCGTCGAGCAGCTCGCGAGCCTCCGCGGCGCGGCCGACCCGGGCAAGCGAGACGGCGTTGACCAGCTGCGCCTCGCGTCGGCAGCGTGGGCAGCCAGCCAGTTCAGCGTCAGCCAACGATGCCTCGACCATCCGTTTGATCCGTTCGACGGCGGGCGCGCCCTGGATCCTCGACACCGCCGACGCGGCAAGCTGCCAGAGGGTCAGGCGATAGTGCGGGTCGAGGCCGTCGGCGTCGGCCTCGATGGCGGCGAGGGCCTCGCGCCAGGGGCCCAGCGACAGGCGGATCTCGGGAACGATCGTGCGCGGTCGAGCCCGGAGCATCGAGTAGTCGCCGACCCGCTCGGCGAGCTCGGCGGTCGCGAGCCCGACCGCCAGCGCTTCGTCGAGCCGGCCGAGGGCCTCGAGCGTCGAGGCGAGGAATGTTCCTGCCTCGACGACCTGGTCGGGCAGCACCTCGCGGGTCGCCATGGCGTGCGCCAGGCGGTAGCGCTCGACCGAGGTCTGCCGATCGCCGATGTAACGATGGGCCATGCCGTCGAACAGGAGTGCTTCGACGTGGGCCCGGCCACCCATGCCTCGCGACACCTCGACGAGCTCCGTGGCGAGCACGAACTGCTCCTGCCACTGCTCGGCCTGCATCGCAGCGTCAAAGGCCACCTTCAGGGCCGCCCGGTGGGCCTCGACGACGCGGCGTCGATAGTCGTCGGGCTCGTCCCCGATGAGACCGGTGGCAAGCGCCCGGGCGCGGGCGATGACGTCGGCTGCGCGGGCCCGCCCGTCGGCGAACCGGGACTCCAGCCAGAGCAGGCTCTGCGCCTGGAGCGTCCGGGCCTCGACGGCGGTCAGGTCGTCGTGGCTGGCGTCCAGGTCGGCGATCAGGGCGTGCATGTCGTCCGCTCGACCGAGACGGTAGGCCTCGTTCGCCGCCGCGAGTCGGGCATCCAACCGCAACTCGACCGGACCGTCCTCGGCCAGCTCGCGCCAGCGTGCGAAGGCAATCGGCGAGGCGCCGAGCTCGGTCGCGAGCCTGGCGATCTCCAGGCGCAGGCGGTCGCGACCCGGCGCCGCGTCATCGGACGCGTTGATCACCCGATCCAGCACGCCGAGACCGTCGACCCCGAGCAGCCGCCGGCCGGGAGCCGACGCCAGGCGCAGCCCGAGCTCGACCGCCGGCTCGCCTGCCGCGATCCGGTGGTCGAGGGCGACGGCAAGCTCAGCCAGGTCGCCGCGAGCCTCGGCCTCCAGGATCTCGGCCAACCGCGAATGATGTGCTCGTCGGGTGCGGTCGGGCAGGTCGGCCGCAACCGCCTCGCGGACCAGATCGTGGACCGGCCGCAGGCCGTCGACGTCATCGCGGATCAGCCCGGCCCGCACGAGATCGCGCACGACTCCGTCGAATCGGTCCTCGGGCCAGCCGAGGACTCGGCCCGCGGTCGGTTTCTCGATCGGCCTGCCCGCGACCGCGAGCACGCCGAGGGCCGTCACCGCATCGTGCGAGATGCGGTCGAGTCGCGAGCGCAGCACCAGGGCGGGCTCCTCATCGGGCGCCCGGGCCAGGGCGAGCAGCCAGTAGGGCGAGCCGCCAACCCGCCGCCAGATCCGTGTCGCGGCGACATCGGTCAGGCCCGGTGCGGCAGCGCGCACGAGGGCGACCGAATCGGCCTCGGTCAGCGGCTCGAGCTCGCGGACGACGAGTTCGCCCCGATCGCTGAAGAGGCGCTCGAGGGCCTCGATCCGGGGTGCGGCCTCCGGTCCGGGCCGCGTGGCGACGATGAGCGCCATGGCCGGGCGCGTCGCCATGGACCCTCGGACGAGGTAGTGGAGCAGGGCCGCCGACGACGCGTCCAGCCATTGCAGGTCGTCGACCACCAGGACCGTCGGACCGCTTGCGGCGATCGCCGCGAACACGGATTCGAAGACGCGCAACGGCTCGGATGGAGTGCCGCCGTCGCCGCTCGACGCCGCGGTGCGGAGGTCGCCGGTCCCCAGCTGCTCCAGGAGGCCGCCGATCGCCGCGAACTGGATCGCGCTCTCCGGCTCGTACCCGACGATGTCCAGGCGGCGCAGCAGTCCGTCGGGGACGTCGCGGAGCAGGCGGCTCTTGCCCGCGCCCGCCGGCCCGACAAGGACGAGTCCGGTCGACGTGCCGTCCCGGACACGGTCGAGCGTCGCGGCGATGAGGCCACGCTCGACGACGCGGCCGGTGATCGGGATCATGCCGCGCTCATCATGGCGCGAGACTAGCCGAGGCGATGCCCCGCTGCGTGGCGCAACGCCTTGCGAACTGATGTCCGTGGCGGATCAGCGCGAG
>JBKJOK010000152.1:0-3325 GCA_046595595.1 Candidatus Limnocylindrales bacterium
GCTCAGCTCGTTGCTCTCGCCCGCGGAGCCACCGGCGCGCCGCAGCGCGGCCCGGATCCGGGCGATCAGCTCCGGGACCTCGAACGGCTTGCGGACATAGTCGTCGGCGCCTGCCTCCAGCCCGACGACGACGTCCATCGTGTCGGCCCGGGCAGTCAGCATCACGACGGGCACGGTCGAGGTCCGGCGGATTTGGCGGCAGACCTCGTAGCCGTCGAGGCGCGGGAGCATGACATCGAGCAAGACGAGATCGTATGGATCTTCCTTGAAGCGCTCGATGCCCTCGACGCCATCGGCGGCGGTCGTCACGACGAAGCC
The DNA here is from genome assembly GCA_046595595.1 of Candidatus Limnocylindrales bacterium. Lineage (GTDB taxonomy): Bacteria > Chloroflexota > Limnocylindria > Limnocylindrales > CSP1-4 > CF-46. Next base: position 319 of record JBKJOK010000152.1, read on the forward strand.
GGCCGCCCCCAGCCCGATCGCGGTCACCTCGCGGATCGACGGGTCATCCTCCACGAGCAGAATCCGGGGTTCCACGGGCGGTACCGCTCCGAAGTCGTGCCGGCCGGTCGGTCGGGCTGGCCCGAGGATAGCGACCGTTCCGCGATGCCGACAGGCCCGAGTGGCTCGATCCGGTCACCGTTCCGTCACAAGGATTGGCCGGCGCGTCGCCTCACACGCGCTTCGGTTGCTCCGGCGACGTCAGGTGGCGGGCCTGCCGAAATGCGCTCGACAGGCGAAGCAGGGCCGACCCGATCACTCCGGGGCTACAGCGACGACCGCAAACATCGTGAGGCGCATCGAGAACTCGCCTCGTCGAGCGGCGTCGTGGATCGTCGACACGAACCGCCGGCGGTCGGCGGTCGCCAGGCGATCGGTGGCCACGAGGTCGTCGGCGAGGCTCTCCATGGAGAAGCAACCACGCGGTGCCGGCGACTCGTCCGGGTCCCACGTCGTCCAAGTCTGCGTCGCCTTGGTTCTCGCGAGCGAAACGCAACCGGCGGCCCGGACGAGATTGCGCAGTCGCCGGCCGACGTTGGAGGGGCGTTTGCGCTCCATACGCATCCCGTCGCGAACCAGTGCAGCCAGTGCGTCGTCGCCGACATCGATCGTGAACGTAGACCAGTCGGTATCGATCAGCGAAACGCGGCCGCCGGGGCGCACAACCCGGACCAGCTCGGCGACCGCGGTTGCGGGGTCGGCGAGCCACTGGAGCGTGCGTTCGGACCGCGCGGCATCGAAGGAGGCGTTGGCCTCGTCGAGGGAGCACGCGTCGCCGACCGTGAAGCGCACGCGACAAGGTGAAGCTCCGGCGTTGGAACGGGCGACCCGCAACATTCTCTCGGAGATGTCGACACCGACGACCTCCCCGCCTTCGCCGAGGTCTTGAGCGAGCCCGAGCGCTGCCTCCCCGAGGCCGCAGCCCACGTCGAGCAGTCGTTCACCATGAGCAAGGCCGAGATGTGCTCGCTCCCACGACCGCAGTCGAATCGTGGCGTCCCATCCAGCGGTTCCGTCCATCGCGGCGAGGAGCACGTCGGCGTTCGGATCATCATCGACCCGCTGGTAGCCGAGCCTGTGCGTGTCCCCCATCGCCACACCAAAAGGGTACGTGATGCCGTGGTCAGTCACTGTCCGCTAACGACACCCGGCTACCGGTCACTCGCTTAGGAAGCTGACGATCGCTTGAACTACCTCGGTCGGTGTCGCGCCATGACGCAATTCGTTTTCAAGAGTCGTTTCGATCAGAAACGGGCAGGCGCCGGATGAGGACTCGATCTGAACGTCCCGGCCACGCCGACCACGCCGCCAGAAGAACCTGATGCCGTCGTCATCCGCGGGATGGGTGACCGATAGCTGCTCCCACTCGGCGTCGGGGAGTCCGGCGATCACTCCGTCGATTATCTGCCGCAGGTCCGGCGTCATTGCCGGCGCAGTTCCGCTGGCTACGAAACCAGATTAGGTTGCGAGGGCCAAGCGTGCTCACCCGCGAGGTCACTCAGTGTCCGCCTCCCCGTCGGCCTAGACTCGCGAAGATGGCAGGTAGCCCAGACCTGATGCGATATTCGGCCCAGATTGAACGGCTTCGTGCCCGCGGTCTTTCGACTGAGGAGGCCCAAGCGCTGATCACGCGATGGGAGCGTGAGGCGGGCTCGCCACCCGATCGAGAGGACCCCAAGGCGGCCGAGTTCTGGTACGCGGCCGATGCGTGGCTCCGAAAGAACTCCCCTGGCCCGACGCGGCCCGACGAGTCGACGTTGCAGCTTGCCCTGACCATCTTCGGGGACATCCTCGAGTCACCGGGGCTGCAACCGCTCCGGGTCGACTTGACGATTACGCCCACGGGGACGACGTCGACGATCACCGAACCGGCTCATCGTGACCGGCGCGACCTCCTCGGAGTGCTCCGCAAGCTAGATCTGCGCAACCATGACGCTCGTCTCGATAGGGTCTACCAGATCATCGAGCGGCGGGGTGTGCAGCCCAACTGGAAGGACGGCTTCGAACGCGCTCGAGCCGCTTGGGCAGCCCGAAATGAAACCCTTACGTGGCAGATCGAGGACCCGGACATCCCTCGGTACCGAGAGGAGGATCTGCCGGCATGGATCAGTCCGCGCGACGCCTTCGGACTCTGGGTGTACGGCGAGGTGGTTCACGACGACTACGCGAAGGAAGTGCGCTGGCGACGCCTTGATGACGCCCTCGCCAAGCCGGGCGTCCGATCGATGGCCCACGACTTCGCCACCCTGATGATCATCCAGGCCGAGTACCTCAACCGGCTGATCCGACAGGGCCTAATCGATCCGATCTCGACTGGCGACGGTTCGGCTCCGCCCGTCAGGGCCAACCCTGCCTGACGACCGGCCAGCACCAACGAGGATCACTTGCCCAGCGAGGCTACACTTAACGACAGTCCAGTCGAAAAGCGTGCTGTCGCTTGAACGCCCGTCACCGAGACGTTGAGCGTCAGCCCGGGCGGTTGACGCGAGCCAGGCGCTCTCCTGGGAGCTGCTCGAACTGGCGCGGGCCGGACGGGCGATCGTTGCTGCTGCTGAAGCCGCCGCCACCGTTCGAGCCTCGGCCGCGGTCGTCGCGGCCCCGATCGTCGCGGCCCTGGCCGGATCGCTCGGCCGCCCAGTTCGGGCGCGGGCCGCCGCCATTGCCGATGCCGCTGCCGGCCGGAGCCGGGCGACGCTGGCCGTGCTGGCCCGGTCGCGGTCCGCCACTATTCGGGCGTCGGCGCGGGCCCGGAATGCCGCCACCGCGGTTGATGTCGGAGCCGGGCGCGCCCGGCCGAGGGCCGTCGCGCCGTGGTCCCTGGCTGCGATCCGGGCCGTCGAACGACTGGCGCATCGGGCCGTGGTTGGTGACGATCGGGCCGCGGTCGCGATGTGCGGCGGCTCCACCGCGATGGCCGATCGGGATCGGGCGCGGGCCGACGCCGCGGGCCGGGCTCGTGAACCGCGGA
>JBKJOK010000260.1:0-34444 GCA_046595595.1 Candidatus Limnocylindrales bacterium
GAGGCCGAGCCGCTGCGAGACGCGACCGAGTGGCTGGCCCGCTACCAGGCCTGGTGGGACGAAAGCCATGGCCGCCTCGACGCCCTCCTCGGCCGCCTCCAGGCGGACCCGCTCGACGCGTCCAGGCGGACCGACCCCATCCCGTGATCCGGCAAGGCAATCAGCGACAGGAGGCACCAGTCATGTCCGAAACGAACATCCAGGCCCCGGACGGCGTCCCGTACATCGACGTGAGCCGCGAGTTCGAGGCGCCGCGCAACCTCGTGTTCCGGGCCTTCACCGAGCCAGATCTGCTGGTCCAGTGGCTCGGCCCGGGCAAGTACGAGATGGTCATCGACACGTACGACGTGCGGGCCGGCGGCAGCTGGCGCTACATCCACCGCGACGGCAACGGCAACGAGTACGGCTTCCACGGCGTGTTCCACGGCGAGCCGTCACCCGACGGCATGGTCCAGACCTTCGAGTTCGAGGGCGCCCCGGGCCACGTCGCGCTCGACAAGCTCGTCCTCGAGGAGCGCGACGGCCGGACGATCGTCCACACCCACTCGGTCTACCAGTCACTCGAGGCCCGCAACGCAATGGTCGAGAGCGGCATGGCCGAGGGCATGGATGCCGGGTTCAACAAGCTCGACCTGCTCCTGGAGCGGATGGCCCCGCTCGCCCGCACCCACTGACCCGAGCATCCACACCAGGAGGATCCAATCGCATGAACTTCACCCTCGAGCTCGTCGTCGTCCCCGTTTCCGACGTGGACCGGGCAAAGGCGTTCTACAGCGAGCAGTGCGGCTTCAACGTCGACGTGGACCACCGCACCGGCGACGAATTCCGGGTCGTCCAGCTCACGCCCCCGGGCTCGGCCTGCTCGATCTCGATCGGCAAGGGCCTCGCCAGGATGGAGCCGGGCACCATTCAGGGCCTCCAGCTGTGCGTCCCCGACATCGATGCGGCTCGGGCCCAGCTGGCCGCCGCCGGCGTCGACATCAGCCCGGTCCGCTCCTTCGACGGCGGAGAGTGGAAGGACGGCCACGGCGGTCCGTGGAACTCGTTCGCCTTCTTCAGCGATCCCGACGGCAACGGCTGGGCCGTCCAGGAGAAGCCCGCCGCCAGCTGACCAATCGTCCATCATCGGCGCCCGCCGAGGTCGCAGACCGGCCCGGCGGGCGCCTCCGCGCCCGCCGATTGGAGGTCACGCCCAGTGGATTGGAAGATCGAAGTCGTCCCGGTGCCCGTCACGGATGTCGAGCGCGCGAAACGGTTCTATGCGGATCAGCTCGGCTGGGGGGTCGACGTCGACGACTCGCCCGCGCCGGGCATTCGCTCGTTCAGTTGACGCCGCCCGGTTCGAGCTGTTCGATCGTCATCGGGACGGGGGTCGCGGACGGAGCGCCGCGCTCGATCCGCGGGATCCGGATCGTCGTCGCCGACATCGAGGCGGCACGTTCCGGAATCGTCGAGCGGGGCGTGGCGTGCGGCCCGATCCGGCACTGGGACGGAGCCGCCTGGTCAGAGGGCAAGGGCGGCCGCTGGAATGCGTTCGTCCAATTCGACGACCCCGATGGCAACGGCTGGGAGCTTCAGGAGGCGCCCGCCGCCGGCTGAGCTGGCCGAGCCGTACCAGCCCGCAACGGTGGACAGCAGAACGCCCGGCGCGCTGCTCGAGCAGCCCGCCGGGCGTCGTTCGTTGGGGCGACCCGGGGTCAGACCGGTCCGCGACCGCCTCGCGAGGTTCCGCGGATCATCCCGTAGCCGACGACGGCGATGACGGCCCCGATCGTCGCGACAACGATCGTCACGACGTTGATCCCGGTCGTGTAGTCCTTGCCGCCGCTGATGACGCCGGCGAGGAAGCCGCCGATCAGCGCGCCGACGATGCCCAGCACGATGTGCCCGATGACACCGAGGCTCTCGTCACCCTTGACGAGCATGCCGGCGAGGTAACCGGCGATCGCGCCGACGACGAGCCACGAAATGATTCCCATGATGTTGGTCTCCAGTTCTGGTCCCCGGGGCCGCCACCTGCGGTCCCGCCATCCGCCCTCCCGGCGTATCGCGAGTATACGGTCGCCGCTTGGCCCCGGTGTCGGCATTCGTTTCGCGCGTGGTCTTTCAACGGTCTTGCAATTCGGGCTCAGGCGCAGACCCGGGGCTTGGCGGATGGCGCGGCGTTCGCTGGCGCGTCGGGCCTGCTCGCGACAAGCCTGGCAGCCAGGACCAGCTTGGGCAGCGTGCCCTTCGGGCCGATGCTCGTCTGGAGAACGAGACGTTGCTCATCGGCTGCAACGATGTCTGCCAGGGAGAAGTCGGTCGAGGCGGGCTCAACGGCGAAGATCTCGTACGTATAGCGCATCGCGTCTTCGGTCTGGAGGGTCACGCTGGCGCCGACGAGCGTGCCGAAGCCGGGCTTCGCCGATTCGTCGAGCAGTGGCAGGAACATGCCGTCCCTCGCGTGGGCGTACACGTAGGTTGTCCCAAACTCGGCCGGTTGGCGATAACGGGTCAGGTATTGGGCGACGTCGCAGAGGGGATAGCCCTCGGGATTACCGGCCACGACAAGGTCGCCGGACACGATCGGCAGGTCGATCCCGAACTGCTCGATCACGACCCGGGTGGCAACCGGCGCAGTCGGAACGATCGGCGCGTCCGTCGCTTTCGGTACATCGGTTGGTTTGCATTCGCGCGGCCGCGGCTCCGGGTTGGCCTCGCCGGGATCCGCCGGCTCCTCACCGATCAACTTGGCGGCGACGACGAGATTGGTCGTTCCGCCGGCCGGCGACTCGCTCGTCTGGAGGACCAGCCGGCGCTCCCCGGGCGGCAAATTCTCGGCCAGGGCGAAGTCCGTGGAACCCGGCTTGACCTCGAAGATCTGGTACGAGTAGCGAATGGCATCGCTGGTGTAGACGACAACCGGCTTGCCCACGAGTGCGGCGCCCTCGTCCCGTGTGGAGGCCTCGTAGAGCGGCAGGAACATCCCTGCCTGGGAGTGGGCGTAGATGTATGTGGCGCCGGCATCGCCCGGCTGGCTGAACGTCGTGAGGTACTGGGCCACGTCGCACAGTCCGTAGTTGGGCGGCGGCTCGAGATCGGAGGACACGATCGGCAGGTCGATGGCGAGATCCGGGATCACGATTCGGCTGGCCAGGCCGACCGGTATGAAGCCTCCCAGCGCCCCGCGTCCGGACGGCGCCGCCAGCGAACCGTCCGCCTGCGTCGAGGGCGACGGCGAGGCAATGAGTGCCTGGCCGCAACCCGAGGCGCCAAGCGCAAGCCCGGAGACGACGAGAAGGGCCCGGGACGGCGCGGAGCGCCACCACGGCAGGGTCCGTGGCATGGATCGTCGACTGTTCATGCCCTGCGTTCGTCGGCCAACGACCGGCGGGATCACTCTTGGGCGGCCGCTCGGGCCGATGCATGGCTCCTGCAACGCGCTGGCCCGGACTGCAACGAAATTCGCCATGAATCCGGCAATCCCGCCGAGAGTGTCCGACGAACTCATCCATGCCAGCCGTGCACCCACCGGCTCTCCGGGACGTGTCCCGTGACCAGATCGACTCGCGTGGGCCCCAGACAACAGCGAGCCTCAGCCTGTGGACTGCAACTCGTCGTCCATGAGACAAGGAGTCCCCATGAGGACAGGAAGCCGGCGAGCGGCCATCATCGGTGCTGCAGCCATCGTGGCTGTCAGTGCGATGCCGGGTGCCGTGTTCGGAGCCAGCCACCGTGAGGCGCCGCTCATCTCGCGCGACCCGGGCGCCGACAACACGGACGTGTACGCCTTCGTCAGCCCGGACGATCCCGAGAGCGTGACGCTCATCGCCAACTACTCACCCTTCCAGGAGCCGAACGGCGGACCGAACTTCTTCGGGTTCGACGAGAACGTCAGCTACTGGATCAAGGTCGACAACAACGGCGACGGCAAGGAGGACCAGACCTTCACCTTCAAGTTCGACCGAACGGTCGAGAACGGTGAGACGTTCCTCTACAACACGAACACGATCAGCGGCGCGGACTACAAGAACCTCAACATCCGCCAGACGTATTCGGTCACCCAGAACGAGACCGAGATCGGCGCCGACATCCCGGTCCCGCCGGACAACATCGGGCCGCGCTCGACCCCGGGCTACGACAAGCTGGCGGCCAGTGCCATCACCAAGCTCGACAATGGGATCACGGTCTTCGCCGGCCAGCGCGACGACCCGTTCTTCGTCGACCTCGGGTCGATCTTCGACCTCGGCGGTCTGCGCCCATTCAATCCCGCCCACCTGGCTCCGCTCAAGGCGGCCAAGGGTGAGGACGGCCTCGGCTCCTTCAACGTGAGCTCGATTGCCATCCAGGTTCCGATCACCGAGCTCACCAGCGACGGCAAGGCCGTTGCCGACGAGAAGGCCGATAACGCCGTCGTCGGCGTGTGGGCCGGCGCGAGCCGCCCGACCAACGCGGCCATCACCGCCGAAGGCATCACCTTCAGCGGCGACCTCGTCCAGGTCTCGCGGATGGGCAACCCGCTCATCAACGAGGTCATCATTCCGCTCGCCCAGAAGGACGAATGGAACCGGAGCGAGCCCGTCAATGACAGCGAGTACGAGGCTCGTTACCTCAAGCCCGAACTGGCCGGCCTCGTCAACCTCCTGTACCCATCCCTGCCTGACGCACGCACCGAAGATCGGACCGACCTGGTCCTGATCCTCCTCCAGGGCGTCCCCGGCCTCAACTCCACCGGCGAAGGCAAGTTCGACATGCTTCGCCTGAACATGGGCATTCCGCCGACCAAGAATCCGAGCCGCCTCGGCGTCCTCGCGGGCGACCTGGCCGGCTTCCCGAACGGCCGCCGCCTGTGGGATGACGTCACGGACATCGAGCTCCGCGCCGTCGCCGACGGGTATGGCACGTTCCTCGAGAAGAATTTCAAGCTGCCGAACCTGAGCCCGAACAACACGATCGGCGATGGCTGCGACGCCAATGACGTGGCCTTCACGAAGTCCTTCCCGTACCTCGCCACCCCGCACCAGGGGTACGACCACGCGGCTCATCACCAGACCTGCGGCGGCAAGCAGCCCGCCTCGGACATGGCGAGCCCGGCCGCAGCGTCGTTCCTCGGTGCCAGCCTTCCCGCGTTCCGCGCGGCCAGCCTCCGCTAGTCAGCCCCGGCGAGTCCTCCGGCTCGCCCGACATCGGCGGGCCGCCTCCTGTTCTCGGCAGGAGGCGGCTCTTCGATTCCCGCCTCCGACGCAGCCGACGCCGACCCGACCGCCGATCTTCGACATCGGCCGGTCCGGGCGACGTTTGTAGAGTTGGAACGCGGCATTGTTCGTGATCGGCGGTCGGCGCTGCGGTGTCACAATCAGCGCATGAACGACGGCGAGTCCGCCTCGACGACCACCGGTCCGGACCCCGTCCAGGCAGGGCGCGACGCGATCGCACGCCACGAATGGGCGAGCGCGTTCGACAACCTCTCGCTGGCCGACCATGGGACGGGGCTCTCCGGCGACGACCTCGAGGCCTATGCCCTCGCGGCGTTCTTCGTGGCCCAGGCCGCCCGCTCGCTCGACATCCGCGAACGGGCGTTCAAGGCCCACGAGGCGGCTGGCAACACGGAACGCGCCGCCTACATGGCGATCGATATCGCGCGGGACTACGGCTACCAGGGCCGCCAGGCGATCGCCACGGCCTGGCTCCACCGGGCGGAGCGGATCATCGGTCCGGACGGCGACACCTATCCCCACGGCTACCTGGCGCTGGTCCGGAGCGAGGCGGCCCGTGCGGCCGGAGACATCGACACCGCCGTCGGCCTCGCTGAGCGCGCCGTCGACATCGGTCGGTCGTCGGGCGACCCGGACTTGCTGGCCTACGCCCTGTCTCACCTGGGCGGGCTGACGATCGCCAACGGCGCCGCGGCGAACGGCCTGCTCATGATGGAGGAGGCGTCGATCGCGGCCGTCAACGGCGAGCTCTCACCGTTCACGACAGGCGTGACGGCCTGCCGGATGATCAGCGCCTGCCGTGACCTGACGGACTATCGCCGGGCGAGCGAATGGATCGAGGCGACGGAGAAGTACTGCGCCCGCCAGTCCCTGTCCGGGTTCCCGGGAGTCTGCCGGATCCACCGGGCCGAGGTCAGCGCGGTCAGTGGGGCGTGGGACCGGGCCGAACAGGAGCTGGTGCGGGCGACTGACGAACTCGAGGCATACGGCGCCGTCCCGCCCCAGGCCGACGGCTACTACGCCATGGGCGACATCCGGCGCCTGAAGGGTGACTTCGCCGGTGCCGAGCTCGCCCTGCGCGAGGCCCACAGCCGCGGTCGGACGCCCCAGCCGGCGCTCGCCCTGATCCGGCTGGCGGAGGGCAACACGAGGGCAGCCGTCGCCGCGATCAACGCCGCCCTCGCCGACGAGACCGGAGATCGCTGGGCTCGTTCGCGGCTTCTTCCGGCGAAGGTCGAGATCGCACTCGGCGCCGGCGACATCGCGGCGGCCCGCGTCGCCCTTGACGAGCTCATCGGGATCGTCGAGGGCTATCCCTCGCCGGCACTCGATGCCAGTCGCAAGGTCGCCGCCGGCCGGGTCCTCCTGGCCGAGGGGGATCCCGGCGCCGCTGCAAGAGCCCTTCGCACGGCCATCCAGCTCTGGCGCGACGTCGGGGCTCCCTTCGAGATCGCCCGGGCTCGGGAAGTCTTCGCGCGCGCCCTGCGCGAGCTCGGTGACGAGGAGAGCGCGGACCTCGAGCTCCAGGCCGCCCTCGATGAATACACCCGGCTCGGTGCGCGGATCGAGGCCGAACGCGTCGAGCGCGAGCGGCGCGCAATCGAGGAGCGCCGGAGCGGCCCGGTCCAGACCCGGATGACGTTCATGTTCACCGACATCGTCGGGTCGACGAACCTCGCTGAGGTCCTCGGCGACCAGGCCTGGGAGCACCTGTTGCGCTGGCACGACGACACGCTCCGGCGGCTGGTCACGACGGGCGGCGGCGACATCGTCAATTCGACCGGGGACGGATTCTTTGCGGCCTTCGAATCGGCGAGCGCGGGCGTCGCTGCCGCGATCGCGATCCAGCGAGCCCTCCGCGACCATCGGGTCGCCACCGGGTTCGCGATCGCGGTCCGGATCGGGCTCCACTCGGCCGACGCAAACCGGCGCGCTGCCGACTACAGCGGGATGGGCGTCCACGTCGCGGCCCGGGTGGCGGCTCTCGCCGGGGGAGGGGAGATCCTCGTCACCGCCGAGGCGCTCGAGGAGGCAGGGGATCCGCCGGCCGATGGCCTGAGATCGGTCGCGATCCGGGGGACCACGACCGGCGCCCGCGTCGCGACCGTCATCTGGACGTGACGATGGGACGCAGCGCAGCCCCATGATGCTCCCCGAGATCCGGCTGCTCGCGCCAGGCGACGAGGACCTGCTCGTCACGGTGTTCGGCGACGTCGTGCCAGAGTGGCGCGACCGCCTGGTCGCGGCACCAACCGGTGTCACGGCATACCTCGCCGACCCCACCACCTTCGTGTTCGCCGCATTGATCGGCGGTGAACCGGCCGCCTGGCGTACGGGTCGCTGATGCCGTACCCCGACGGTCGTCGCATGGCCTACCTGCACGAACTCGACGTCGCCGCGACGTTCCGCCGACGGGGAATCGGCGCGAAGCTCGTGCGCGCCGCGATGGACTGGTCGCGCGAGCGCGGCGCGACGAAGTTCTGGCTGTCGACCGGCGGCCACAACGAGGTGGCGCAGGCGCTGTACGAGCACCGCGGCGGCGACCGCAAGCCCCTCGGCGACGTGAACTACTGGTGGCCACTCGACCCGACGCCCTCGTGACGGTGTGTCCTGTGTCACGTCATCGTTGCGTCCGCAATCGCCCCCGCGTCAGATAGCCCGTCGGCCGCACGCGATGGTGGATAAGTCCCTTGCCGATCGTCCGGCGGAGGTCCACTCTGGGCGTTGACGCACCAGCTGGAGGGAACCGCAATGGGCGACAACATGGCGATGGCCGCGGCATTCGAGGCGGTCCTGAAGACCGGCGACTTCGCGAAGCTCGCCGAGCTGGTCAAGGAGTACGCGACCGACGACTTCGTCGAGGAGTGGCCGCAATCCGGTGAGCGACTCACGAAGGCCGCCTCGATCCGGATGGCCGACGCGTATCCCGAGATGTCCGGCACGAGCCCGACGTTCACGTACAAGCGGATGCTCGGTGGCGGCGACACGTTCGTGATCGAGGGCACGATCGACTACGGCGACGGCGTCCCGGTCAGCTACGTCGGCATCGGCGAGGCGCATGACGGCAAGATCGTGAAGATGACCGAGTACTTCGCGAACCCGTTCGAGGCGCCTGCCTGGCGGGCCGACTTCGTCGAGAGGATGGCGGCCACGCCGGCCTGACCGCAGTCCGCGGTTACGGCCGGGTGTGGGAAGATCGAGCCGAGCATCACCCAATCGAGGAGCATTCACGGATGGACAAGAAGGCCAAGACCCCGAAGAAGCCGAAGCAGACCAAGTCGAAGGACGGCGCCAAGGCGAAGTAGCCGGTGCCGATCATCGCGACCTGATGGATTCCTCAGATCTCCACCTCCGGAACGCGACGTACCGGCTGTTCATCGAGCTCGGCCGGGCTCCGTCATCGGCCGAGGTGGCCGCGGCCGTCGCGCTCGCGGACGATGACGTCCGGGACGGCTGGCGCCGGCTTCACGACGAACATGCCGTCGTTCTGGATGACGACGGCGCGATCCGGATGGCCAACCCGTTCGCGGCTCGGCCCACGCCGTTCGTCGTCGATGCGGCCGGTCGGTCATGGTTCGCCAATTGCGGCTGGGACGCGTTCGGGATCGGCGCCGCGCTCCATGCTGACAGCACGATCCACACCACGTGCGCGGATTGCGGCGACGGCCTCGACATCGACGTCCGCGACGGGCGGCCGAACGATGCCGACCTCGTCTTTCATGTCCTGGTCCCGGCCCGGTCATGGTGGAACGACATCGGGTTCACCTGAGGGTCGATGCTGATCTTCCGGTCGGAAGAGCACGTTGGCCGTTGGCTCGCCGGTCGTCCGGCCGGGGCCACGATTCCGCTCGAGACACTGGCCGCCCTGGCGACGGCGTGGTGGAGCAGCCGGCTGGCGCCGGATTGGCGGCCGCGCACCCGGGCCGAGAACCAGGCGATCCTCGAAGGCCTGGGGCTGACCGGCCCGTTCTGGGACCTCGGGTAGGACCGGCGGCGGCTCCCTTGACAGCGGCCGGACCGGCGGCGTTCAGCCCGGCCCAGCGAGGTCTGATTCGGCTGTTGCCAGCGACGCCGACCGTGCCCGCGTCGCCAGGATCGCGAGCGCCACGTACAGGGTCAGGCCCATGACCGGCGCGCCGATCCGCTTGATCGCGGCCGTGTCGACGATCAGCCCGGCGACGAAGACGAGCAGACCGAGGTTGACGCCCCAGAAGATCAGATGGCCCATCCACGACCGGCGAGCGGCGTCGTCGAGCACGAGCAGGCTCAACAACGCCAGGACGATGTTCGTGATCACCCCGATGTAAACCGCGTGGTCGCTCGCGATCAGGACGTTGAGCGGAAACGCGCTCGGATCGGACGGGTCCGCGGCCGTGATGAACGAGAACACCAGGTACATGAACAGGATCAGAGCACCGATCACCCAGATCGACGCGGCCGCGACATGACGGATCGGATCGCCGTCGAGCCAGCCGATGCGCAGGACGCGCGGCAGGATCCGGACCCCGAACAGGACGACGGCGACCAGCTGGGTCAGAAGGTAGAGGCCGCCCGCGGCCTGCTCCGCGCCGGCCAGGAGGCCGATCGAGATGACCAGACCGCCGATGAACAGGGCGAGGACCTGGACGACGCCGGCCCGGGGCAGACCGGTCGTCCCGAGGAGCCGCCACTCGATCAGCCCGAACGCGACCAGGACGAGATAGCCGAACGTCATCGCCGAGGCGTGGGCTCCGATGAAGTCGCCCGGCAGGATCGAGACGCCGAGCGCGAGGCTGACCTGGATCAGGACCCCGACGACCGCGCCATACCCGAACGACGTCAGGCCGAGGGTGACGGCGAGGCGGGGCAGGCTCCGTTCCCCACCGAGGTATTGCTGCCAGGCCCAGACCAGCAACCAGCCGATCGCGAGGAGGAGCGCGAGTCCCCCGATGGCGCGCAACGGGAACGAGCCGGTATAGAACGCGAGGACATAGAGCGGGACGAGGATCGCCAGTGCCCAGACCAGGCGCCGGTCGGCGGCCCGGAAGAGCAGGAACGCGGACGCCACGATCGTCAGGGTCAGCCAGCCGACCGTCCCGGCATGAACGTGGGTGAGAATCTGGTTCCGGTCGAACGTCACCGCGTCGGATCCGTTGAGGATGCCGATCCCGATGTTGACGACGAACACGGCCATCCCGACAAGGATCAGATCGCGAGCGGCCACGGCCCACGACGGGGCGGCACGAAGGGCAGTCATGCGCGGGTCCCTCTCCAGTGATCGCGACCCCGACGGCGCGATCCAGTGGTCGGAGTATGAACGCGCGACATCGTCCAGAGCATGCCGTCCGCGTAGGGCGACATCCGGCGAGCCTCAGCCGGGACATCTCGCCGAGCGACGCATCGACGTCCGCCGCTGTGGCGCTTCCCGAACCCGACCCTGTGGGCCGACCCGGCGGCGGCTACGGAGCTCGGCGCGGCCACCCGGGCGAGGGTACTCTCGAGCCCAGCGATCGATCAGCGATCGCCGACGAGGAGGAGCCATGCAGGCGGCCATGCGCGATCGATACGGATCGCCCGACGTCGTGGTGCTGCGTGAGGTCGACCGCCCGACTCCGGGTCCAGACCAGATGCTCGTTCGCGTCCGGGCCGCCTCGGTCAATCGTGCGGACCTCGATGGCCTCGCCCCGCGCCCGCAGTTCGTCCGCCTGTTCATCGGCCTGCGCGCGCCGCGCGTCCATCGAATCGGGATCGACGTCGCGGGAGTCGTCGAGGCGGTCGGGGACGGCGTGACCCGGTTTCGACCCGGCGACGCGGTCTTCGCCGACTTGTTCAACGGCGGGCCCGGGGCGTTCGCCGAGTACGTCTGCGTCCGGGAGTCGGCCTTCCAGCGGATTCCGGCGGGGATGTCGTTCGAGGACGCGGCGACGCTGCCGCACTCGGCGATCCTCGCGGTCCAGGGGCTGCGCCTCCGGAACAGCCGAACCGTCCAGCCCGGCGACAAGGTCCTGATCGACGGGGCGTCCGGCAACGTCGGGCCGTTCGCGATCCAGATCGCGAAGTCGCTGGGCGCCGAGGTCACCGGCGTCTGCAGCCCGGCCAAGATGGACTTCGTTCGGTCGCTCGGCGCCGACCACGTGCTCGACTACACGAAGGTCGACTACACCACCACCGGCGCGCGCTACGACTGGATCCTCGATACCGACTCGCACCACCCCATCCTGCGGGTCCGGCGAGCGCTCCGGCCGAACGGCGTGTACGTGACCCTCGGGGGCACGGGTTGGCCGATCCTGAAGGCGCTCCTCCTGGGCCCGGTCATCTCGTTGGCGACCGACAATTCGATGGGCCTGCTTCTCTGGTGGAAGCCGTTCCACCCGGCCGACGTCGAGACGATCACGGACTTGATCGCCGCGGGCCAGGTCCGGCCGATCATCGATCGCACGTTCTCGCTGAGCGAGGTCGCCGACGCACTGCGCTACGTCGACGACGGCCACGCCCGCGGCAAGGTGATCATCACGATGCCGGCGTCGCCGCCGCCGCCCGGGACCGCCTAGCGCCGTCCGTCGAGCGGTTCCGTGTCGTCGGGCCCGATCGCGACTCCCGTCCGGCGCCAGTCGGCGTACGCGGCGACGAGCCCGTCGGAGTCGGTCGTCAGGTCAGCTGCGAACGTCCCGCTCGCATAGCGATAGGTGAACTCGTCGAGCCGGGTGTAGGTCTGGGCCGCCTTGACCACGGTCAGCTCCGGGAACCGGATCCACGCCGCCTCAATGGTCTGCGACGCGCCGATTCCGAGCCGGAGCCGGCGGATCGGCAGAGTATTGGTCGACGGGCTGCACCCGAGGTCCACATCCGTACAGCCACGGAGCCCGCGCATCGCCACGCCATCCACCGTCCAGGCACCCTTCGCGCTGCGCTCCAGGGCGATCGTCCGGGTGCTGAAGCCGCGCAGGTCGCGGACGTGGACGGCGGACGTGAGGCCGTCGCGCCCGGCGAGGACGCGGTACTCGACCCGGAACGGGACGCCTGCTTCGGCACCCATCACCGTGCCGACGAGCGAAAGTCCCCCGTCGCGGATCGCGAGCGTGCAATGCTCGTCCGCCTCGATCTCGTCGGACCTCCGCCAGGCCACGCGTCTCGTCGTCATGTCGCCACTCCGGCCGACCTTACACCACCGGAATCGACGACGATAGGCAGCCGACACCGGGCTCGGGACCTGAACCACGAAAGGAGCACGACCCTGGCTGATCTCGAACGCACGTTCCTGGTGATGGCCGGCGCAGACACGACGTTCGACCTCCTGTCGGACCCCGTCCGGCTGCCCGCCTACGTGCCGACCCTCCGACTCGAGGACTCCATCGCGATCGAGGGCGAGGCCGACGCAGACGACGAAGCCGCGCTGGCCGAGCGCGGCGGCGCGCCGGAGGCGGGTTTCGTCGCCGATCGGAAGACGAGAACGATCAGCTGGGGCCGGCCCGAGCACGACTATGCCGGGTCGATCGTCGTCGCGGAGAGCACGACCAGCACGGCCAACGTGACCGTCCGGATCCACGTCCGTGACGACGCCGACGAGGCTGCGGTCAGCCGCGTGTTCGACGAGGCGCTCTCGAAGATCCGGAGCCTCGTGATGCGCCGGTAGCGACCAGCCCCCGCTGGGCTCCGGCGTCACCGGGAACTGCAATCGTCAGTCGGCGCGCCAGAGATCGATCTGGGGCAGGCCCTCGATGCCGAGGGTCTGGGAGAGCTCGCCGCAGTGGTATGCCTCGTGGGTGAGGAGGCGCTGAAGGATCGATGAACGCGAATGGATCGTGACCCGGTCGCCGTACCGGCGCTCGATCGGCTCGTCGAGCATCTCCGGCGTCCAGCGTTCGAGGACCGAATCCAGCACCGCCCAGGTCGTGTCGAGGGCCATCACCAGCTCCGCGGCCGTCCGCGGGTGATCGAGGTCGTCCTCCCAGCCCACGCCGTCCGAGTCCGGCCACGGTGTCGTGTCGGCGCCCGGCTCGCCGAGGACCCCGCACAGCCAGTACGTGCGGGCGGCAGCGGTGTGCCCGACTGTCGCCCAGATCGGGTCGCGCTCGGGCCCGGGCCGGATCGCGAGCTGCTCGTCGGTCATCGCCGCGACGACCTCGGTCAGGCGCCGGTTGTACTGGGGCCAGCGATCGTAGAGCGGGCGGATCGACATCGTCGCAGTCTAATTCGGTCAGGCTAGGACGGACGGACGGAGACACTCCAGGTGTGGAGGAAAGAAGCGTGAACGACGACGACCGACTGCGTACGCTCGCCGACCTCGTGCCGATCCTCGAGGCGCCGGGCGCGGACTTCGGGCGCTGGGAGACTCCGCCGCCCCGGGACGGGGTTCATAGCCTCGGCTGGTTCGAGTTCGGGCCGACGGCCGAAATCTGGCGGACGGCGGTCGGCCGCGGCGAGTGGGTGATCTCCGGCTTCGACTGGCGGATGTGGCTGGCGACCGAGGAGGGTCGATCCCTCCGCGAGAATCCCGACGCCCCCGCGACCGCGACGGTGGACCAGCTGGCGCGGCTGCTCACCGCGATCGTCCGGTCTGACCGGTTCGTCGAGGGCTCGATCGAGGGCGCCTTCGCGTCCGGGCTCCTCGCCCGGATCGCGCGTCGCGCCGGCGTGCTCCTCGCGGACCGCGAAGGCACCCCGTTCTAGACGGTCAACCTGCCTCTGGGCTGACTTCGGCGGAGACGTGCGCCGCTGCCAGTGCCGCCGACAGCTCGGGCGGCCGGATCGGCTTCGATACGTAGTCGTCCATGCCGGCCGCCAGACACGCTTCGCGATCGCCTTCCATCGCGTTGGCTGTCATCGCGATGATCCATGGGCGATGGTCGCGCCCGCCCGCGCGGATTCGGCGGGTCGCCTCGAGCCCGTCGAGCCCTGGCATCTGGACGTCCATCAGGATCACGTCGTAGTGCTCGCGTTCGTCGGCGGCGATTGCCTCGAGCCCATCGCTCGCCACGTCCGCGGTCACGCCCATGCGCGACAGGAGGCGGAGGGCGAGCTTCTGGTTCATTGGGTTGTCCTCGGCGAGCAGGACACGGAGCGGTCGATCACGAACGGGAGCGGCACGGTCACGGTCGCCGGGGCCCGCCTCCACAGGAGCCTCCACCGGGGCCGCCTGAGCGGTAAACGCCAGCTCGAACCGGCTGCCCTCGCCCGGAATGCCGCTGCTCGTCGCCGTGAGCGTGCCGCCCATCAGCTCGGCGAGACGCCGGCTGATCGCGAGGCCCAGACCCGTCCCGCCGTAGCGGCGGGCGATCGACGAATCGGCCTGGCTGAACGACTGGAAGAGACGGCCCATCCCGTCGGGCGTGATCCCGAGTCCCGTGTCCTTGACCGCCACGCGGATCTCCCATCCGGCCCCGATCAGCGTCGTCTCGGTCGCGATCGTCACGCTGCCGCGGTCGGTGAACTTGACGGCGTTCGACAGCAGGTTGAGGAGCACCTGGCGGACGCGGCCGGCGTCCCCGAGCAGGCGGGGCGGCTCCTCGCCGGAGACGACCTCGCGGACCTCCACGCCCTTCTTGGCGGCGATCGGCCGGATCAGTTCAGCCGATCCGTGGGCGGTCGCCCGGAGATCGAACGGCACGGACTCGAGTTCGAACCGGCCGGCCTCGATCTTCGAGAAGTCGAGGATGTCATTGATGATGGTCAGGAGTGCCTCGCCGGACACGCTGATGCTCTCGGCGTAGTCGCGTTGCTCCGCATCGAGCGGGGTGTTCAGCAGGAGCCCGGTCATCCCGATGACGCCGTTCATGGGCGTCCGGATCTCGTGGCTCATCGCTGCGAGGAAGGCGCTCTTCGCCTGGTTCGCGGCATCCGCTTCGAGCCGAGCGGCCTGGAGCTCGGTCGTGCGCGCGTCAACCCGCCGCTCGAGCGTTTCGACGTTGTCGCGCAGCTCCGCCGTCATCTCGTCAAACGCGGCCGCGAGCGTCCCGACCTCGTCCTCCGACCGGACGCCCGACGTCGCCAGAAGGTCGCCCTGGCGGACCCGGGTCGCGGTGGCAGCCAAGGCGAGAATCGGGCGGGTCACGCGACGGGCAACGAGCCAGATCCCGGCGGCGAGGAGGAGAGCCGACGCGAGACCGACGACCCCGATCGCGAGCGCGAGCTGGCGGGCCGATCCGAACGCCTCGTCCTGGGTCATCTCGGCGATCAACCCGGCGCCGCGATCCGGGAGCCAGCGGTACACGCCAATGACCGGGACGTCCTGGCCGTCGAGATAGAGGGCGCGACCACTCTGTTGCGCGGCGATCGCGTCGACGGCCGCCGAGCGCACCCTGCCGCCGCCGCCGACCGCCGTCGGCCCCCGGATCAGCCCCCCATCGGGCCCGACGAGGAACGCCTTGCCGGTCTGGCCGAGACCCGTCCGCTCGACGACGATCCGCTCGACCCGCTCGAGACTGAGGTTCGCGGCCACGACAGCAACCCGCTGGCCCTTGCCGTCGGCGTCGAAGAGCGGTGTCGCGACCGTGATCGTGGGCTGGCCGGTCAGGCTCGATCGGTACGTGTTCTGGACGAACGCATGCGACGAGCCCGTCGTGAACAGCGGCTCCGTCGCCAGCGAGATGCCTTCGTGCGACGGGACCGTCGAGAGGCGGACCGTCCCGTCGAGCCCGAGGATGTAAATCTCCTCCGCATCGGCAGTCTGCGAAACGACAGTGGCGAGCAGCGTCCGGAGGCGGGCCTCAGCCGCGCGGCCGGTCGCGTCGGCGGTGGCCGGATCGAGGAAGGATCGCGCGTCGTCACCGACGCCCGGGACGACGCCGATGAAGACCACATTCCGGGTTTGCTCGTCAAGCCAACGGTCGAGGGCGTCGGCCTTGATCCCGGCGATGGCGTCGAGGCGGTCGTAGACCGAGGCAGTCAGATCGCCGGTCGCGCGTGCGTACACGATCACGCCAACCAGGACGACGGTGACCGTCGAGAGGAGGAGGAAGTACCCGACGAGCCGGGCTCGAAGGCTGCGCCGGAATGGTCCGAGGATTCTCCCGGCGCGACGGCCCATGATCAGGTCAAGGTGCCGTCTGGCCGAGCCCGACCAGGTCGAACGTCGCGGCTGGACTGGCGTAGTCCCTCTTGAAGAACGAGGCCGAGAGTCCCTTCAGCTTGCCCGTCGCATGAAGATCCGCGATCGCCCCATTCAGCGCAGCGAGGAACGGCCCGGCCGTGAGCGTGAGGTCGCGATCCACGTAGCCCGTCTTGAACGTGAAGTAGGCGGCCGTCTCGAGTTCGCGGAGATCCGCACCCCTCGCGATCGCCGCGAGCCCCACGGGCTCGCTGCACAGGAACGCGTCCACATCCCCGGCGGCCGTCGCCTCGAGCCCGGGGACCTCGGTGTTGAACGTCACGATCTCCGGCTTGTCCACGACGAAGGAAATCTCCTGTCCGGGCAGCTCGAGCGTCCGCTGGAGGTACTGGTGGTGGGTACATCCCGAGCACACGCCGATCTTCCGACCGGACAGGTCGGCAGGCGCCTTGAACAATGCAGTCGTCTTGACGAAGAAGCTCGCTGGAGTCGCGTAGTACGGCTGGGTGGCGTACAGCCGCGTCAACCGATCGAGCGTGATCGCGCCCGACGCCCAGGCGACGTCGAAGCGGTCGCCCCACGCGCCCGCGATCATGGCGTCGAACGGGGTGGCGACGAAGCACGGCTCAACGTGGAGTGCCGCGGCCACGAGCTTGCCCGTTTCGGCGTCGTAGCCGGAGATCTCCGGCGCTGTCATCTGGTTCGGGGCGCATGTCGTCTGGGCGAGGCGCGTCGCGTCCTTGACCGCGAACGACTGCGGGGCATAGTCCGGATCGGTCCACAGGACGAGGGTGCCGCGTGCCTGAACCTGCGCCAGCTTGTCGGTCGCCGGGTCGCCCGACGGGATCCTCGAGGCGGACGGCGACGTGGTCGCCCCCGTGCAGCCGCCCAAGATGAGGGTCGCCACGAGCGCGAGAGCGGCCTGTTGACGCATCCGGGCGATGGGCTTGGTTGGCCTCACTTGGGATCCTGGTTCAACAGTCCCAGATCGAACTGGCCGGCAACGGTTGCATAGTCCCTCGTGAACCAGCGCATCGACATCTCTTTCAGTGTCCCGTCGGCTTGCGCCGCCCGGATGATCGCGTCGACCCGGGCGATGAATGCCTTCGTGGACAGGCGGGATCCCTTGTCGACGAAACCGCTCGGATACATCGAGAAGGCCGGCTCGTCGAGGAGTCGCAGGCGCTTGCCGTCCTTGATCGCCTGGAGCCCGACCGGCTCGGCGGCGAGAAAGGCGTCGATCTTGCCGGCGACCAGGTCCGCGATCCCCGGGTTCTCAGTCTCGTAGCCCGCGAGCTCCGGGTTCTTCACCTTCTGGACGAGATCCACGCCCGGGATCCTCAACGTGCCCTGGAGGTACGACTCGACCGTGCAGCTCGTGCATGTTCCGACCTTCTTGCCATCGAGGTCGCTGAGACGGGTGGCGCCCGAGTCGGCTCGGACCATGAACCGCTGGGGGACGTAGTAGTACGGCTGCGTCATCCAGAGGCGCTCCATTCGCGTCGCGTTTATTGCGCCGGAGGCGTACGCGATGTCGAGCCGGTCACTCCAGTTGCCTGCGGTGACCTCGGCAAAGGTTGGCTGGACGAAACACGCCTCGACCCCGAGGCCCTTCGCGACGAGCTTGGTTGTTTCGATGTCGAAGCCCGTGACCTCGGGAGCTGTGATGTGGTTCTGGAGGCACTTCGTGGGTGCCGCGCGCGAGGCGCCTTCAACGCGGATCGATTGCGGCGGGTAGTCGAGCTCAGCGTATCCGAGCAGGGTGCCCCTGGCGACGATCTGGGCAAGCTTGTCGGCGGCAGGATCCGAGACCGGGGCCGACGGCCGTGAGCCGGCGCCGCATCCGACCGCAACCAGGCCGGCCGTCAGGAGGAGGGACGCGAGTCGTCGTGTACCGGCGGTTTTCAGCGTGAACCCTCGCTACCGGTCCCCGGTCGGGAACGCGTCGGGTCAAGAAGGCCCGAGCGCCGAGTCAACGGGACCCGGAACGTTGATCGTGTCGGGCCGAGACCCTCAGCTCCGTGGCCGGATCATACGAGGTCGCGACGCCGGTGACCCACCTTCGGCGCATTGCTCAGGGGCGGTTGGGTGGACAGCGTTCGTGGCCCCCTGTCTGCCACCTGTCAGACCCGGCCCAGGAACTCGATCACGCGCTCGGTGAGCAGGGCCGTCGCCTCCGCGTCGTACGAGGGGAGCGAGCTGTCGGCGAAGTAGTGCTGGTCGCCCGGGTACAGGAAGAGTTCGCCGTCCGCGACCGACGCGACGATCTCGCGGGCGGCGTCGACGTCGCCCTCACCCACGAAGTACGGATCGTTGTCCATGCCGTGGATCTGGACCGGGACGCCGACCGGCCATGGCCCGAAGGCCCACTCGCCGCTGATCGGGATCGCAGAGTAGAAGAGCAGGGCGCCGCGCGCTCCGGGCCGCGTCTGGGCGAGCTGCTGGGCGATCGTCACGCCGAACGAGAACCCGGCGTAGACGAGCTCGACCGGGTACTCCTCGGCCAGGCGGACACCACGTGTCTGGAGTGCCTCGAACCCGTGCTCCTTGATGAACGCCATCCCCTCGTCGATCGAGGCGAACGTCCGCCCGTCGAACAGGTCCGGCGTGTGGACGGTATGCCCGGCGGCCCGCAGATCGTCGGCGAAGGCGATCAGGCCCGCGGTCAGGCCCTGGGCGTGGTGGAACATCAGGACATCGGTCATGGTGGAAAGCCTACCTGTCAGGACCTGGCGCCGGTCGATGGCACCATCGGACCGGACCCGACGGTGGTCCGGACGCGTCGAGTCAGGTTCGATCGCGCGCGGGCCTCGTGACCGCGAGCAGGCCCATCGTGATCAGCCAGGCGTCGGTCGTCGCGATGCCGGCCCTCTGCCAGAACCCGGACTCGGGCCGGACGAGCGAGAGACCGAGGCAGGCCAGGGATGCGACTCCCACCCCGACCGACGCGAGACCCAGCCGACGGCTCCGCTTGGCAAGGGTCGGGGCGGCCGAAGGTGCCATCGCGGCCAGCGCCAGGTAGCCGAGTCCGGCGACCACCGCGTGGGCTCGATCGCCTTCCGGCGACCGCCCGAGCGGCGCGAGCGCGATCCCGATCGTCAGCACAACGTTCGCGCCGAGCATCGCCGCCGCGGGCGCGCCCAGATAGCGACGGGCCGGCAACGCAGCCGCACCCACCGACAGCGCGAACGCGCTGAAGCCGAAGTTCATCACGGCCCGCGTCGGCGCGTCGATCGCAGCGAGATCGCTGATGTGATCCCGGATCGGCGAGTAGCCCGGAGTGATGGCGCCGGAGACGGCCCACGCGCTGATGAAGGCGATCGGGCCGACGATCAGGCCCGCGCTGAGGATCCGGTCGAGGGTGGTGGGCGGCTGCGTCATGACCATCGTGGAGGGTACGTGACGTGGACCACTCCGGATCAGCGCCGCGCGGTCACAGCCAGCAATCGACCCGGCAGCTGGCGCAAGCTCGCGCGACACCGGCTGACAGCCGAACGCTCCGGGACTTCGCTCAGGGGATCAGCAGTGATGACGGGAACGACGTCCCGCGGAACCGACCCAGGTCCACCGGGCCGCTGATCCCAGGGACGGTGCCCGTGCTCGAGTGCTGCCAGAAGGTCCAGCTGTTGCCGCCCCAGAACGCGGCCGGAACGTTCGGCTCGCTGGCCGTCGTCCAGTGGGCGATGAACAGGATCGGATAGCCGTTCCGGGCGAACCAGTCCGTGTTCGCCATCGAGGTCTGCCAGAAGTTGTTGTTCGTGTAGATGATCGGTCGGACGCCCGTGGCCGCGAACACCTGCCCGAGCCAGGTTTGCGCCCAGGCGGTGAGCGACGCCGCGTCGAGGCCGTTCGAGACCTCGAGGTCGAGGACCGGGATGAGGTCGCCCGAGGCGAAGGTCGCGTTGCGCAGGAACCAGGCGGCCTCGTTCGCTGCGTCGTTCTGGACGGTATCGGGGTTCGCGAAGTGGTAGGACCCGACCGTCAGCCCGGCGGCGCGCGCGCCCGACCAGTTGGCGGCGTAGGCGGTGTCGGCCGTGAGCGTACCCGCCGTGGCCCGGACGAAGGCGAATCGCTTGCCGGAAGCGGCAACCTGCTGCCAGGCGATCGTCCCCTGGTGGTAGCTGACGTCGATCCCGTCGAGATTCGCCGGCGTCGGCGTGGGGGAGGGGGTCGGCGTCGGCGTCGGGGTCGGCGTCGGCTGCGCCGTGGGCGTCGGCGTGGGAGTCGAGGTGGGCCGAGGCCTGGGTTTCGCCTCCGTGCCCGGCGGCACGGCCAGGACCACCGCCGCGAGGAAGATGGCGGCGAGGCTCGCGAGGACGCGCTGCATTGCGACATCCTCGACTCGATCCGGAGGTACGTCAAATCGGCTCGGACACGAGCATGACGGGCCCCGTCACCATCTGCGCCGACGAAGCTGTCGCCGCCGGGCGTCATCCGAGGTGTCCATTGAGGGACCTTGGGCCGGACTCTACGCCGAGGTTCGTCGCGAGCCTCAGCCGATCGTATGAGCTGCGGCGACGCCTTCTACTCGATCGGCGTGCGCCACTGCGCCACAGTCTCCGCGATCTCGCGGACGTCGCGTCGCTCGCCGCTCGCGACCGAGACCACCAGGTCGAACGCTTGATCCGGAGCCGGCCGGATGTCCGCGTCATTCAACCGGTAGAAGAGGCGGAGGGCCAGCCAGCCGAGGCGCTTGTTGCCGTCGACGAGTGGATGTCCGGCGACGATCGACTGGAGGAGCGCGGCGGCCTTCTCGTCGAGCGTCGGGTACGCCTCCTCGCCGAAGGCTGTGGCTTGCGGGCGGGCGACGGCCGCCTGAAGCAGACCGACGTCGCGAACGTCGGCTCGTCCGTCAAGCGCGGCGTCGGCGGCCGCGAGAAGGTCGTCCAGGTCGAGGTACTCCGTCACAAGCTGCCGAGGCGCCGCAGCAATTCGGCGTCCTCGGCCACGATTCGCGTCAGGTGCTCCTCGCGACGGCGGGTCCGGCTCGAGACGTACACCGCGATCGCCTCGCGTGCAACCTCCTGCATCGAACGATGCTCGCGTCGTGCGGTCGCGCGCAGCGCGTCCGCTTCGTCCGGGGTGAGTCGCAGCGTCATGGGCATCGATCAATGATACTCGATGGTATCACGGTGTCAACGTAGAGTTCCAATCGGCGCGCCGCTTCGCCGCCCGCTGTACCGCAGCCGGGTGATCGCCCGAGTTCAGGTTCAGATGTCCCTTGACACACGGCTCGCCGAACGCTCTCGTCAGAACCTTGACAGGCCGGCGTAATACTCATGGTATGAAGACTGCCGTGTCGGTCCCGGACGACGTGTTCGATCGTGCTGAGCGCCTCGCGCGTCGCGAAGGCCGGCGAGGAGCGATGTCTACAGCTCGGCGCTGCGCGAATACGCTGCCCGCCACTCGCCCGACGCGGTCACCGATGCCGTCGATCGCGTCGTGGCCGACGTCGGCGCCGCCGCGGATCCGTTCGTGTCGAGTGCGAGCCGCCGGACCCTTGAGCTGACTGAGTGGTGATCTCGCAGGGTGACGTGTGGTGGGCCGATCTCGCCGAACTCGGGGAGTTCGCGCCGGGCTACCGGAGGCCGGTGATCGTCGTTCAGGGCGACGCTGAGGGTGGTCGGGATGGCCGCTCCGGTGAATCGATCGAGATCCACGGCGCCGCTGATCCCGGGCACGGTACCGGTGCTCGAGTGTTGCCAGGACGTCCAGCAGGTTCCGCCCCAGCCGCCGGCGAGGAGCTTGGGCTGGCTGGCCGTCGTCCAGTGGGCGATCCAGAGGACGGGGTAGCGGCGGCGATGAGGCATTCGATCGCGCGCGACCGCTCGCGCCGTCGGCCCGTGGAAAGACCTACCTCGGGATCCAGCTCCGGCGGGACGATCCCGCCGCGACCCCGGGCTGAGGCTCGCGACGCGAGGGGACCGTCGCCGGCGTGGATCGGCGACCGGTTGAACGATCGAATTCGGGTCACGCTGTCAACAATGAGCAAATGTCGAACCCGGCCCGGCCCCTTCGTCGCGTCGTCGAGAGCAGGAAATGCCTGCCGTACCCAGGAGAAGACGAATGACTCAGTACATGCTGTCCGTGCACATGGGGACGGCCGGGCCAAGCGAGCCGATGACCGAGGAGCAGCAGCGGGAGGGCTACGCCAGGATCGCGGGTCTCGAGGCCGACATGGAAGCTGCCGATGCCTTCGTCTTCTCCGCTCGACTGAGCCAGCCAGCCGATTCGAAGGTCGTCCGCCGCGGCGGCGGTCGGCCCAAGACCACCGACGGCCCGTTCGCCGAGACGAAGGAGCATCTCGGCGGCTTCTACCTGATCGAGGCAACCGATCTCGAGGCAGCGCTCGAGTGGGCGTCGCGGGTGAGCGAGGCGATCGGCGAGCCGATTGAGGTTCGGCCGCTGGCCGGGAGTCGCGGCCGCTGAGCGAGCCCATCGGCGAGTCTCGGGCGTGACTGAGGCGGGCTGGCGGGCCAGCGCGAGGAGTGGACCGGGCCGAGCTCGACGGTCCACGGCGAGCCACGCCTGAGGGGGCCGCGGAATAGGTGACCGCCGATCGTCCCGCTGACATGGAACGTGTCCCTTCCGTCCCAGGCAACGGACGGATCGAAGGGCAAGTCGACGCGGATCCCGCCATTCGGCCTCACGACCGGGACGGTCCGGAGGCGCTGCGGCGTCATCAGGCGGTTGTCGCTGCGCATCCGCGGCATCGTCAAGACGCCCTCGGACGACCCGGCTTGGGCGACGGCCGTGTGGTCGTCGATCCGCCACGTTCCGGACGCACCGCTCGCGTGAGCCGCCGCAAGCGACTTGACCCGCGTGAGACCCTACCCACAGCAGCGCAGTTGCGCCGGTCACGAGGAAAGGAGCGAGATGGGAGCACCCATGTTCAGCCAGAAGGTCAGCACCTCCTTGCACGACATGAGGCCCCATGCGAACGCTCAATCTCGGAATCCTCGCTCACGTCGACGCCGGTAAGACCACTCTCAGCGAGCGACTGCTCTACACCGCTGGCGCGATCGACCACGTCGGCAGCGTCGACGCCGGCACCACCCAGACCGACTCGCTCGAGCTCGAACGCGAACGCGGCATCACGATCCGGTCCGCGGTCGCCTCGTTCCTCGTCGGCGACCTCGCGGTCAATCTCGTCGACACGCCCGGCCACCCCGACTTCATCGCCGAGGTCGAGCGCGTCCTCGCGGTGCTCGACGGGGCGATCCTCGTCGTGTCAGCGGTCGAAGGCGTCCAGCCCCAGACCCCGCTCCTGTTCCGGGCGCTCCGACGGCTCCACGTTCCGACGCTGATCTTCGTCAACAAGGTCGATCGCGCCGGCGCCGACGACCGGCGGATCGTCGAGGCCCTCAAGCGCCGGCTGTCACCGTCGGTCGTGCCGATGGCGATCGTCCGCGATCCCGGCGGTCGAACCGCGACGGTCGTGCCCTTCGGTGCCGACGACCAGGATCATCGGACCGCGCTGACGGAGGTCCTCGCCGAGCACGACGAGGCGATCCTCCGGGCGTACGTCGGCGACGCGGCGTCGCTGTCCGAGAAGGCGCTGCGCGACCAGCTGGCCGCCCAGACCAGGCGCGGCATCGTCCATCCGGTGTTCTATGGCTCCGCCGCGCTCGGAATCGGCGTCGACGAACTGTTGGCCGGCGTCGAGGAACTGCTGGGCGGCGCGCACGGCGACCCGAACGCGCCGGTGTCTGGCCGGGTCTTCAAGATCGAGCGCACGGCCTCGGGCGAGCGGGTCGCTTACGCCCGGATGTTCGCGGGCACGCTCCGCCCACGTGAGCGCGTGCTCGTCGGCGGGGAGGGGGACGCCAAGGCGACTTCGATTCGCGTCTTCGCCCCGGCAGGTGCCCCGCGACGGGACCACGTGTCGGCCGGCGAGATGGCGACGATCCGCGGCCTCGGCGCCGTGCGTGTTGGCGACGCCATCGGCCGGCCCAGGGCGGGCGACAAGACAACGGCGCGCTTCCCGCGTCCGACGCTCGAGGCCGTCGTCCATGCCACGAAGCCAGACCAGCAGGGCTCACTCCGCGCCGCCCTCGCCCAGCTCGCCGAGCAGGACCCGCTCATCGACGTCCGCCAGGACGAAGACCGCCATGAGATCTCGGTCTCGCTCTACGGCGAGGTCCAGAAGGAGGTCATCCAGGCGACGCTTGAGCGCGACTACGGCATCGCCGCCAGCTTCCGCGAGACCACGGCGGTGTGCATCGAGCGGCCCGCCCGCGTCGGCGAGGCTGACGAGGTCATCCACGCGAAGACGAAGACGAACATCACCGGGCGGAGCTCACCGTTCAGCACGAACCCGTTCATGGCCACGCTGGGTCTCCGGATCGAGCCCGCGCCGATCGGCTCCGGTGTCGCGTTCCGTCACGAGGTGGAGCCGCGACTCATCCCGCTCTACCTGTTCAAGACGGTCGACACGATGGCCGCCCAGATGGAGGGGTTCGTCCATGAGGCGCTGACGGAGGGCCTCGCCGGCTGGCACGTGACCGACTGCCGGGTGACGATGAACGAGATCGGCTACGCCTCACCGGTCACGTCCGCGGCCGACTACCGACGACTCACCCAGCTCGTCCTGATGACCGCGCTCGAGCGGGCAGGGACGTGGGTCTGCGAGCCGCTCGCGAATCTCACGATCGAAGTGCCGTCGGCTGTAGCGCCAGGTGTCGTGGCGGCGCTCGGCCAGCTCGGCGGACGCGTCACTTCCCAGTTCTCGGCGGGCGGTCTGTCGACAATCGGCGCCGTGCTGGCGGCGGGCCGTGTCCGCGGCCTCCAGCACCGCTTGCCTGCCCTGTCGATGGGCGAGGGGATCCTCGAGACGCGTCCCGGCGGCTACCAGCCGATCGGCGACAACCCGCCGCGGCGCGAGCGCTCCGCCCCGAGTCCACTCGACCGCGACGCCTGGCTCGCGTCGCTCGCGAAGCGGGGGTAGTCGAATCGGCCGGCGTATCGGCTGGACTCGCCTGTCAATGCGTCGGCGGGAAGGGTCGGGATGAGCGCTGACGCGTGGCGGACATCTTCCGCAAGCAGCCATCGAGGACGAAGCCGGCCGCACGGCGCAGGGATGTCGATGTACGCGGTCACGCCCTCTTCGGGGGCGTGTGGCTGGCGGTGCCCAGGCCGATCAAATCCGGGACAGGGCGGATGTCAGGCGCCGGCGCGCGGCTCCCGGCGGTGCGTCTGGGCAAGGGTCTCGAGCTCGACCGGTTGGAGCTGGTCAGGCGCGGCCTCCGCCACTCGGGCCTTAGTCACTGCCCGGAGCGTCGCGGTGCGGACCCCTCCCTCGAGCGCCGCCCGCTCGCCGACCACCGCTCCGGGGCCGATCTCGGCTACCGGCTCGCCATCCACCTCCACCCCGAACACCCCGTCAAGGATCAGGTAGACCTGGGTCGCTGCGTCACCCTGGGTCGTCAGCGTCGCTCCGGCGGCGAGCTGGCGAATTGCCGGCTTCGCACCTCCGCGCATGATCTGCGCCGACATCGTCCGCTCGAGCTCGGATTCGACGGTGGCCATGAGGGCCGGCGACTCGGTGTCGCCCCATGGCGTCTTTTCGCCGAATGCGTCGCCGGCCCACTTCCTGAAGTCGACGACGCCCGACTTCTCCACGAGCGCGCCATCCTTGTCGTAGATCCAATGGCGCGGGAACGGACTCGCCCCGATGACCCGGTGGCTGGCCGAGCCATCCGCATTGATCGTCAGCTCGAGGGTCGTCCATGCCAATGAGGGCCAGAACTGGACGAACGGCTTGCGCTTGACCGGGCGGGGCGTCGGGATGCCCATCCGGCCGCCGACGGTCTGGACGAACCGGACGGAGGTGGGTCCCACCTCGGGCGGCTGCTGGATGTCGGGCATGTGCAGGGCAGGAAAGCGGATGGCCGCCGGGCCGAGGCGGACGGTGGTAGCGCCGATGTGGCCGCCGCCCAGGTACCCGTGATCGACCACCTGGCCGTCCTCGACCTCGACGAACGCGCGGAGCTCGTTGGCCTCGCGGAACCGGTCCGTCTTGCGGAGCTCCTCGAGGTCGACCAGCCGATCGGGCGGCGGCTGGTCGTAGTGGGTGACTCCCATCTCGAACGGCATCTTCGAGAGCCCCTCGATCGCCTCCGACGGGATCCACGAAATCGCCGTCACGCTCGATTCATGTCGCACGCTCGCCATGGTCATGCCCCTCGATCACTGCGTTCCCCGGAACGGACATCATGACGCGCCCGGCCGGTCGTCGTCCGGGCGCGGTCGCTGACGACACGTGGAGACGACGATCCGCCGCCGGACGCCGGACGCCGGACGCCGGACGCCGGACGCTCGGATCGTGCGACCATCTGGCCGACCGACCAGACGCGCGGACCAGGAGGGAGACTGATGGTCGAGGCCGCCGCTCTGATCGCTGCCCATCACCTCGATCAGCTGCGAGGAACGTGCGCCGAAGTCATCACGCCCGACGACGCCGCGTATGACGAGGCGCGCCGGCTCTGGAATGCGGTCCACGACCGGCGACCCGCGGTGATCGCCCGCCCGTCGAGCGCCGACGAGGTCGCCACGGCGGTCCGCTTCGCGCGCGAGCACGACCTCGAGATCACGGTTCGCTCGGGCGGCCACAGCGCGGCCGGCTTCGGTGGCGCGAACGGCGGACTGCTCGTCGACCTGTCCGCGATGCGTGGCGTTCAGGCGGACCCTGCGACCCAGACCGCCCGGGCGAACGGCGGAGCGCTCCTGGGCGAGCTCGACGTCGCCGCCCAGGCGCACGGTCTGGTCTGCCCGATCGGCGTCGTCGGCCACACCGGCGTGGCGGGGCTGACGCTCGGCGGGGGAGTTGGCCGCCTCCAGCGCCACTTCGGGCTCACGATCGACAACCTGACCGCCGTCGAGCTGGTCACCGCCGACGGCCGGCTCGTCCGCGCGACCGAGGCCGATGAGCCCGAGCTCTTCTGGGGATTGCGCGGCGCGGGCTGGAACTTCGGGATCGCGACGGCGTTCGAGTTCCGGCTCCATCCCTTCGGGCCGGATCTCCATCGCGGGGTCCTGACCTACCCGGGCACACAGGTCCACGAACTCTGGAAGCGTTTCCGCGACTACGCGCCGACCGCGCCCGACACCGTGTCCTGCATCTTCGGCCTCGACCGGGCCGGGTCGGGCGCCGGCTATCCGGACGACATGGTCGGCCGACCGATCGTCTTCCTGGCCTGGAACCACAGCGGCGCCGCGGACGACGTCGAGCGCGACACGGCCGGGCTCCGGAGCGGACGCACGCCGCTGACGACGACGATCGCGAGCGCTCCCTACCTCGATGTCCAGACGGCACATGACCTTGCGTTCGCGTGGGGCAGCCGCTCGTTCATCAAGAGCCACAATGCAGATGGCGTCCGCCCGGAGGCGCTCGACGAGCTCGTCGAGCATGTCGCCGAGGTGCCGGGCGATGCGTCGTTCTCGATGACCACTCTCGGCGGTGCAATCGGCCGGGTCGACGAGGACGCGACGGCCTACGCGGGCCGCGCGGCGGCATTCGACCTCAGCGCGGACTCGTCGTGGACCGATCCGGACCTTGACGAGGCCAACCTCGAGTGGTGCCGGCGGGCGATGCAGATCGTCGAGCCGGACCGGACGCTCGGGGCCTATGCGAACGGCAACGGCGACGTCGGGCCCGAAGAGACCCGCAAGATCTACGGCGACGCGAAGCTGGCTCGCCTCGCGTCGCTGAAGCGCGAGTGGGATCCCGAGAACGTCTTCCACGTGAACCCCAACGTGGCTCCCGGGCCGGCCGAAGCCCGGCGTGACCGATCCGAAGCCAAGTCGGCGTAGAATCGTCGCGATGTCCACGTTCCTCACCGACACCGTCGATGTCCTCCGCCGCACGCCGCGCGTCGTCTCAGCGCTTCTGACAGGCGTTCCGGACGCGTGGATGGAGACGCCGGACGTGACCGACGGCTGGCGGCCGCGCGACGTCGTCGGCCACCTGATCTCGGCCGAGATCGACGACTGGATCCCGCGCGCGGAGCGGATTCTCGAAGACGGGACGTCGAAGCCGTTCGAGGCGTTCGATCGATTCGCCCATGTCGAGCGGGACGTGGACGTGCCGCTGGATCGGCTCGTCGAGCAATTCGCGGAGCTCCGAACGCAGACCCTGGCGCGACTGAACGAGCTGGTCACCGACGAGGCCGATCTCGACCGGCGCGGCCGCCACCCGTCCCTCGGCGAGGTCACGCTCCGGGAGCTGCTCGCCACCTGGGCGGTCCACGACCTGGACCACGTGTCGCAGATCTTCGCGGCGATGGCTGGCTCGCACGACGCCGCGGTCGGCCCGTGGAAGGACTACCTCGGGATCCTGCTCCGACGGGACGACCCGGCTGCGACCCCCGGCTGACGGCTCGACCTGGTGATCCTTCCCAGGATCCGGGATCCGCGGTTCATCACCATGCGCCGCGGCGGGACCCTCCACGACGGCGACCATCGGCTTCTCGCGATGTGGGCGACCGATTGCGCGGAGCACGGCATGCCGCGTACGCCGCCGGCCAGGCCGCGGCGGTCGGCGAGGAAGTCCTCTTCTGGGCCTCGCCCGCAGGCCGGCCCCTCTACGAGGCTATGGGCTTCGTCATCGCCGACGAGGTGGACGCGTGGGCCATCGGGGCGAGTGCCGAGGATCTCGCCGCAGTGCCTCCGCTGAACTCACAGGAAGGCCAGTTGGGTCGATCACCCTTGACATTCGCACCTCTGCTTTCACAATGACAACCGATGGCGGCTGAGATGCGGCCCGGTCGCCCGGCTGTATGGTCGGCGCGCGCGAGGCATGGACCCACGGTCCGCCCAATGCGGTGCTCTGGAACAAGGCAAGATCGGTCTGCTGCGCGGTGGAAGGATCTGTGATGGGTAACGTCGGAATCGGAGCTACAGCCGCGGCCGCTCCCGCGCCCGAGGAAAGCCGGGAGGCCGACGCGACATTCACGAAATGGATGGTCGGCGATGGGCCAAGCATGGCTGGCGTCGTCGGAGGCGCCGTCGGCGAGGGCGCCTATTCCGGGACAGTTCTGGACTTCAGTCCCGGCGACACGACTGTCATCTCGGCCATCTACCGCATCAACGGCCCGAAGCGTCCCTTTACCGCGCTGGTCCACGTCGAGCAGACAGGCCTGCAGGCTGTGATCAGCGGGGTCGTCACCGACGGCTGGGGCAAGGGCGACCTCGTCAATGGGCAGTACACCCAGATCTCCTGCGAGCATGACGGGGTGACGACGGACTGCTACCAGGGCACGCTCCGCATCGAGCGAGGCGCCAAGCGCTGACGACTGGCCGGTCGATGAGCCACGGCTGACCCCAAGGAGTCGGATTCGCGATCGGCCAACAACGAGACTACGGCGTGCCTGCGAACGAAGCCCGAGGAGTGCAGATGACGGAACTGATCGAGCGGAAGAATTTTGACAGCCCCGACGAGACCGACCACCCGTGGGATAAGGTCACGGGCGCCTGGGTATCCCTTATGGGACAGAATGTCGGTCGATTCACGGTGGAGCCGGGGTGGAGCTGGAAGGAGCACGCAGCCCCGGTCGCCGGGACAGAGCGGTGCGAGAACTTCCACGTCAAGCTCTTCATGACGGGACGGTTCGCCGTCGAGTATCAGGACGGCACCGCCTCAGAATTCGGTGCGGGAGAGATCGCCGTGCTGCAGCCGGGTCACGACGCGTGGGTGGTCGGTGACGAGCCGGTCATCTACTACTCACTTGGCGGCATCTTCAAGGCTGCTGGCGGTGCTTAGCTTCTCCGGGTTCACCGATCGCCGGGACTGGTACGGCTGTCGAGACGCGCAAGTTTCCATCTGAACTGAGAACTGGACCTGTAAGCCGGTCGCTTCGAGGGCCGGCGGCTGGGTCGCCACGACGACGTGCTGTCGGCCGATGAGAAGACGTCGATCCATGCCCGGGTTCGCTGTCACCCGACGCTGTCGCCGGCGTCGGCGCGTGCCATGCGGATCGACCCACGATCGGGCGGATGCCGGTCGGTGGGGTGGTCGCGAGATCTCGGGCCGCTTGATCTGGCGGAATGATGGCTCGAATGCCTGAGGTTCGACTGACTTGGCCGAGCGCTTTCTCGCGGACGCTGGCCGGAGCGATACCAGGTCGCGCTCGAATGGCCTTCCCCGCAACGAGATCTTGACATCCAAGTGACTACTGACTATGGTCACTGGTCATGACATGGTCACGGCGATGACTGACGAGCGGACGATCATGGCCAGCCGATTCAAGGCGGAGTGCCTCGCCATCCTCGACCAGGTCGAGCGGATGAAGATCTCGGTGACCATCACCAAGCGCGGGCGCCCGATTGCCCGCGTGGTGCCGCTCGATGGCGGTGACAAACCGCGCGCGACGATGGGCAGCGTGCGGCTCGTCGCCGAGGAGGACGAGCCGTACTACTCGACGGGAGCGTCCTGGGATGCGGAACCCTGATCGCGACGAGGGTCCTCCTGGACACCCATGTCCTCGTCTGGTGGCAGGCGGGCGGGGAGCGCCTCTCGCGGCCCGCCGCGCGGGCCATCGCTGCCGCGGACGAGGTGCTCGTGAGCGCGGTCGCGTGTTGGGAGATGGCCACGCTCCACCGACTCCGGCGCCTGGAGCTCGACCGGGACCCAGGCCTTTGGGTCCGCGACCTGTTCGCATCGGACCGCATTCGTGGAGCCAATCTGAGCCCCGAGGCAGCCATGTGGGCCGGCGGACTGGTTGGCACCTTTCCGGGTGACCCGATCGATCGCCTCCTGTACGCGATCGCCCGCGATCATCGTGTGCCCCTCGTCAGCAAGGACGAGCGCATCCGCGCGTTCGCGGCCACGACGGGCGACGTGAAGGTCATCTGGTAGTGAAACCGCCAAGGCGGGGATTGAAAGCGGCCACGAACACTGCGAGCGGCCGTTCGAGCAGCTCTGCGACGCGCGACTTCGCACACGTAGGTGTTCCCGCGCCATCGGCGTCTTGACCGACGCCGGCTATCTCGCCACGCGGTAGCGAGGGTAGACGACTCTGGAGCTGAAGGTGCGGGTCTCTACGAGTTCCAGATCAACCCGGCGCTCGTCCCGGGGAAAGTACGGAATGCCACCGCCAACCAGCACCGGGTAGACCCTCGGCCGGTACTCGTCGATCAGACCCAACGCCGCCGCCTCGGCGGCGAGCGTCGCGCCGCCGATCGCGATGTCGCCCTCCCCCGGCTCGGCTCGCAGCCGCTCGATCTCCGCCGCCAGGCCGCCGGAGGCCAGCCGGGCATTGCCCTCCACCGCCGACAACGTCGTGGAGAACACCACCTTTGGGAGCGGCTTCCAAAGCGCGGCCCATTCGAGTTCCGCGTCGTCGAGCGATTGGTCCTGCTCGGCGGTCTCCCAATACAGCATCGTCTCGTACAGCCGCCGTCCCATCAGGTGGACGCCGGCCTCTCGAATCTCGTCGATGTGGGAGCGAAAGACCTCACCGTCGGGCGACGTCCAGTCGAAGCCGCCGTCCGGCCCGACGATGTAGCCGTCCAGTGAGACGCCCATCGAATAGGTCACGCTGCGCATCAGAACTCCTTTTGGGTAACGGGTTCGACAGTAAGACCGCCGGTCGCCGCATGACTCATCGCGGCTCACCGCATCTCCTGGGCTGCCACGGCCGCCTCATGGTATGAAGACTGCGGTGTCTGTCCCGGACGACGTGTTCGAACGTGCCGAGCGCCTCGCTCGTCGCGAAGGCCGGTCGAGGAGCGATGTCTACAGCTCGGCGCTCCGCGAATACGTTGCCGTGGGACGCGGAGCACCTGATCCGGGCGAAGGTCCTTGGGTCCGCGGAGGCGCCGATTTGACTCCTCAGGCGTGGGGGAGGCCAAAGAGGCCCGGAACCGATACACCGTCGTCCAGTCGATCCCACCAGATGCCCTGACCGTCCTCGACGATGCGCAGCTCGCCGCGTTCATCATCGGAGGCGCGGGCGAGCCAGTCGAACCATGCCACGGGCACGGACAACTCACGTCCGTCCTTGAGCGCGATTCGCAAGCGCTCTCGATCGATGGCCGCGGACGCCGCCAATGGGTACCGGTCAGGGCGACTGATCGAAGAACTCATGCCATCGCCTCAGCAGCAGTTCGCGGTTCGCGGTGACGATCCGCCGGATGCGCTCCACCTCGCGCGGAGTGTACCCCCGGTATCGTCGGATGCTGACGGGACGCAGCCACACGATGGCCCATCCGGCGGCAGACTCGACGTGGATGTGTTCCGGTTCGTTGGTCGCCTGGTTCTCCTCGGAGAAGAACCAGAACCGATAGGGACCGAAGCGGTGGATGGTTGGCACGCCGACCTCAGCGGAGCGTCGGCGGGGGGCCATCATGTCGGTGATTGCTTCACAGAGGCTTATCTGGACAACCCGCAGGTGACAGAGATCCACACCAACTTCACCGGGCTGTAGCCTCGAGTTCCAATCAACCGAACCTCGAGGAGAGGACATGCGAACGAAGGCCGACCAGGTCGCGGCGATCCGCGCCGACCAGCAGTTCTGGCGCAACCTCGCCGCGGAGATCGGGCCGGATCGATATCGGGAGCCCGGCCCGATGGGGGAGTGGAGCTTCGGCGACATGGCCGGCCACCTCCTCGGCTGGCGCAACCGGACGATTGCCCGCCTCGAGGCCCTTGCCCGCGACGAGCCCGAACCGGCAAACCCCTGGCCAGCCGAGCTCGATGACGACGACCTCATCAACGACTGGATGTACGCCCAGACGGCCGGCAGCGCGTCGGACCAGCTCGTGGCCGACTACGACGCCTCGTACGATCGCCTCGCCGCGGTCATCGAGTTGCTGCCCGATGCCACGGTGACCGATCCGAACAGGCTTCCGTGGGTCGAGGGAGCCCTCGCCGACGCTGACTTCACGGACCACCTCCACGACGAGCACGTGCCCAGTGTCCGGGCCTGGCTGGACGGCGTCGCGACGGACGCCTGAGCGAGGAAACGCTGATCTGCTGGTGCTGCTCGACGAGATGCTCCCGATCGGGCTCCGAGCACTTCTGCCCGATCACGACGTCGCGACGGCGGCCTACGATGACGCCGCGCGATCGACGCTTGACTCCTCGAGAGACACGCTCAATAGTACGGACATCATCCGTACACGAGGTCACCCATGACGATCACGCGACCGACGCGCCGAAAGGGCGATCGCCTCGAGCTGCGGATCGAGCCGGAGCGGCGGCGTCTCCTCGACGAGGCAGCCGCCGAAACGGGCATGAGCACGAGCGCGTTCGTCCTGACCCACGCAACGTCCGCCGCCCAGCAGGTCTTGACGGACCGCGTCCGGTTCATCCTGCCGGCCGAGCATTGGGAGGCGTTCCTCGAAATCCTCGATCGCGACGAGCAGCCGGTACAGGGTCTCGCGGCCCTGCTCCGTGGGCCGTCCGTCGAGGACCTGGAGTGAGTCGATACCTCCCCGTCGAGACGCTCACCCCGGACCACGACCGATCCGCCTTCGACTGCGGCCCCAATGACCAGACAACCTGGTTCCGTCAGCACGCGCTCCAGGCCCAGCAGGGGGACACCGCCAGGGTCTTCGTGACGCGCCGCCACGATGGGGCGCACGTTGTGGGGTACTACGCCCTGAGCGCAGGCTCGATCGAGCCAGAGGATGCATCTGCCCGCATCGCCGCTGGGGCCGGCCGATATCCGATCCCGGTGGTCGTGCTCGCGCGCCTCGGTGTGGACGTGTCGGAGCAGGGTCATGGCCTCGGAACGGCGCTCGCCCGTGACGCGTTCCACCAGGTCGCCGCGGTAGCCATTCGCGTCGGGGTGCGCGCGCTGGTCATCCACGCGGAGTCGGCGGAGGCGGCAGCGTTCTACTTCCGGGTCGACCCGGCCTTCGTCTCCCTGCCAGCCCATCCCCTCCACCTGTGCCTCCTGATGAAGGACCTCCGGAGGGCCATCCGCGACGCCGCCAGCGGCGGTAGTGTCCGGTGATGCGACCGTTGGCGGCGATCGTCGCTTGGTCGGTCATCGTGCTCGGATTGCTGTTCTTCGATCCCGGCTTCGTGCAGGGACCGTCGTGCATGCGACTCGTCGGGCGATCGGCGGACTGCGAGGCCCAGGCGGCGGCATGGAACGATGCGCTCTGGTGGCAACACACGTTCCCCCTGTTCGCGCTGATCGCTGCCGGATATGTCGCGATCGGGCTCGTGGTGCTCATTGGCGGCCGGCGACGAAGGAAGCGTGGTGAGCGCGTG
>JBKJOK010000270.1:0-6026 GCA_046595595.1 Candidatus Limnocylindrales bacterium
GACCCGGACCTGCGGCCCGACCGCTGGACGATCCGGACGATCGTGGAGCGGGTGGCCGAGGTCGGAGACCTGTTCGCGCCTGCCCAGACCGAGGCCCAGGTCCTGCCCGCGGTCTGAAGCGGCCCCACGGTCCGGTCCCGTCCGATTGCCGAGTCGTCCGAAAGCGAACGCTCCCGACGGTCACCCCGACTTCTGTCGGGCTGTCCGAAATCGGCGTCCGAAATCGGCGCATCTCGAAATTCGGATGTGCTTTTCGCGGGCGTTCGATTTCGGATCAATGTGCAGCGGTCACGCCCGACATCGGAACCAGGAGAAGGCTGCGCGGGGCTGCGCACCGCGTCGAGAGGTGACGCGGCGACCTCACCTCAGCGCCAGGCGCGCGGATCGGCCGGGGAGTAGGGGAGGACGAACCACGCAAGGAGCGGCTCACCGGTCGACTGGGAGAGGGCGGACGGGCGCAGGGCCGGGTCGAGATGGATCGTCACCGTCACGTTGTCGCGGTCGGGCCAGTTCGGGTCGTAGAGGTGGAGGGTCACCCCCCGCCCGTCTTCAGCGTAGCCCCAGGCGATCACCTGGTGGTTGCTCGTCAATTTCCGGGGATCGCCGGTCGCAACACGGATCAGCCCGATCGGGATCAGCCGCCCCGCGTCCAGCGCCGCGCGCGCCTTCGGCCACTCGCGCTCGAGCGTGGCCCGGGCACGATCGCCGCCGAATGACCCGCCCAATGCGGACCGGAGCCAGAACCGAACCGGCACCGACAGCCAGGCCAGCGACTCGACCTGGCGACGCACGATCGACACAAAGCTGGGTGAGCCGTTGACCGGCGGCTCGCGATCGGGCGGGACGGGCACGCCCGCCGCGAACAGGTCCGCCACGGTGTAGACCATGCCGCCGCACAGCCCGGCCGATGCGTCGCCGACCCCGATGATCCGCGGGTCCAGCGGCCCAAACCGGATCGTCGGCCCGGCCGGCCAGGCATTGGCGAAGTGGAAGCCGTGGGTGCTCGGCAGGAACCCCGGAATGCGTCGCTCGTTCATCGCCCGATCATCGTCCCCCGTCGCCGGCGTGTCTCTAGCGGACCACCGTCACGCGGACGATGCCCGGCGGAACGCCGGCCGCCGCGAGCGAGCCGGTCTTCGGATCGACGACATCGAGGACCAGCAGGTACTCGCCGCCCGCTGCCGGCGCCGTCATCCGGAAGTCGACCGCGACCGACGCCCCCGGGGCGAGGCCGGCCGGCAGGATCGAGGTGGCGCTCGTGCCGGCCGGCACGAGGCCTCCGATCGTGGCGCCGCCCAGGTCGACCCAGCGCGCGACGAGCGTGGCCCGCGCCGCCGGAACGGTTTCCGCGGCATCGATGCCGTGGATCACGGGGGCGCTGCCCCACGCGTTCCGGCCGAGGTTCGAGACGGTGACTGCGAGGCTGAACGGGCCGCCGGCCACAACCGTCGCCGCGGCTGGGGCGGTGTACGTCGCGGTGAGCGGCCCCGTGACCCGGACGACCAGGGCTGGGATCAACGCCTGGGTCGAGGCATCGAAGGCCACGCCGTCGGCCTGGTGCACGGTCGAGACGAGGCGATACAGCCCGGGACTCGTGGGAACGGTGACCGGCACCTCGATCCCGCCACCGGCGAGCTTCGTGACGGCGACCGGCGCGACGACCTCGCCAGCCTGTTCCGGGACCACCAGATCGATCGGGGGCGGAGTGGCGGCGGTCGTGCCCGGATCGTCTCCGGACGGGGCCGTCGAGGGACCCGCCGACGGCGGCACCGGGGTCGCCGGCGCGACCGGCGCGACGACCCCGCCGTCGAGACGATCCCAGCGCGTCGCGATCATCAGCTTGTCGGGCAGCAGGCCGGCGGCGTCGGCCGCGACCGGGAGCGTCAGCGAGGTCTTCGTCCCGACGGTCGGTGGCGTCGTCAGATCCGGCGCACCGAACGTCACGCCGAGCCCGGCGAGCGTCGGCTCGAGCGCGATCTCCGGCTGGCCCGGCGGACGGACCGCACTCCCGACGACCTGGCTGCTCGTCAGCTTGGCCTTCAGCACGATCGAACGGTAGAAGCCCGAATCGACCTGCTCCGGATCCATCTGGGCGATCGCGCCCTTCGTCCGCTGGCTCGGGAAGCGCAGGAAGTGGTCGTTCCGGCTCGGAGCGTTCTTCCAGATCGAGTCGATGGAGCGCGTGCCGCGCAGGACGTTGGCGACGTAATAGCTGGGGGGCAGGAACGCGTCGGCGATGACGGCCCCGGCCCCGGCCCGGAAAAAGCCCGCCGCGTAGTTGTCCACCCGCTGCTGGGCCTGCGCAAGGGTGCCCTCGGCGAGGCCCGGCTCGGTGTTGCCGCTGGCATAGCACAGCCGGCTGAAGATGACGACCGCGTTCTTCGCCAGCTTGATCTGCGACCCGATCAGGTCCTCGCCGAAGTACTGGTGCGCGTCGGCGGCACCGGCGTAGGGGTTCAACCCGAATCCATTCTGAGTCCGCCCGTAGAGCTCCTTCCGATAGATGCTCGGAAACCCGTTGCCGTGGCCCAGGTACACCACGACCGATGCACCCTTGAGGGCTGCCTTGACCGCCGGCCACGTGGCGTTGGGCGAGTAGACCTTGACGACGTTCGAAGTCAGTTTGGCTGCGGCTGCGGCGGCCTCATCGGCGAGGCGCCGGTAGAAGGGCGTCACGCTACCGACGGGGCCGACGATCAGGACGACCTTGGGATCCGGACGGGTCGCCGCGCCGACGACCGCGCCGAACGGCAGCGCGCTGAGGACCAGCACCGTCATCAGCGCGAGTGCTGCAATCCGGATCACCGAAGGTTGGCGTCTGGCCACGTCGCCGGGCTGCTCCTGTGGACTTGCGCGGACCTTACCGCGATTGACCGGACCCCACCATACCCGTCGACCATTCATTCTCCGTTACGTCGCTTCGGGTTCACCGTCGACGGCGGACTGACGGTGCGCGCTGGCACCGTTGACCCGGCCCGGGCGGTACCGCGAACCGGGACCCAGAGACCGAAACCGGAGATCGCCGCCGGACCCAGCGGCGATCCCCGTTCCGGTTCGAAGCGGTCCTAGCGGAACCGGGCCTTGACCGTCGCTCGTGCGGTCTCGAGGCCGGCCTCGACCAGCCGGGTGATCAGCGTCCGCTGACCGGCCCCGTAGTCGCTGGTCGCGAAGGCGTACTGCCAGGCGGTCGTGCCGCTGGCGGTCTGCCAGCCGGCCGGATCGGGGGCGGCGTTGCGATCGACGACCTGCCACTCGATCCGGGCATCGGGCCCGACGGTGAAGGTCGTGGACGCCGCGGCCGACCGGGTCTGATCGATCGCGGCCCGGGCATACACCGTGTGGCTGCCCGCCGCCGGCGCACCGAGCGCCGCGCTCCACGTCCCGCTCGCCTCGTCGAGGGACGCGGTCAGCGGGTTCCCGAAGGCCGGATCGTCGAGCGACACCTCCACCCGGCGGGTGGTCGAGTGATCGCCCGCGCCCGTCGGATCGCTCCCGAGGTCGGGGAAGGCGTAGCGACCGGCGGCGACC
Organism: Candidatus Limnocylindrales bacterium; assembly: GCA_046595595.1. GTDB lineage: Bacteria > Chloroflexota > Limnocylindria > Limnocylindrales > CSP1-4 > CF-46. The sequence goes on from JBKJOK010000270.1 coordinate 3,529, forward strand.
ACGTCGGAGCCGCTGACGACGGTCGAGCCGTCCGCCGGGGTCTCGATGGTCGCCCCGAATTCCAGGCCCGAGGCCGGCATCGGGGCCACGACGATCGCGACCTTCGAGGCGTGGCTGCCCTCGTGTCCGAAGGCCCACGAGCGAGCGCCGATGAGCTGGATCTGGAAGGTCAATGGCTCGCCGGTGAAGGCCGGCCTCGACGTCTGGAAGCTCAGCAGGAACTTCGTCCAGCAGGCCTCGCCGAGAGCGGCGCAGCCGGCACCACCGGGTCCCGAGCCCAGGACGGGCGCGAGTGTGCCCAGCCCCGTCCCGATCTCCCGATCGGTGGCCATCAGGACGCCGGTCGGGCGGATCGCGGACGGCGTCTCGGCCGCCAGATAGATCGTCGCATAGACCGTCGACCCGGCCGGCAGCGGGGTATCGAGCGTGTCGCTGGCGGCGAACAGACCGAGCGGCCGGTAGGCGGCCGCGACGCTTGTCACGCGGCTCTCAAAGCAGGGCTCGAGATCGCCGGCCGAGTCCGTCCGGTCCATGTACTGCTCGTTGTCGTCGGCGAGGCATGAGACTTCCTTGCCCGGTTCAGCCGCGAACCGGCGATGCAGGAAGTAACTCAGGGCGTTCTGGCCGGTTGGCGTCAGCAGGGACGTGGCCGCGCCGGTCTTCTCGGCCGCCAGGCGAAGGGCCGCCATCGTGCCCTCGACACTGGCCACCGAGGCGGGCGTGAGGGTCGTGCCGGCGAGGCCCTGGAAGTCGACGTCGCCGTCACCGTCCCGGTCGTAGCCGCCGTACAACGTGTCCTTGATCGCCTGGTCGAGGACGAAGAACTCGTCCTCGAACGAGCGATCCGGCAGGAGCGCCCGGCCGAGGATCACGTCGATTGCCCGCTTCGCGCTGTCGGGGGTGGCCGCGCCGTAGCCCTCGAAGAGGACGTTCGATTCGCCGGCATACGGCGCGGTGGCCGGGAACGGGAACGTGGACGGCTCGTTGTCCTGGTTGAGCGGGAAGGCGGTCTTGAGGACGGCCTCGCGCAGCTCGGTCCGGGTCAGCTTGCCGTCGGACAGGTAGATCGAGTCCGCAACGGCTGCGCCCTCGGCGACGACCTGTCCGGGCCGCTGGCCGACGCGCGGGTCGCCGATCGCCTGGCGGACGCCGGTCAGCACGGTGCCGAAGATCCCGGCGGTGTACGGGGTGGCGGCGGACGTCCCGCCGAAGGCGCACTGGCCGACGGTGCCGGTCCGGCAGGCCGAGGGCAGGTTGCCGTCGCCCCAGGCACTGATGTCGACCGGAATGCCGTCACCGACGATGGCTCGCTGGTTGTCGCGGCGGATCGCGCCGACGGTGATGTTCCACGACGCGCCGGTCTGATCCGACCCATACGTCGCGATCGGCACGTCGAACGCGTTGCCGATGCCGTTGCCGGCCGCGAACAGGACGATCTGGCCGCGCTCGGCGGCGACCTTCGTCCCCTCGTTCGGGCCGAGGACGGGGCCGAGCGGCGCGCCGCCGACGTAGCCGAATGAGTGAGAGGTGATGTCGACGAACGGGAAGCTGGTGGCGATGCTCTCGTCGAGGCCCTCAACGAAGAACAGCAGGCACGTCGGGCAGTAGCCGTAGCGGTTGCCCGTCGAAACCGAGCTGGAGCCCGTGCCGTGGCCATCGTCGTCGAGGATCGGGGTCGCATCGGCCGCCGCGTTCGATGCGGCGTTGTTGTCCGCGTCGATGGCGCCGATGATCTTCGTGCCCGGGATCCAGTACATCTTGCCCTGCTCGACCGCGGCGAACGCGGCCTTGTCCTTGGCCGGGAAGTAGCCCGCGCCGAGGGTCAGCGGCAGCGCCGTGGAGTTTGCCGGGTAGCCGGCGAGGTACTCGGACGGGTGACGGGTGAAGTTGGCGGTCAGGGCGAGGACGTCGGGATCGGGGTAGGTCGTCGCGCTGAACTCGAGGTGGTACGGGTTGACGCCCGAGTCGGCCACGCCGACGACGCTCAATGCGGTCGTCGCCCGGGCCAGCTCGGCGCTCGTGCCGACGAGAACGCTCGTGGTCTCGCGCCGCTCGAAGCCCTTGGCATCAGTCGTGCGGAAGGTCACGAGATGACGACCGGCGGCGAGGTTGGTCGTGACGCTCGTGCCGGTCGCGTCGAGGCGGCCGTCGAGGTCGGTGTCCCAGCCGCTCGCGAGCGGGGCGGTGCCGCCGGTCGCGGTGGCGGTCAGGGTCTGCGTGGCGCCGGTCAGGAAGCGGAAGGGCCCGGCCGTGTCCACGCTTGGGCGGGGATCGACGGTGGAGACCCCGGTGGCCACGACATGCAGGGCGGGCTCGGTGAACGTGGCGTACTTGGTCATGACGATCGTCCAGGTGCCCGGCACCGGGTTGGCCCAGCCGAGCACCTCGGCGGCGCCGGCCGATCCACCGCTGTCGTCGCGCTGGATGCCGGCCGGGTCGAGCAGGATCGCGTCATAGTCGTTGGCCGGGATGCTCCACGAGATGTTTGCGTCGATCCG
>JBKJOK010000294.1:0-1992 GCA_046595595.1 Candidatus Limnocylindrales bacterium
CCCCGACGTGCCGCTCATCACCCTCGATCGCATCCCGGTCGAGCCGATCGTGCTCGTGCTCGCGATCCCGGCCGGCCTGATCGCGGCCTTCGTCGCGACCGCTCGCGACGCCCGCCGGTTCGTGACGGGGACGATGGTCGCGATCGTCGGCTGGTTCATCGTGGTGTACCCGAACCTCAGCGCCCTGCCCCTGCCGACGGCGATCGCCAACGTCTACCAGGGCGTCCTGCCGACCTACCTGTACGCGTTCCAGTTCCCGGTGAACAACGTGGCCGCGACGGTCCCGGTGACGCTCCTCGGGCCGGTGCCGCTGCTCCTTGCGGCGTCGATGGTGTTCCTGGCGGGGGGCGTGGGCTACGCCGCGTGGATCTGGCGCCTGTCGCTGGCCGAGCGGCTGGCGGAGGGCCAGGATGCGCTCGAGCTGTCGCACGGTTCGGGTCGGGACACGAGCTAGGACGAGGGCGCGGCGGGCACGGGCGCGGCTGGCGGCGGCTCGGCTGGACCGGCCGCCGGCCGAGGCGACGGCGGGATCGCGGCGTGGAAGCCCTCGGGCAGCTCGCCACGGGCGGCCATGCGACGGATCACGAGGCCGTAGTAGTCGTCGACCTTGGCCGTGACCCGTTCCCAGCTGAACTCCTGGGCGCGCTCCTGGCCGGCCTCGCCCATCGCTGCTCGGAGCTCGTCGTCGTTGAGGAGGCGGGCGATGGCCGCCGCGATGTGCTTGGGCTCGTTGGGCGGCACGAGGAGGCCCTCGCGGCCGCGCCGGACGACGCCCTTGTAGCCGTGGATGTCGGACGCCACGATCGCGGTCCCGGCAGCCATCGCCTCGAGCAGGACGATCCCGAACGACTCGCCGCCGGTCGCGGGCGAGACGTACACGTCGGCCGTCCGGAAGAGCTGGGCCTTCTCCTCGTCGCTGACCCGGCCCAGGAACTCGACACCCTTCAGGCGGCGGGTCGCGACGTAGCGCCGGGCCTCCTTGCCGAGGGGCCCGGTCCCGACGACGAGGAGGCGACACTCGCAGCCGGTCTTGCGCAGGATCCGGAACGCCTTGAGCAGCTCGAGGAGGCCCTTGCGCGGCTCGAACCGGCCGACGAACAGGAGGTTCCGCGACCCGTCCTGCCAGCGGGCGAGCGGGACGGCTCGCCGGAAGCGGTCGACGTCGACGCCGTTGGGGATGACCTTGTACTCGCCCGGGAAGTAGCGGTCGATGAAGTGTTTGGCCGCGCCGCTGACCGCGATCCGGCCGTGGAGACGGGCCGCCTCGCCCTTCATCACCTTGCTCCCGAACTCGTACGACGGCGAGAAGCCGCCGTAGGCATGGAAGGTGGCGACGTTCACGCTGGTCGACAGGCGGAGGAGGACGGTCGACAGGAACGGCACGAACGGCTCGTGGAAGTGGAGCAGGTCGAACTGCTCGCGCTCGAGCGTGTCGCGCACCTGGGAGACGAACCGAGGCGACAGGGTGACCGTCCCAACCGAGCCGTTCACGGGCAGCGAGAAGCCCTTGCCGATCCGGATGATGTCGCCCTCGGATGCCCGCTGGAGGCCGTGCGACGAGGTCAGGATCCGGACGTCGTGGCCGCGCAGACGGAGGTTCTCGTACAGGTACCGGACGTGCTGGGTGACACCGCCCGGGACCGGGTAGACGTACGGGGAGACGAGGCCGATCTTCATCGACCGCGATTCTGCGCTTCGCGCGCGTCCCGTGACGGCTCCATCCCGGCCGGATCGGGGCGGGCGCGCCACTCCTCGTCGAACCGCGGGGGACGATGGCGCCCGCCGGGATAGCCCAGGTCGCGCCCGGTGCCGTCGCGGTACACGGTCGCCCGGATCGCGGCCCGGGCATCGCGGCTGTACTTCCGGAGCTGGCCACCGAACGTCGCGAATTGGCGCCCGGTCCCGTGGAACGACCCGTGCTGGTGGGTCGTGCCCGCCTCGATCGCCGCCCGCAGGTCGTCGGCGGTCCGGCCCGGGAACGTCGACCAGCCG
>JBKJOK010000362.1:0-11245 GCA_046595595.1 Candidatus Limnocylindrales bacterium
GCGACCTCGGCCTCGGTCATCTTCTGGAGCGCGAACCCGAGGTGGATCAGGATCCAGTCGCCGGGCTTGGCCGGGTCGTCCTCGAGCAGACCGAGGTTGATGTCGCGGACGACCCCCTCGACGTCGACCCGGGCGATGTCAGGATGGTCGTCCCGGAGGGCGACGACGCGGCCGGGGATCCCGAGGCACATGTTCGCCGCCCTCAGCCGGCGGCCGACGCGACGAGCTCGGCCGCCGCGACGTACTCGACCGATTCGAGGGTCAACTCGTCCCCGCCGGCATGATCGATCTCGGTCGATCCGCAGGCCGTGCAGACCGCGCCGATGTCCTCGGAGGTCTCTGCCGTGGTGCACGAGCGGCAGGTCATGGTGACCGGGACCTGGACGAGCTCCATCACCGCGCCCTCGAGGTTCGTGCCGGCGGCGACGAGCTCGAGGGCCTGGTCCATCGGGCCCTGGTGGGCGCGGTGGAGCGTGCCGATCCGGACCCGGAAGCCGGCGACGCGCCGCTCCCCCGCCCGGCGCTGAACGGCCTCAACGATCCCGTCGACGAGCCCCACTTCATGCATCGGTCGCTCCTTGCCGGCCGCGGCCGGTCACATCTTCCGCATCTTGAGATAGCGCCGGAGGTCCTCGCCACCGAGCAGGACGGCCACGATCGCCGCGACCACCACGATGACGACCAGGATCAGGACGATGTCCATGCGGTCTCCTCGGTACGAGTGCTCACATCATGCGCATCCGGTAGTACCTGACGATATCCGGAAGCGCGAAGAGGAAGGCGGCCCCTGCGGCAACGATGGACAGGAAGGCGAGGAGCCTGACGACAACCATCGATTCGATCCTCCTGGTTCAGGCCGGGCCGCTGGCGACAGCGGCGGCCGGGGTGAATGCGGCAGGGTCCGCGATCAGCTCGAGAACGACGCCGACGGCTTCGTCGACAGCGGCCTCGACGCTCGGGCTCAGGCCCATGCCTTCCTCGATGGTCTCCGGCTCGCAGCCGACGATCACCGTCGGGACCGGCTCGCCACCGATGGATGCAAGGTAATCGAAGACGGCCAATGGCTCCATCGCGTGCGCATCCGGGAGCCGGCCGGTCCGGGCGATCGCCCTCGGTTCGAGGACGTGGATGGTCCCGGGCGGGCTGTCCCGGCCGATCGCGTCGATCAGGATCAGGCGGTCGTAGCCCTCGAGCAGCTCGTAGGCAAGGTGGATGCCCTTGATTCCGAAGTCCACGACCTTCACGTCGTCCGGGAGCGGCTGGCCGGCCAGGCGCCGGACGACCTCGCAGCCGAAGGCGTCGTCGGACAGGAAGATGTTGCCGATCCCGGCGACGAGCGTGCCGCTCATCGAGCCGCCCCCGTCGCGGCCGTCTCGACCGACGCATCGACGACCTCGAGCTCGTCGGGCGAGAAGTAGAAGTACCGGCCGGACGCTCGGTGGAGGTCGTTGCCGGGGTCGTCGTCGATCGTGACCGCGACGAACTGCTCGTCGTCGACGCTCTCGAAGATCGCCTCGACCGTGGCCAGACGGCCGATCAGGAACGTGTCCATCGCGTCGGCCCGTCGGACGGGCACGAGGCGGACGGACGAGCCCTTCGAGATCTCGCGGTTGCCGACCGTGGCGGTCATCAGCTCGGGCGCCACCCGGGCCTGTGGCTCCCAGACGGACGTCGGCAGCTGGCCGTCGGTCTGGGGCGTCGACAGGGTCGGGAACTCGAGGTCAGCGGTGGGGTCGAAGGGCACGTACGGGACGTCGGCCGCGGACTCGGGGGAACCACCGACCGCGCGCCCGGCCGGGCCGCCGCGCAGGTAGCGGATCGCCCCGTGGAGCCGGTCGAGGATCTCGGGCGGCATGTCGTCCGCGGCGTCGATGATCGCCCGGGCGCGCGGGTCAGTCGCCCGGGCCTGGCGCTTCTCCTCGTCGCTGAGGGTCATGATCCGGAGGGTCAGGATCTCGTCGATCTCGGCCCCGTCGAACAGGTCGCGTGGGCTCTCGGGCGCCACCGCCGGGTAGTCCGAGAGGATGATCGGCGACGACACGACGAGATCGCTCGAGCCCTCCTCGCCCACGAGGACGGGCCAGACCTTGATGTTCCGACAGGCCGCCGCGGCGGCTGCGGCCGCGGCCGGCGGATCGGTCTGCGAGATGAACGAGCCGCCCGCGACCGAGAGGAGCGTGTGGCAGCCAAGGAGCGAGCGGCGGAGCGCCTCATCGCGGCTCGCCGCCGGCGCACCGGCGATGGCGGCGGCGATCGGCGGCGTCAGGTTCTCGACCCGGACGCTCAGGCGGATGAAGCCGTCGACCGGCGTCGCTGTCAGCAGGATGCGGCCGTCGATCGGCCAGCGCGTCCGGACGATCCGGCCCGTGGGCGTGCCGGCCGGATCGGCCACGGCGTCGATGTCCTGCCCGCCATCAATCGCGAACGGAACGGGACGGCCGGCATCGCCCGACGCGATCAGGTCCGCGAGCGAGACGCCGGCGATGTCCACGGCGCCCTCGATCGCCTCCTCCCAGGCCACGATCTCGTCGTCGCCGACGGCCAGCAGCGGGACGGCCCGGAAGCCACCGGCTGCGTCCGGGTCGGCGGCCTCGACCGCCCGCGCCTGAAGCTGGAGGAATCGGATCCGGATCGTGACTCGCGGGTCGTCCGCGTGGGGCGCCCCTGCTCCCGACGGCGCGACGAGAAGCTCAGTCTGCTGGTGCCACGTCTCGGACGGATCAATCTCGCCATGGGCCCGCGGCACGACAACCCCGAACTGGAAGCGGACCCGGTTCTTCGACGACGACGCGTGGTACGGGTAGAGCAGGTAGCCCTCGTACAGCACGGCGTCGGCGATGCGCTGGGCGGCGGCGAAGGGATCGCTCATCCGACCTCCACCTCCGCCCCGCGGCCGACGATCCGGACCGAGGCCGACAGCGGGTCGTCGTCGGCGACCGTCGAGGGATCGGCCAGGCGGCCCGCCTCGGCCTGGCGGAGGAGCAGCTCGACCGTCTCGTCCCACGTCCGCACCGCGGCCGCGCCCCGGAAGCGATGGAGGGCGTCGAAGCTGTCCCGCCGAAGCCGGATCCAGGCCGAATCGGGGAAGTACAGGTTCATCAGCTCACGCCAGACCTTGACCGGCAGGCGATACGCCGCCTCCTGGTTCCAGGCGATCTGGTCGACCGCGAGGCCACCCGGGCCGTGGGCGAAGACCGAGCCGCTGAACTGGAACAGGAGCGGGATCTCGCCGTCGTCGAGGGCGTGGAAGTACTTCGCGGCCGCGACGTCGAAGTCGTACGAACAGGGGATCGGGACGTCAACCTCGGTTTCGCCGTCGAAGGCCGGGATCATCACCGAGAGATGCGTCCACAGGAGCGTCCGCAAGGTGTCGCCCCAGCGCACGGGCTCGGCGAACAGCTCAAACAGACGGCCTTCCTCGGCCGGGCTATAGTGCCGGCGCTGGGCCTCGATCTGGACCTGGATCTTCATCCCGACCGCGTGGATCCGACCGCCGAGCGCGTCGGTGATCCGGACCCGGGCCATGAGCGTGGGGGCCATTGCGTACGGCTCCGGCCGGGCGCCGACGATCGTGAACCGGAGATCGCTCATCGCGGGCTCGCGGTGGCCGCGCCCACGGCCGTAGCCGCGCCGGCCGCGCCGACGGTCCGCGCCGGTGGCCGGCTCCGCTCGGCCAGGGCGTCGAAGAACGCGCCAATCTCGCGCCACGCCTCCTCGCCACCGTCGAAGCCCTTCCAGTAGCGGCGGATCGAGCCGACGAGGGCGTAGCACGCGTCGATCGGGACGATGAAGCAGCGCGGCTCCTCGTTCCGCGGCCGGTGGACGAGCAGCGCCTGGACGTCGGGCAGCATCCGGCCGAGGGTCGGATTGGCGGCGACGAGCTCGTCCCAGACGTCGAGCGGGAGAAGCGACTCGGTCGCGCCTGCCGGGCTTGGGTAGAACGCGACCGGGTGGCCGGTGGTCGCCGGCGGGGCGTCGGTCTGATGGAAGAAAAACGCCATCCCGACCGGGATCTGGAGTGAATCCCACTGACCATCGGTCAGGGCGAAGTCGGGGTCGAGGATCGTGTCCTCGGGCACGGCCCGGTAGCGTCCACCGGCCGCCCCGTCCGACGAGAACAGCATCCAGCAGCCGCGACACGAGCACATCAGGCTGCGGTTCTCGACATTGACCACGTGCGAGTGCGGCTCGCGGATGTCCTCGGCACAGAACTCGCATCTCTCGCCGGGGATCGCCCGTTTGCGCGGCTCGAGGAAGCGCTTCAGGCCGGGGACGACGGTCGGGCCGTAACCCGACGGCGAGCTGCCCCGGCGCGGCGCCAGGAACCGGCCGAGGCCGTCGAGCTGGCCGCGGACCGGCACGCCGGCCGGGGCGAACGGCGTCGGGGCCCGGTCCAGCGGCCCCATCTCAAGCGGGAACGGGATGTCGGCGGGGTGGTCGTGGCCCGTGCCCGTGTCGCTCACGCCGTCACGCCGCGCCGGTCGGAACGGCGATCCGGACCTGGCCGGCTTCGACGAGGAGCGGCAGCGGATCGAGATGAAGAGGTCCGTCGTCGGTCGAGCGCCCGGCAAGCCGGACGTCGAAGGCATGTCCGCACACCTTGCAAGTCAGGACGGTCTCGCGGAATCGCCCGTCGGCGACGTGGGAGCGGCAGTTCGGACACCGATCGCGATAGGCAAAGAGATCCGCGCCGGCCCGGAAGATCGCGACCGACAGGCCGCCAACCTCGAGGGCGGCCGGCGTCTCGGCCGGGACCTCGAGGTGTTCGTCCAGGGCGATCCAGCGGGTCGGGCCGCCGAGGGCGGGTTCGCCGCCAGCGCCAGCCTCGGAGCCGGGCCGCAGCTGGAGCTGGATGAGCGGCGCCGACGGGCCGGCCTCGACATTCTCGGCCTCGATCCGGCTGATCTCCGGGGCGGCCTTGAGGATCGCCTCCTCGATCGCGAAGCTCAGAGTGACGGTCGACGACGGGCAGGTCGAGCAGCTGCCTTCCATCCGGAGACGGACGACGTCGCCTTCGATGCCCAGGATCTCGACGTCGCCGCCGTGCGAGCCGAGGTACGGCCGGACTCGATCGAGCGCGGCCTGGACGCGGGTCGGCAGATCGACCGGGTGGAGGTCGTGGAGGATGAGGATGTTCGAGACGAGCTCGTCGGCGACGATACCGTCGAGGAGAGGGCCATCGAGGACGCGGGCCTCATCGGCCAGCTGGAGCAGCCGACGCAGGCCCTCGCCGTAGAACTGCATGAGCAGGCCGACCAGGTCCTCGGCCTTCTCGGCGAGCCGCGGGTCCGAGGTCGCCCCGATCTCGGCGACAAGGGCGCTGATCCGCTCGGCGACCCTGCGCGCGTCGAGCGGCGCCTCAGCCCCGAACGGTGCGCCGCCGCTCGGGGCCGCCTCGCCCTCGAACCGCGCCTCGCCCTCGGCCCCGACCGGTTCGAGGCCCATGGACGCGGGAGCCGGAGCGGTTGCCCGCTCCGGCTCGACCCGCTCGGCGAGGGTCACGACTGCCCGGCGTTGGCCGGTGAGTGGTGCCGTTCCAGGACGGTCCCTCCGCCGTCGTACATATGGACGCCGCAGGGCAGACAGGGATCGAAGCTGCGGACGGTCCGCATGATGTCGATGCCCTTGAAGTTGGCCCGATCGTTCTCCTCGAAGATCGGCTGGCCCTGGACGGCGTCCTCGTACGGACCAGGGGTCCCGAACTTGTCGCGCGGGTTGGCGTTCCACGGGGTCGGCGGATAGGGGTGGTAGTTCGCGATCTTGCCGCCGCGGATGACCATGTGGTGGGACAGGACGCCGCGGACCGCCTCGGTGAACCCGACGCCGATCGCCTCGTCCGGCACCTTGAACGCGTTCCAGGTCTTCGTCCGGCCGGCCCGGACCTCGGCAAGGGCCTTCTCGATGAAGTGCAGGGCGCAGCCCGCGGCATACGCCTGGAAATACGTCCGGGCGCGGTCGCGCTCGATCGTGTTGCTCCACTGCGGGATCTTCCACTCAAACGACTTCTCCGGCAGGAGGGCCGTTCGGGGCAGGTTGATCTGGACGCTGTGACCGGTCGCCTTGACGAAGCCGATGTCGACGAGGCCGGACAGGGCGGTCGACCAGAGTCGGGCGAGCGGTCCGCCGCCCGTGTCCATCGGGAGGTGCTTGTTCTCGCCTGGCTCGTCCTCGTGGTACCAGCGCGGCGACATGACCCAGCTGTACTTGCCGTCGAAGTCGCGCTTCTGCGGCCTGGGGATCGTGGTCTGGTTCCAGGGATGGTCCTGGGATACGGGATTGCCGAGCGGATCCTGCTTGACGAACGTCTCCTGGTCCTCCCAGCCGTCGTAGAACGAGCTGCCGAGCAAGATCCGGATGCCGAGGTTGATCTTGACGAGGTCGTTGGTGACGAGCTTGCCGTCGATGACGATGCCCGGCGTGACGTACATCGCCCGGCCCCACTCGGTCATGTCCTTGTACTGGAAGTTGCAGACGTCCGGGTTGTTGAACGCGCCCCAGCAGTTGAGCAGGATCCGCCGCTCGCCGACCTTCTCGTAGCCTGGCATCGCCTCGTAGAAGAAGTCGAACAGGTCGTCGTGCATGGGCACGACCCGCTTCATGAACTCCACATAGCGCATGAGCCGGATGTAGTAGTCGGTGAAGAGCTGGATCGTGGCCGTCGTCCCCACGCCGCCCGGATAGAGCGTGGAGGGATGGACGTGGCGGCCTTCCATCAGCGAGAACATCTCGCGGGTGTAGCGGCTGACCTGGAGGGCCTCCCGGTAGAACGCGCCCTCGAACGGGTTCAGCGACCGCATGATGTCGCCGATGGTCTTGTAGCCGTGGTCCTCGGCGTGCGGCGCCGCCGTCTTGTTGGCCAGCTCCAGGACGCCCGGGTTCGTCTCGGCGACCATCTTCTCGCAGAAGTCGACGCCGACCAGGTTCTCCTGGAAAATGTTGTGGTCGAACATGAACTCGGCCGCCTCGCCGAGGTTGATGATCCACTCGCCGAGGTGGGGCGGGACCACGCCGTAGGCCATGTTCTGGTTGTAGACCGAGCAGGTGGCGTGGTTGTCGCCGCAGATCCCGCAGATCCGGCTCGTGATGAAGTGCGCGTCGCGCGGATCCTTGCCCTTCATGAAGATGCTGTAGCCGCGGAAGATCGACGAGGTGCTGTGGCACTCGACGACTTCCTTGCGACCCCAGTCGATCTTCGTGTAGATGCCAAGGGATCCGACGATCCGGGTGATCGGATCCCACGCCATCTCGATCAGGTTCGAATTGTCCGTCGCGTTCCGACTGGGGGCTTCTGTCGCCATGGGGCTACTCCTTGTCCGACCGAGCCGGGCAGGCCAGCGGTCGACGGTTGGGGTTCGCGTTCGTGCCGCGTCGGGCGTTGGCGCCGGGCGTCACTTCCACGGCCGCTCGTAGCCGGTCGTGAGCTCCTTGCCGCGGTGGCGCCACTTGGGCTCCTTGTCGACGGTCCGGGCGGTGAAGCCGCGCAGACCCCGGATCAGGCCGCCGTACGCGCTGCTTGCCGCTGTCGAGACGCGCGCCCCGGGCGGCTCGTCCATGAACGGCATGAACTTGTCGGGGAAGCCCGGCATCGTGCAGCCGATGCAGATGCCACCGACATTCGGGCAGCCGCCGACGCCGTTGATCCAGCCGCGCTTGGGGACGTTGCACTTGACCACGGGGCCCCAGCAGCCGAGCTTCACGATGCACTTCGGCGAGCCGTACTCGGTCGCGAAGTCGCCCTGCTCGTAGTAGCCGGCCCGGTCGCAGCCCTCGTGGACCGTCGCCCCGAACAGCCACGTCGGGCGGAGCGCCTCGTCGAGCGGGATCATCGGCGCCACGCCGGCCGCCTGGTAGAGGAGGTAGAGGAGGGTTTCGGAGAAGTTGTCGGGATGGGTCGGGCAGCCCGGAATGCAGACGATCGGGATGCCGGCCTTGGACTTCCAGTTCCAGCCGAGGTAGTCGGGCACGCCCATCGCGCCGGTGGGGTTGCCGGACATCGCGTGGATGCCGCCGTACGTCGCGCACGTCCCGGCGGCCACGACGGCGAGGGCCTTCGGGGTCAGCCGGTCGAGCCACTCGCTCGTCGTCATCGGTTGGCCGGTGGCCGGGTTGTTGCCAAACCCGGACCAGTAGCCCTCGGACTTGATCGACTCGTTCGGGATCGAGCCTTCGACGACGAGGACGAACGGGTCGAGCTCGCCGCGCTCGGCCTTGAAGAACCACTCGATGAAGTCGTTGACGCCACCGACCGGGCCATTGTCGAAGTCGATCAGCGGCCAGTGGACGGCGACCTTGGGCAGGCCCGGCAACGCACCGAGGGCGATCTCCTCGATGCTCGGCTGGGTGGCGGCCGTCAGGGCGACCGAGTCCCCGTCGCAACTGAGCCCCGCGTTGATCCAGAGGATATGGATAACAGGCTCTTCTGCCGTCTCGCCGTTGCTGGCTGCCATGGTTCTCCTCCTCGCGTTGCACCCCGGGCCGACTGGGCGTCGGCCCGAGCGCGGTTCATCCGGAAGTCGGTCGTTGGCCCAGGGCGCGTCCATGGCGGTCGAGGAAATCGTCAACCCCGCGCTGGCTGGCGCGCAGCGAGCTGGCCCACGCGTCGAGCACGTCGCGTCCGTTGGCGGTGAGGCTGTAGACGCGCCGGGGTGGTCCGCTGGCCGAGATCTGCCAGGTCGACTCGAGCAGGCCCTCGCGCTCGTAGGAGCGCAGCGTCCGGTACATCCAGCCCGAATCACCCGAGTCGAAGCCGAACGACGTCAGCCGCTCGAGCAGGTCGTAGCCGTGGGCCGGCTGCTCGTGCAGGAGCAGGAGGATGCAGGCCCGGAAGAAGCTGCCCTGACCGCCAGCGGTGCCCCGGATGCCGACCTTCGTCGCGGCGCCGGCCTCTGCGAGGACCGGTCCCGGGCCGTTGCCGCGCTTGGGGATCCGACCGGCCAAGGGTCGCTCCACGATCGCCGCGAGTGAAGAGCGCGCTCCGTGGCCGCCGAGCCCCATCGGCGCAGGCGGAGCATCGATCAATGCGCTTCGACTGCCGGGCATGTGAGGCCTCGACTCCGGGGTGCGTCCCTGGATGAGGAACGATCCTGCAATCCGCCGATGACAGGTAACGTACGTTGGCAGATAGCGAACCCGGATTCCAACGCCTGCGAAGCGGTTGAGATGCGGTTGTAATGTCTGCCGGCCGGCGCCGGGAAGACCGCGGGTCACTCGCCGCCCGATCAGTCGGTGGACAGCGCCTGTCCGATCGATGAGCGCCACGAACCCTCGGCCACGAACTCGAGGAAGGCGTTGCCGACCGGCCCGAAACGTCGGTCGCGGCGGTGGACGAGGTGCCACTGCCGGGGGAGCGGGAACCCGACCACCGGCAGCTCGACGAGCAGGCCGAGCTGGAGCTCGAGGCCGACCGCGTAGCGCGAGACGATCGACACGCCAAGGCCCCGGGCGACGGCACGCTTCAGGGCGCCGTTGCTGCCGAGCTCCATGACGACATCGATCGGGCAGCCGGCGGTCGCGAGCGTCGCCTCCGCGGTCTCGCGCGTGCCCGATCCGACCTCGCGCAGGATCATCGGCTCCGACGCGAACCGGGCCAGCGGGATCCGGGCAAGGCTCGCGAGGCGGTGGCTTGGCGCCGCGATCGCGATCAGTTCGTTGTCGAGGAAGGGCCGGATCGTGAGGGCCAGGTCCGGCCGTTGACCGGGCCGCCCGACGACGGCGACGTCAGCCTCATTGGCGGCCAGGCGATCGTGGACGTACTGGCGATTTCCGACGTCAAGCCGGACGTCCACGCCGGGGTGGCACTCGTGGAAGGCGCCCAGGACGTCGGGCAGAACGTAGGTCCCGACGGTCGTGTCGCCGACGACCCGGAGCAGCCCGCGCTGGAGGCCGTGGAGCTCGTCGATGGCGCGGCCGGCGGCGTCGAACTCGCCGAGAATCCGGCCGGCGTGCTCCAGCAGCAGGCGCCCGGTCTCGGTCGGTTGGACGCGCCGTCCGATCAGCTCGAACAACGGCGACCCGATCGCCTTCGTCAGGGCCTTGATCTGATGGGAGACCGCCGGCTGGCTCAGGCTGAGCTGCTCCGCGGCGCGCGAGAAGCTGTGCCGCTCCGCCACGGTCCGGAAGATCTGGAGCTGATGGACGGTGACCCGGTTCTCGAACCCGGCGGCCTCCGCTCTGTTATTCATGAATCGAATGATACCGATAACAAGAATGCATTGGACGGCATGAACCGAGCGAGCCTACAGTCGGCCTCCGCCCGATTCTCCGGACGCGCGGGGCAGCATCAGGGAGGCCAAGTGGCCGTCGCGACGGATCAGCACAAGTTCCAGGACGCGGCCGAACGCTATCGGCCGGGCGTCCTGAAGTACGCCCAGATGGGCTACTGGGCGCCCGACTACGAGCCGCGCGAGACGGAAGTCCTGGCCCTGTTCCGGATCACGCCCCAGGACGGCGTCGACCCCCAGGAGGCGGCGGCCGCCGTCGCCGGCGAGTCGTCCACCGCGACGTGGACGGTCGTCTGGACCGACCGGCTCACAGCCGCCGACACCTATCGGGCCAAGGCCTACAAGGTCGAGCCGGTCCCGAATTCGGCGGACCAGTACTTCGCGTACATCGCCTACGACCTGGACCTGTTCGAGCCGGGCTCCATCGCGAACCTGACCGCCTCCATCATCGGCAACGTCTTCGGGTTCAAGCCGCTCAAGGCCCTGCGCCTCGAGGACATGCGCTTTCCGGTGGCCTACGTCAAGACCTTCGACGGGCCCCCGACCGGGATCGTGGTCGAGCGCGAGCGCCTCGACAAGTTCGGCCGGCCGCTCCTGGGAGCCACGATCAAGCCCAAGCTCGGCCTGTCGGGCCGGAACTACGGCCGGGTGGTGTACGAGGCGTTGCGCGGCGGGCTGGATTTCACCAAGGACGACGAGAACATCAACTCGCAGCCGTTCATGCACTGGCGCGAGCGATTTCTGTACTGCATGGAGGCCGTCAACCGCGGGAGCGCCTCCAGCGGCGAGGTCAAGGGCCACTACCTCAATGTCACCGCCGCGACGATGGAGGAGATGTACGAGCGCGCCGAATTTGCCAAGGAACTCGGCTCGGTCATCATCATGATCGACCTCGTGATCGGTTACACCGCGATCCAGTCGATCTCGAAGTGGGCCCGGCGCAACGACATGATCCTCCACCTCCATCGGGCCGGGGCATCCACCTATACCCGCCAGAAGGCGCACGGGATCTCGTTCCGGGTGAT
>JBKJOK010000008.1:0-13034 GCA_046595595.1 Candidatus Limnocylindrales bacterium
CCATCGCGATCCCTACCCCGTGATCGTGATCGCGGCCTTCATGCCCGCCCCGTAGTGGCCCGCCACGTGGCAGCCCGCCAGCGTCTGGCCGGGCTGGGCGAACGTGTAGGTCAGCTCGCGGGTCTGGCCGGGCTTGACGGCGATGCCCTCGGGCTCGTCGTGGCCCATCCCGCTCGCGACCATCTCCTTCTCGTGCTTGGCCTGGGCCGCCTCATCGCCGATATAGAACTCGTGGTCGGTCGCGCCGCTGTTCGTGATCACGAACGTGACCGGAACGCCGGCCGGAACCGTGAACGCATCGGGCTCGATCCGCAGGGAATCGGTCAGCTTGACCTCGATCCTGTTCGCGTTGCCGGCCGACGACGGGGCCGGGGAGCCGGCCGGCACGCTCGCGGTGCCGCCGCCCGTGGAGCAGGCCGCGACGAGGATGGCCGTCGCGGCGATGAGAGCGAATGGTGAGCGTCGCACAATGATTTCCTCGTCCGGTAGTCAGGTCACGTGGATGCAGTCGTGATACCCCCGGGGAGTATTCTACGCAGGCCGTGGTCGGTCGTCCAACCCTCGACTGGACGGGTAGTGGCTCAATTTGAATTGAGGCGCAAGGGCTAGACTCGCTCGATGTCCGGTCGCTCGTGCCTCGTGTGGATCGTCGTGCTCGTGATCGCCTTGCCGTTGGGGTGGATCGTCTTCACTGCGGTCTTGTCGCTCGCGTTCTCGTTGACCTAGTGTTGCTTTGCGGAAATAGCTAGACGATTATGGCGATCGCAGCTACGATCCTCGACATAGCCAGTCAGGCGGCGCCGCGACCGACGGTTCCGACCTGCTCGAGGGCCTTGAGCACGGCCGCGGTCACCTCTTCCGTCGCCGCGAATGGCAGGTCCAGACGCACGGTCGCGGCCTGGGTGAGCATCGGGTTGTACGGCCCGCTGGTGCCCGCCTCGGCGCGGAGATCGGTCCGCACGAGCACGACCGGCATCTTGCCGTAGGCGTACCCGACCTCCCACGACGTGCCCGAATCCGGGTCCGGACCATCAATGATGGCCAGGACGCCGTCCGCCCAGTCCAGGCCCGCGACGTCGGTCGCAAGGGCTAACGTCCCCCTCGCCCCTCGCCCCTCGACGCCTCCCTCCCTTGTTGATCCTCCCCCGATATCAAGTCGTTACGAACGAGGGTGCGCGAGACGCCCAGATGGCTCGGATTGGCCGGTTGGGAGATTGGGCCATGCTCATTCGCGTGGATCTGATCCGCCACGAACATCACGACCCGTGCGGACCTGTCGCCGCGCAATCAGCCAGATCCCCCAGGTGAGCTGCTCCATCGGAGTGATCGAACGCGATCGTGGAACCGTCCGGTGAAACGTCGGGGTACCCCTCGAACTGCGCCGACCGTCAGCTGGGTCACCGCGCCGGTCTCGACGCCGCAGCGGAACACGTGGATCCGGCCCCGCGATCGCTGTAGGAGCCGCTGGATCTGGCAGCATCCACGCGTCCAGGTTCGAGCTGGGCTGTTGACCAAACGGTGACAAACGAAAGCCCGCTGACGTCCCAGCGGGCCGTTTGAGCACGAAAGTGGAGGCGACGACCGGATTCGAACCGGTGAATAGAG
The DNA here is from genome assembly GCA_046595595.1 of Candidatus Limnocylindrales bacterium. Classification (GTDB taxonomy): domain Bacteria; phylum Chloroflexota; class Limnocylindria; order Limnocylindrales; family CSP1-4; genus CF-46. The sequence continues at coordinate 1,606 of JBKJOK010000008.1, forward strand.
GTTTTGCAGACCTCCGTGTTGAACCACTTCACCACGTCGCCCCGTGCGACGGTCGGACCCATCGCGATGATCGCTCGATTGTGGCTGCCCCTCGAGGATTCGAACCTCGGTTCACGGATCCAAAGTCCGCTGTCCTACCACTAGACGAAGGGGCAGCGGCCTGGACCTCGAGAGACCTCCCGGCTCGTGCCGGGCAGAAAAATGGAGCGGAAGACGGGACTCGAACCCGCGACCCTCACCTTGGCAAGGTGATGCTCTACCAACTGAGCCACTTCCGCTCGAAAACCGCGACCACCGACGTTCAGTGGTGCCGAGAGCCAGGATCGAACTGGCGACACCGCGATTTTCAGTCGCGTGCTCTACCAACTGAGCTATCTCGGCCCGATGGCCAACCAGGCTCGGTCACCCGTCGGCGGTGGCGAGAATACCATGACCCCCGGACCGCGGCCAAACCGCGACGCTCTGTCCGAGCCGCGTGACCCGGGCCGCATCCGGGCGCGATCAGCGTCGTTGATCGGATCGGCCACGGCCGAACGTGGCCACCGATGCAGTCCTGCCTCAGGAGCCCGGCGGAGCGCAGCGGCCTGCTCAGAACCTCTCGATCTGATCAGCCACCCTGATCGGCAGCGCGACCCCCGGCGGCCGGCCCCGGATGCCGGCGCATCTGCGGGATCGGCCGGCCCGCCTCGGAATCCTCGATCAACGCGGCCAGCCGCCGCTCGCGCGTCTCTGCCCGCTTGGCTGAGATCACCCAGTGGAGGGCCTGCCTGCGGAACGACGGCGGCCTCGCCGAGAACCACGCCCACGCGGCCTCGTTCGCGCGGAATCGAGCATCCTCGTCGGCGCCGAGCTCGGGATCGCGGACCTGCTCGAACGAATAGACCGCGGTTCGGTCCGCCCGTCGCTCGGCGAACGCCGCCTCGCCGGCGGGTCGCATCCGGCCAGCCTCGCGCAGCTCGCCAACCTTCGCGACGTTGACCGCGCTCCAGATGCTGCCCTTGCGCCGGGGCGTGAGCCGGATCGTCCAGCCGTCGCCCGGCAGGCTCCGCCGGATGCTGTCGATCCAACCCACGCAGAGCGCCTCCTCGACGATCTCGGGCCAGGTCAGGCTCGGCTTCCCGGTTGCCTTCTTCCAGGCGCCGACGATCAGGTCGTCGGCGGTCGCGTGGTGCTCGTCGAGCCAGTCCCGGAGCGCAGCCGGGGTCTCGAAGAAGATCGGATCCGAGGATGCCGCCACGGCGGGCTCAGTCCAGGCCGGCCAGCTGGGCTGCTTCCGTGTCGCCGAGCGGCTGCTCGCCGGTCAGCTCGCGCAGGCGGTTGATCCGGTCGAGCGCGGCGGGATGGGTCGAGAACAAGCCGGTCGCCCGCTGCTCGAACTTCTTGATCGGGTTCGTGAAGTACATGTGCTGGGTGGCCCGGTTGGCCACCTCGAGGACCTCCGGGTCGGCCGAGATCTTGGCCAGGGCTCGCTCGAGGCCGTAGGGGTTGCGGGTCAGCTGGACCGACGACGCGTCGGCGAGGTACTCGCGCTGGCGGTTCACCGCCAGCTGGACGATCCGGGCCACGATCGGGGCCAGGATCGAGAGGACGATCGCGACCACGAACATGATCGCCTGCAGCCCGCCACCGCCGCCGCCGCCGTCGCGATCGTTGCTCCGGGACCGGCCGCCGCCCCAGAACGTGAAGCGCAGGAAGAAGTCGGCGAGCAGGGCGATCGAGCCGACGAGGACGCCGACGATCATCGCGAACCGGATGTCGAAGTTCCGGACGTGCGACAGCTCGTGGCCCATGACCCCCTGGAGCTCCTCACGGTCGAGCTTCTCGAGCAGCCCGGTGGTGATCGCGACCGAGGCGTGCTTCGGATCGCGACCGGTGGCGAAGGCGTTCGGGGCCGTGTCGTCGATCAGGTAGACCTTGGGCATCGGAACGTTGGCCGCGATCGCCATCTCGCGCACGACGTTGAGGAGCTGCGGGGCGGACGTCTCGTCGACCTCCTTGGCGCCCGAGACCGACAGGACGAGCGAATCGCCCCCGAAGTACGAGGCCGCCGCGATCAGGCTGCCGACAAGGAGGGCCAGGCCCATGACCCCGAGGGCGCCCTCGGGGCTGCCGCTGATCGCGTAGCCGATCGCGAAGCCGAGGACGCCGAACAGGGCGACGACGAGCAACGTGAGCAGGAGCGAGTTGCGGCGGTTCGCCGCGATCTGTCCGTAGAAGGAATCGGCCATCGTGATGTCAGCGAGTCAGCGGATCGGCCCGTCGGGTCGATCCGCCCACGCGGATCAGCTGAGGGTCAGGTCGACGTTCGGGACGGCGCTGGCCTCGGGCTCGGCGTCGAAGAAGTCCCGCTTCGTGAAGCCGAGCATGCCCGCGAGCACGACCGCCGGAAAGACCTGGATGGCGGTGTTGTAGTCGAGGACGCTCGCGTTGTAGTGCTGCCGGCTGAACGCGATCTGGTTCTCGGTCGTGGTCAGCTGCTCCTGGAGCTCGAGGACGTTCTGGTTGGCCTTCAGCTCGGGGTAGTTCTCAACCACGGCGAACAGCGAGCGCAGGGTCCCGGTCAGGACGTTCTCGGCGGCGGCCTGCTCGACCGGCCCCTGGGCGCCGGCGGCGACCGCGTTGGCCCGGGCGTTCGTGACGTCGGTCAGGACCTTCTGCTCGAAGCCCATGTAGCCCTTGACGGCGTTCACGAGGTTCGGGATCAGGTCGTGGCGGCGCTTGAGCTGGACCTCGATCTGGGCGAACGCCTCGTCGATCCGGAGACGGCGCTGGACCAGGCCGTTGTAGATCCCGATGACGAAGATCACCGCGACGACGATGATCGCGATGATGATGATCAACCCGTAGTTCATGCTCACCCTCTAGTCCATCCGAGCCGGCGCGCGGCCGGCCCCCGAGCTCCAAGTCTAGCAGTCGCGCTTCCTGCACCCACCTCGCGGTGGGCGACGGCTGGTGGGCGGTACTGGACTCGAACCAGTGACCTTCTCGGTGTAAACGAGGCGCTCTGACCAACTGAGCTAACCGCCCGACGACGAGGGTACGACACACGAAGCGACCGCCGGGCGCGGCTCCGGCGGTCGTGGATCAGGCGAGTGGTGCCCAGGCCGGGACTTGAACCCGGATGAGTTGCCTCATACGCCCCTCAAACGTACGCGTATACCAATTCCGCCACCTGGGCAGGTGCGCCTTGCGTTGGCACGGGTCGGGAGGGATGAGGTGGTACCGAGGAAGGGACTTGAACCCATACGCCCTTGCGGGCACTAGCTCCTGAAGCTAGCGCGTCTGCCAATTTCGCCACCTCGGCGTCGACCCGCCGGCCGGCCTTCCCGAGGGCTCACCGGTCGTCAGCGAGGCGCCATGTTAGCACATCACCGAATCGCTCCGACCCGTCGGCGACCTCCCGGACGGCCGGTCCGACGACCCGATCCGTGAGCACGACGACCTCGTCCGGCCACGCGATCGGGAGCAGATAGGTGCCACCGGCGAGGCGGGTCTGGAGTGCCGCGTAGGCCGCGATCCGGGTCGCCTCGACGCCCGGCGCGCGAGCCGTCTCCAGGAGCGCATCGAGGGCCGGGTCCTGGAGCCCTATCACGTTCGCGCCACCGGTCCGCGTCTGGCTCGACGCAAGGAGCGGATACAGGTCGGGGTCATGACCGATCGCGATCTCGACAACGGCGAGCTCGAAGTCGCCGGTCCGGAGGTGATCGGTGGCGAGGATCGCGGGATCGCGCTCGACCACATCGACGGCAAAGCCGAGGGCCTTCCAATCGGCCGCGGCCTGGCTGGCGATCGCGAAGTGGACCGGGTTCACGGCCCGGTCGGCCACGAGCAGCTCCAGCGTCTGGGGCTCCTTGTCGGTCGCCGCCCGCCGCCAGCCGTCCTTGGCCTTCGTCCAGCCGGCGTCGGTCAGGGCCTTCGTCGCGGCCTTGAGATCACGTTTCAGCGGTGGGCTGGCGGCCGCATCGACGGCCCACGACGAGGCCGGGACGAGGCCGTCGGCACGGGTGGCGAGGCCGCCATACGCGACGGTCACGATCCGCTCGCGGTCGATCGCCCCGAGGAGCGCCGCTCGTGTTCGTGGATCGGTGAAGGCCGGCTGGGTCGGGCGGAGGTTGACGACGATCGCGGTCAGGGTCGTCGATGGGTTGCGCATCGTCCGGGCGCCGGCAGCGTCGGCCAGGGCGGCGGCCGCTGACGGGTCGAGACCGCTCACGGCGTCCAGGTCGCCGGCCCGGAACGCGGCCTCGAGGGGCCCGGCCTCGTCGAAGTACCGGAACTCCAGGCGCGGGATCACGGCCTGGGCGCTGGTCGAGCCCGGGGTCGGGCGGACCGTCGCGAGCGGATCGTTCGACGAGCCGATCGAGGGCGAGGCCAGGTCGGGCGCCGGGGCCGCGACGAGGGACGAGAGCTCGAGCGCGGCGTGGTCGCGGTCGAGTTCGACGATCGTGTACGGCCCGGATCCGATCGGCGTCTCCCCGAACGGATCGTCGGCCATCGAGCCCGGCGGTGTGTTGGCCAGGAGGTGAGCCGGCGCGATCGGCTGGGTGGCGAGGTCGAGGAACCCGCCGAGCGGGGTCGTCAGCTCGAAGCGGACCGTCCCGGCATCGACCGCGCTGACGGTGACGCCCGTCCATGACCCGGCGCCGGGACCGTGGAAGTCGGTGTTCTGGAGCGTCTCGATCGTGAAGACGACGTCGTCGGCGGTGACGGTCTCGCCATCCTGCCAGCGAGCGGCGGGATCGAGCGTGAACGTCCAGCTCGAGCCATCTTCGGTCGAGGTCCAGGAGCGGGCGAGGGCCGGAACCGGGCGGGCCCGCTCATCGCGCCCGACGAGCCCCGGGAACACGAGGGCGACGAGGTCGCGGTCAGCCTGGCTCCGGGCCGCCAGGGGATTGATGTTCGTGGGCCGGCCGAGGACGCCCTCGCGGTACGGCGCCGTCGGAGCGACGCTTGGCTGGCCCGACGGAGCCGGATCCCGATCCCGGGGTGCGAAGGCGGGTCCGCCGATCGCCACGGCGGCGAGGACGACGACGAGGACGAGGCCGGCGATGACGGCACGATCAAGGCGGTTCATGAGCAGGAGCGGGTCGTCCGCGTGGCGCCCCCGGCGCCGCGACGACCCTCAGGCCGCGATCAGACCGTTTCGAACACGAACGACGCCAGGGAGAAGGCGACGAACAGGACGAGCAGGGCGATAGTGAACTGCCAGAGGCGGCGCTCGATGCCGCGCCGGCTGCGGTAGACGGCCGAGTCTCCGCCGAACGTGCCGGACAGGCCCGTGCCGCGGGCCTGGAGCAGGATGGCCGCGATCAGGGCGATGCTGATGATCACCTGGCCGATTGCCAGGGCGGGACTGTTCACTGGGTTCGACCTCCGGTGGGAACGGCGCCGGATGATATCACGGGGTCCCGATCATCCCCGGCGGCCGGGTCGAGCAGGGAGCGGCCCGTCATCCCCGGCCACGGCGCGAGACCGGCCAGTTCGAGCAGAGTCGGGGCAACGTCGGCGAGGACGCCGTCGTGGAGCGTCCGACCGGTGACCGCCCGGCCGGAGAGCAGGAACGGGACCGGATTCAGAGAGTGCGCGGTCACCGGGTTGCCGGCCGCGTCGCGCATCGCATCGGCGTTGCCGTGATCCGCAGTGACGGCCAGGAGCGAGCCCCGGCCTGCCGGGTCGCTCGCATCCCCGGCGGCGAGCGCGGCCACGATCCGGCCGAGGCACGTGTCGACCGTCTCGACCGCGCTCAGCGTGGCCTCCCACACGCCGGTGTGGCCGACCATGTCCGGGTTCGCGAAGTTGGCGACGATCAGGTCGTGACGATCGGATTCGATCGCGGCCACGAGCGCATCGGTCACGCCGGCGGCGCTCATCTCGGGTGCAAGGTCGTAGGTCGCGACCTTCGGGCTCGGGACGAGGATGCGCTCCTCACCAGGCAGCGGCGCCTCGCGACCGCCGTTGAAGAAGTAGGTGACGTGGGCGTACTTCTCGGTTTCGGCGACGTGGAGCTGGCGCCAGCCGGCGTCGCTCGCGGCGTGGGCGAGGGAGCGGACCTCCTCCGGGCCGAACGCGACCTCGACCGGGAGCCCGCCCTCGTACTCCGTCATGGTCACGACCAGGAGGCCTCGCGGCCGGGGCGCCGGGACGTCGCGGTCGAAGGCGGCGAAGTCGGCGCCGTCGGCCAGGGCGTGGGTCAGCTGCCGGGCACGGTCGGCCCGGAAGTTGGCGTGGATGATCGGGTCGCCGTCGCGGACCCGGCCGTTGACGCCGTCGATGATCGTCGGCAGGACGAACTCGTCGTTCTCGCCGCGGGCATAGGCCGCCTCGATCGCAGCCCGCGCCGATGGTGCCCGCTCCCCTGCCTCGTGGACGATCGCCGTGTAGCCGCGTGCCGTCCGCTCACCACGCTGGTCGCGATCCATCGCGTAGTAGCGGCCGCCGATCGTCGCGATCCGCGCGTCGGGATGGGCCGCGGACAGGCGATCCTCCAGGTCGGCCACGTAGCCGAGCGCCGAGCGCGGCGGCGTGTCGCGGCCGTCGAGCAGGGCGTGGACGCGCACGGCCGGGACCCCCGCGCGGGCGGCGAGCTCGACAAGGGCGATCAGGTGGCGGTCGTTCGCATGGACGCCACCCGGACCGATCAGGCTGACGACGTGGAGGTGGCCATCGGGGCGGGCGGCCCGGGCGCACGCGGAGACGAGGGCGGGTCGGGTGAAGAACGAGCCATCGGCGATCGCCGCGTCGATCCGGGGCAGGTCCTGGAGCACCGGCCGGCCGGCACCGAGGTTCAGGTGGCCGACCTCCGAGTTGCCCATCTGCCCATGGGGCAGGCCGACGGCGTCCTCGGACGCGCGCAGGGTGCTGTGCGGCCAGCTCGCCCGGAGCGCGTCCCAGACCGGCGTGTTGGCGATGGCGATCGCGTCGTCGGCCGGAATCGGGCCGATGCCGAAGCCGTCGATGACGACGAGGACGATCGGCCGCGGCCTCACGAGATCGCGGACAGACGCGCCGCCGCGGTGAGCCCGGCCCGGCCGACGATCCCGGCCATCTCGTCGGGTTTGAGCGACGCCCCGCCAACGAGCGCCCCGTCGATCGACGGCTCGGCGAGGAAGTCGCCGATGTTCGCCGCGGTCACGCTGCCGCCGTACAGGATCGGCATCTCGCCGGCCCGCTCCCAGCCGAGCCGGGCCAGCGTCGCGCGGATCGCCTCGGCCATCGCCGCGGCGTCGGACCCGAGCGCATTGCGGCCCGTCCCGATCGCCCAGACCGGTTCGTAGGCGATGACCATCCCGGCCGCCGCGATCAGCGCCGGGGCGTGACCGGCGAGGGCGCCCGCGAGCTGCGTGTCCACAACCTCGGTGGCGCGGCCGGCGTCGCGGTCCGCGAGCTGCTCGCCGACGCACAGGATCGGCCTGAGCCCGGCTTCGACCGCCCGGGCGAGCTTGCGTCCGATCCGCTCGTCCGTCTCGGCGTGATCGCGGCGCCGCTCCGAGTGGCCGACGATCACCCACGTCGCGAGGCCCTCGAGCATCGCCGCGCTGATGTCACCGGTGTAGGCGCCGGCCAGCTCGTGATGGACATCCTGGGCGCCGACCGCCACTGACGGATCGTCGAGGGCGAGCGCGTCGCGGACCGTCGCGAGCGAGACGAACGGCGGGCAGATCACGCGGGTGACGCCCTGGACCCGCGTCCGGCCCGCGATCGTACGGGCCAGCTCGGCCGCATCGGCGGGGGTCGTGTTCATCTTCCAGTTCGCGGCGATCACGACGGGGCGCATGCCCGCCATCATGCCAGAGGCCGGATGATTCCCGGACCGTCCGGCCCGGCGCGGCCACGGGACCGATCGCGAATTGAACGTCCGGCCGGGCGGTCCGCGGGCTGCATCGCCAGGCGCTCGATCCGCTCGAGGGCGCGCTGGACGGCGGAGCGATGGAGCCCGAGTCGTTCGGCCAGCTCGTTGAGGGTCGCCTCGGGCGTCTCGTGGCGGGCCTCCGCCACGGATCGGACGACGTATGGCTGCGTGGCGAGCTCGCCGCTGGCGGTCAGCTCCTCGATCGCGGCGATCTGGCGGCCCGCCGCGCCGACGGCCCGCTGCAGATTCGCGGACTCCGCGTTGATGACCCGGTTCAGGTCGCCGCGCAGGGCCCGCGAGACCTGGCGCGCCTCGACCTCGAGGAGCGTCGCCGTCGCGCCCAGCCGGCGCAGGAACGTCCCGACGAGGTCGCCGTTCTTCCAGGTCACGACGCCCCGGCCGCGGCGGACCCGCCACGACGCCGGGAGATCCGCCGCGGCGAGCCGTCGGACGAGCAGATCGACCTCGTCGCGGTCGACGAGGAACTCGAGGTGCGTCCGCCCGCCCGACAGGCTGAGCGAGCCCCGGGCGAGGAACAACCCGCGCAACCAGGCGAGGCGGCAGTGCTCGGCGGCCGCGTCCCAGTCGAAGTCCCCGAGGCGTGGACGAGCCGTGCCCCCCGGACCAGCGGTGGCGGCATGAAGGGCATGGGCAGACCGCTCCGACGCCAGGCGCACCAGCAGGCGCGCCACCGACCCCTCGCGATTGATGGAGGCCCCGGCCAGCCCGACCGCCTCCGCCCGGCGATCGCACGGCCGAGCCGGATCGATGGCCGCCAGCTCGGCGCGGAGCGCGAGGACGAGGTCCCGCTCGGAGCCGCTCATCCGGCCGGGGGGACCACGATCAGGCCGTCCGCGGGACCGACTGGCGCCGGCGCGCCGCTCCTTCGCGATCCTGGATCCGGATCAGGGCCGCGGCGAGCCTCGCGGGATCGTGGCGCTGGGCGGCCCGGGTGTCCACGACGTCGTCGAGGACGAGGCGCGGGGCCCGGGCGAGGGCCGGTGGCCACGACAGGCGAACCGGCTCCGACGGCGCCCGGAGCGAAGAAGCTTCGCCGGGCCGGTTGTTGGCGAGGACAATGTCCACGATGTCGGGATGGGTGTGGGCGATCAGGGCCTCGACGTGCCCGGCGAGGTCCAGGTCGCGCGTCTCGCCGTCCTGGGTCGCGACGTTGCAGACGTAGACCCGCACCGCGCTCGAGCCGCTGATCGCGTCACGGATCGCCGGCAGCAGGAGGCTGGGCAGGAGGCTCGTGTACAGGCTGCCAGGCCCGAGGACGATCAGATCGGCCTCGCCGATGGCGACCAGGGCGTCCTCGCAGGCGTCCACGTCGCTCGGGGTCACCCACGCCTCGGCGATGCCGGACGTCCGGGTGATCAGTGATTGGCCGACGACGACCTCGCCGTCGCGCGTCCGGGCGTGGAGGGTCAGCGGCGTGGCCGCTGCCGGCAGCACCTGGCCGCGGATGGCGAGGACGCGGTTCGCGCGCCGGATCCCCTCCTCGAAGTCGCCGCCCTCGAGCTGGGTCATCGCCGCGAGCAGGATGTTGCCGACAGGATGACCGCCGAGCGCGCCGCCGGCCTCGGGCGCGCCGTCGAGCGGGGAGCCGGCGAAGCGGTGCTCGAGCATCTCGCCGACCAGGTTCTCCTCGTCGGCAAGGGCCGCCAGGCAGCGTCGGATGTCGCCCACCGGCGGGATCCCGAGCTCCTCGCGGAGCACGCCGGACGATCCGCCGTCGTCGGCAACCGCGACGATCGCGGTCAGGTTGCTCGTGTGCTCCTTGAGCCCGCGCAGGATGTTCGACTGGCCGGTCCCGCCGCCGATCACGACGATCCGCGGCCCGCGAGCCAGCGACTTGCGCTGATAGATCAGCTCGACGAGGCGCCCGCCGCCCTGAATCGGGAGGAACGGCGCGGTCAGGGCCCGGATCGTGCGGTAGGCCCCGAACCCGACCAGGGCCACGCCGACGACCCCGACGACGATGCCCCGGAGCGGATACGGCAGGAACTGGAGCGACACCACGTCGAGGATCACGCCGGCGACGCCGCCCGGCTCGAGGTCCCGGGTCGCCTGGCGGATCACGTGGGCGATCCCGAGGACCAGGACGAGCAGGCCGCTGAACGTGAGGAGGAGCCAGCGCTTGACGCCGATGCCGGGCGTCAGCCAGCGCCTCAGGTTGGTTGCGGCCAGCCGGTCGGAATCGAGCTGTCGCCCACGGCGCGGCGCGTCGTCGGCCGCCGTCCCTGTGGTCGACGCAACGTCGTTTCGGGACCGGCCAGGCGGCCCGCCGCCGGTCATGCCCGGTCGAGCTCGCGGTGGAAGACCGCCACCGGCCCGAAGTCCTGCTCGCCCAACCAGGTGGCGAGCTCCTCGCTCAGTGCGATCGAGCGGTGGTAGCCGCCGGTGCAGCCGAGCGCGACCGTGAGCCGGGTCTTGCCCTCCGCGACATACGCCGGCAGGGCGAACGCGAGGAACTCGCGCAGGTAGCGCAGGAACTCCTGGGCGACGGGCTGGCCCAGGACGAACGAGCGGACGGACTCGGTCAGGCCCGACAGCTGGCGGAGCTCGTCGATGTAGTACGGGTTCTGCATGAACCGGACGTCGAAGACCAGGTCGGCCTCGAGGGGGACGCCGTACTTGAACCCGAAGCTGATCAGCTGGATCGCGAGCCGGCTCGGGTCGGCGGCGTCGCCGAGCCGGCTGAAGATCCGCTCGCGGAGCTCGCGCAGGGAGAGGTCGCTCGTGTCGATGACCACGTCCGATTCGCTCCGGACCGGGTCGAGGAGCCGGCGCTCGGCTGCGATCGAGCTCGCGATCCCGCGCTGGTCGGCGAGCGGGTGGCGATGGCGCGTCTCGGAGAAGCGCCGGATCAGGACTTCATCGCGGGCCTCGAGGAAGAAGACCTGGGGCCGGATGCCGCGGCCTTCGAGCGCGCCGCGCATCGCACCGAAGGCCATCGGCGCGTCGCCGGACCGGATGTCGAGGACGATCGCGACCTTGCCGAAGCGCTCCGGGTTGTCGCTGACGAGGTCAGCCAGGCCCGGCAGGAGCTCACCGGGCAGGTTGTCGACGACGGTGTAGCCGAGGTCCTCGAACAGTTTCGCTGCCGCGGTCTTGCCACCGCCCGACAGTCCGCTCAGGAGGACGACGTGCTGCTGCTCGTCGGTCGAGCCGATCTCGCCGATTGGCAGCGAGGCCGGCAGGTCGCGCGCGGTCTCGTCGTCGGTCGCCGTCATCGGCCGCCGCGTCGGATCGCGAAGACGGTCAGCTCGAACAGGATGTACATGGTGCCGCCGAGCACGATCGGGCTGATGATGTCGCCACCGGGCGTCGCGATCGCAGCGAAGATCGCGATCCCGAGTAGGGCGATCCGGCGCGACGCGGCGAGGCGGGCCGAGCTCAGGATCCCGACCCGGGCCAGGCCATAGAGCACGATCGGGAACTCCATGAGCAGCCCGAACGCGAGAAACATGGTGGTCACGAAGTCGAAGTAGGCGGGCGCGGTCAGGTTCGCGACCAGGGTCGCGTCGGTGAAGGCGAGCAGGAACCCGATCGCGAACGGCAGGATGATCCACGCCAC
>JBKJOK010000249.1:0-3053 GCA_046595595.1 Candidatus Limnocylindrales bacterium
GTCCGATATTCGTTCCTCGGCCCGTGGTCGGCGGGCTCGACGGCCATCCTCCTCGGCGACTCCGCCGGCAACGACGGCGGCGCGGCGGGCCAGACGGTGTTCGCGATCGGCGGTCCCGGCGCCCTGTCCGAGGCCCTCGCCTCGGCGGCCCGCGCGGCCGGGGCGGACATCCGCTGCGACGCCGAGGTCGCCGCGATCACCTCGCGCGACAACCGGGTGACTGGGGTCGCGCTGGCCGACGGGGAGGAGATCGGCGCCACCGTCGTCGTGTCCGGTCTCGATCCGAAGCGGACCCTCGTCGGGCTGGTCGACCCGGTCACGGTCGGGCCGACGATGCGCTGGCGAGCCGGCAACTACCGGACGCCCGGGGTCGTCGCCAAGGTCAACCTCGTCGTCGATCGGCTGCCGCGGTTCACGGCCGCGGCGGGCGACGACGAGCAGCTCCTCCGCGGCCGGATCCTCGCCTCGCCGGGCATCGACGCGATCGAGCGCGCCTTCGACGCCGCCAAGTACGGCCGTCCGTCCGATACGCCCGTCCTCGAGGCGACGATCCCGTCGCTCGTCGACCCGTCGCTCGTGGCGGGCGCGCCGAACGGGACCCACGTCGTCAGCATCACCGCCCAGTACGCCCCGGCAACGCTCCGCGGCGGCGCCTGGGATGAGGACGGCCGGGCCGACGCGTTCGCGGACCGGGTCATCGGCGTCCTCGACGACCTCGCCCCGGGCCTGACCGCGAGCATCACGGCCCGCGAGGTGATCACCCCGCTCGACCTGGAGCGCAAGTACGGATTGAGCGGTGGCCATCCGCTCCACGGCGAGCAGTCGCTCGACCAGTTCTTCCTGTGGCGGCCGTTCCTCGGCAGCGCCCGCTACCGGCTCCCGGTCGACGGGCTGTACCTGTGCGGCTCGGGCGCCCATCCCGGCGGCGGAATCACCGGGCAGCCGGGCCAGAACGCGGCCCGCGAGATCCTCGCCGACATGAAGCGGCGCCGCTGACCGCCGCGGAACGCTACCTGGTCAACCAGTCGTGCCAGGACTGCAACGGCGGGTTCGCGCCGCGATTAGACGTCCTCGGCGACCGTGTGGTGGTCCGGCCACGCTTGGCCGAGCCTGAACCCACGGTCCTGAGCCACGGATCCTGGCTGGAAGTTGCCGTACGAGTCCCCCGAAGACTACTTGGCGAAGTCACCGAGCCGGGTTCGACCGCTCGGCGGCTCAGCGGCGCTCGACCTTGCGATCCTCGGCGAGTCGCTGCTCCGTCGTCTGCTCGGCCGGCCGGTCCGTGCCGGGCGGGGCCGGTGGCGGCGGTCCGCCGGTGACGGGCGCCTCGACCGGGTCGGGCCATGACCACGTCTTCAGCCGTCGGAGCAGGCTCCGCCCGGTCAGGTCGAGATGGATCGGGGTGACCGCGATCCGGCGGTTCACGACCGCGTGGAAGTCGGTGCCCGGGATCGCCTGGCCCGATGGCGGCGGTCCGCCGATCCAGAAGTAGGGGATCCCGCGCGGATCGAGCCGCTCGAGGAGCTGGTCCTGGTAGACGCGCCGGCCCAGGCGCGTGACCTCGATCCCGCCGCACTCCTCGAACGACACGGCGGGCACGTTGACGTTGATCAGCTCGCCCCGCGACAGGCCGTGCTCGAGGATGTTCCGGGCCACGGTCGTGGCCGCCACGGTGGCGAGGGCGAAGTCGGGATGCTCGTAATACTCCTGGCTGATCGCGAAGGCGGGGCAGCCGTTGATGACCGCCTCCATCGCCGCCGAGACCGTCCCCGAGTAGGTGATGTCATCGCCGAGATTGGCCCCGTAGTTGATCCCGGAGGCGACAAGGTCGAAGCCGTGCCCGAAGTAGCCGAGGAAGGCGATGCTGACCGCGTCGGTCGGGCTGCCGTCGATCGAATAGCCGAGCGAGCCGTCGCCGAGGGTTCGCTCGCGGACGCGGAGCGGGCGCATCAGCGTCTTCTGGTGGCCGACCGCGCTCTGGTTCGTGTCGGGCGCGACGACCGTCGTGTCGCCCAGGAGGTCCATTGCCTGCTTCAATGCCAGAAGCCCACGGGACTCGACGCCATCGTCGTTCGTGATCAGGATCTTCGGTCGGGTCGACCAGTCGTGGAGCGGCCGGGCGCTGGGTCGGAGGGCGCGCGGTCCGCCGCGGGCCGCCCCACCGGCAACCGGCTCGCCGCGCTCGAGGTCGACGTCGCGGCGCTCGGTCCGGGCGCGCTCGCGGGTCATGTCGGGCTTGTCGCCCGGACCCTCGTCCGCCCGGGCGGGGGGCTGCGACCAGACGGGGTGGCGCTCGTCACCGTCGGCCCCGTTGACGCCCTCGTCCTCGTCGTTCACGAGATCGTCTCGGTCGTCCCCGTCACCCCGTGGACGTCCGGATCGACGCCGGGGACCGGCTCATGCGGGACGCGCACCCGACGGCCCTCGCGCTCCTCGACCCGTCGGGCAGCGCGGGCCGTGACCGGCGACGGCTCGCGGGTCACGACGAGGAAGTGGAAGAAGAAGGCCGAAAGGACGGCGGCGATCGGGATCCCGAAGATCGCTCCGGTGACGCCGGCGATCTTGCTCCCGATGAGGACTGAGCCGAGAACGACGAGCGGATGGATCCCGACGGCCTCCTGCATCAGTCGCGGCTGGAGGACGTTCATCACCACGAACCAGCCCACGCCCATCAGGATCGCGGTGGGCAGGACCGGCGAGCCGGGCGTGAGCAGGGCGACGATGATCGGCGGCGCCCAGGCGACGAACGGCCCGAAGAACGGGATCGCCATCAGGACGCCGGCCACGGCCGCGGTCACCGGCAGGTAGGGCAGGCCGAGGATCGCGCTCGTGACCGCGGCGACCGCGGCGTACACGAGGCCCAGGATTGCCTGGCCGCGGAGGAAGCCGCCGAACGAGCGGGCGACGCTCGTTTCGAGCAACCGGGCCTCCTCCTTCATCGACGGCGGCACGACCCGGAACATGAACGACAGGATGGCGTCGCGGTCGATGACCATGTAGAGCGACAGGATCAGGACGAGCAGCAGGCTGGCGAGTGCCGACAGGCTCGCGAC
>JBKJOK010000215.1:0-5331 GCA_046595595.1 Candidatus Limnocylindrales bacterium
GCCAAATGCGGCGCGACTATACCAAAGGGCTAGGACCATTAGGAAGATTCGGCAGGAAAGCACGCTTGACGCAAGGTCATTCGCAAGGTCCGACACCCTGGATCACGAGGATCGCAGTGGTGCGTCTCGGCGGTGTCTCGGCGTCAGATGGGGCAGCTCGAGCCGGACCCGTCGGGCCCGGCTTCGCGCAAAGCCGGACACGAAGAAGCCGGACCCGTCGGGCCCGGCTTCGCGCACTGCCTGCTCCGTCAAGGTGTGACGGAGTCGACCGAGTTGCCGATGGCGCTCAGCTCGTCACTGAGCCGCGTGCCGAGGAAGACCAACCCGATGATTGCGACCATGGCGATAAGCGCCAGGATGAGAGCGTACTCAGCGAGGCCCTGGGCCTCCTCGGAGCGGCGAATGAAGGACACGATCCGCGAGAGCCGGACTCGGATGTTCATGGGATTCAGCACCTCCTTTCGGTTTCCCACGATCTGCTTCGAGACGGGGACCGACAGGTGCCCCGACAACGCACGGTAGGTGATGTCGCCCGCCTGTCAATAGCACCAATGGCGCCGGGCGACGGGCAGAGCCCCACCATGCGCTCATGAAAAGAGCCACCGCGCCCGAAGGCTCGGTGGCTCGGTCAGTCAGGTTAGTCGACTAGATCGACTTGCCGACGGTGCTGAGGATCGTCTGGACCTGGCCGCCCAGGAAGATCAGGGCGATGATCGCGACGATCGCGATGAGGGCGAGGATCAGCGCGTACTCCGCGAGACCCTGACCGTCCTCGTCGCGGCGAATGCTGGCGAGGAACTTCTGAACGAGCGCCATGAATGGTGCCTCCTGGATGAGTACTCACCCTCAAACGAGGGCTGCTGCATCGTGGCAGGCGGGAGCGAAGAACTCCACTAGGCAATTGGTACCAGACTCACGCTCACGGGTCCGGTGCGCGGCCGCCCTCGTCGGGTCAGGTTGCGGCGTCGATCGCGTCGCTGATCGCCTCGAGAACGGCGCTGAGGGTCGATCCGAACACGACCAGGAGGACGACCGCCAGCAGGGCGGACAGCGACAGGATCAGCCCGTACTCGACGACGCCCTGCCCTCGGCGCGATTCAGGCGGGCTGGTCCGGCCCATCGGCCGAGGCCCCGATCTCCACTCGGAGCAGGAGCGCTCCGCCGCTTTCGCTGAGCTCGGCCGCGACGCCCGTCGTCTGGGCCCGCTGCTGGATCTCGCGCCACGTCTCCACCGGCAGCGACACGATCGCGGCGTGGCGGGCCGCCGCCGCCGCGCCCTCCGCCGCCTCGCGCCGGTCGGCCATCATCGACTCGAGGGCCGGCGGGAGGTCACTGCCCTGGGCTTCCACGGCGCGCGCGACTTGCGCGACCTGCTGGTCGGCGTCCGCCATCGCCTTGGTCGGGTCCCGATCCGCGCCGACCCGGGCCTCGACGAGGTCCTCGGACCACTCGAGCTGGATCGCGATCCTGTCGGGTCGGACAGAGATGTACCCGGTCAGGGCCTCGTCGATGATCCGGAACAGGGTGCTCTCGAGGTCGACCGACAGGCGCCGATCCTGGCCGATCGTCTCGAATTCGACCGGGATCCCTCCCCGCCGGCCGCGCTCGCGGGCCGCCCGGCGGAGGGTCGGCACGAGGCCCAGGTCGTCGAGGACCATCGGTCGGACGTCGAAGATGAAGGCCTTCGTGGCCTCGAGCGTCTGCTGGACCATCGAGACCAGGAGGCGCAGCTCGGCCCGCGCCCCGTCCGGATCGCGGCCCAGGAGGCGCTCCACGATCTGGGCCTGGAGGACGATGTTGGTCAGGCTCTGGGCCGGTCCGTCGTGCATGGCCCGGGCGATCTCGCGGCGGAGGTCCTCCTGAGCGTTGAGGACGATCCGCGACATCGGTGGGATCGCTCCGTCGGCGCCGCCCGCCGCTCCGCCGCCGCCCGCCCCGCCGCCCGCGATCGCGCCGCCGGCGCCGAGGCGGGGGACCGCGGCCCGGACGGCCGGATCGGGGACTTCCGCACCGTACAGGTCGGCGATGCCCACCAGGGCGTCGCGGTAGCGGGTCAGCGTCTTGCGCTTGCCCTCGAGGACATCGACCTGCGACTCCATCACCGACGCCCGACGGGTCAACAGGACCAGCTGGGCGTTGAGGGTGACCAGGTCCTCGGGCGGGAGGTTGACCCCGGTCAGCTTCTCGGCGGTCTGGACGCGCTTCTGCTCGTGCCGTCCCGACTCGGTTGAAGCCTGGGCAACGAGCATCTCGATCTCGGTCAGCTCGGCGTCGAGCGCGCGGATGTCCGCCGCGAGGCGACCGGCGAGATCGCCGGCGCCGTCGGTGTCAGAGTCGGAGTCGGCCGACGCGGTTCGCTTGGTCGGGGACACGGGCCTCGATCAGTCCTCGGGCATCCGGATCCAGCCCTGGCGCATCGCGTACACCACGGCCTGGGTCCGGTCGTTGACCGAGAGCTTGCGCAGGATCGAGCTCATGTGGTTCTTGACGGTCTGCTCGCTGATCGACAGGGCGTAGGCGACCTGCTTGTTGGTCATGCCCTGGGCGATGTTGTCGAGGATCTCGACCTCACGTGGCGAGAGCGGAGCGAAGATCGGGGCGGCCTCCTGGCCGTAGACCGCGAGCTCGCGGAACTCCTTGAGCACGCGCGACGCGACCGACGGCTTCGAGAAGACCTTGTCGTTGATCAGGTACTCGCCGTTAACGACCCGGCGGATGATCGTGACGAGGTCGTCCGGTCCGACGTCCTTGAGGATGAACGCCGCCGCGCCCGCCTTGATCGAATCGAACAGGGCGTCCTCGTCCTCCGAGGCGGCCAGGACGATGATCCCGGTCGAGGGCAGCTCGCGCTTGATCCGCTGGGTGGTCTCGATCCCGCCCGGAGCCGACAGGGCGAGGTCCATCAGGACGATGTTGGGCGACGTCTCCAGCGCTCGATCGATCGCGGACCTGCTGTCATTGGCCTCGCCGACGATCTCGAAGTCGGGCTCGCGCTCGAGGATGTTGCCGATCCCCACCCTGAAGAGGGCGTGGTTGTCGACGATGAGGATCCTGATCTGCTCCGCATCGGCCCGTCGATCGGGGCCTCCCCGTCGACGTTCCTGTCCCGAAAAGCTCATGTGGACTCCTCTGTTCCCAGCGGGATCGCGAGCCGGACGATGGTGCCCCCGTCCGGTCGGGAATGCACCTCGAACTGGGCACCGATCAGTTCTGCGCGCTCTCTCATGAATTGCAGGCCGAAGTTCCGCCGGCCCCGGGCCGCAACCGCTCCGACGTCGAAGCCGCGACCATTGTCGCGGATCGTCAGGACCCAGTTGTCGGGCTCGATCGCGGTGGACACGGCGACGGCCGAGGCCGCCCCGTGCTTGCGCACATTCTGCAGCGCTTCCTGCAGGACGCGCAGGACGACCGTCTGCTGCGTTCCCGTCAGCCGATCCGGCGGGGCGCCGAGCTCGGTGCTGATCGCCAGCCCGGTCAGGGCCGTGGTCCGCCCGATCGCGTCCGACAGCGCGCCGTCGAGGCCGAGCTCGTCGAGGACCGGCGGGCGGAGCTGGCTGATGAATGTCCGCACCGAACCCAGCTCGCGCCGGAGCAGATCGCTCAGGAAGCGCAGCTCCGTCCGGGCGGCGGCCTGGTCGGTGTCGAGGACCCGCTCGATGTACTCGACCTGGAAGATCGCGTTGGACAGGGTCTGGGCGGGGCCGTCGTGGACCTCCTGGGCGAGCCGCGAGCGTTCCGACTCCTGGGCCTCCACGATCCGCATCTGGACGTCGGCGGCCATGCCCTCGCCATCGTTGACGAGGCTGGCGTCGCCGCGCTCCAGGAACAGCCACGTCGATTCGAAGTTGCGCAGCGCGATCTCCAGCCTGGCCAGCTCGGTCTGCTGCCGGCCCAGCTCGGCGCCGAGGCCGTCGACCTCGCTCCGGAGGGCCCGGATCCGTTCCGCCTCGGCGCCGGCCTCGGCTGCCTGGGCGGGGTCCTTCGAACCCTGCGCCCACGCCGCCGACGGGCCGCGCTCCACCGCGTCGAGCTCATCGCGGAGGGCCTGCCAGCGGTTGAATTCCTCGGCGTACTTGGTCCGGTAGCGCTGGCTCACGGCGCGCAGCGTGTTCGCGCTGTACCCGACCGCCTCGGACGCTTCCGCGCGGAGGCCGTCGATTCGCACGTCGCGGACGGTTCGGATCTCGTCGCTGGATCGGGCAGCGTCCATTCGCTCCGGAGTATACGGGCCGGTCACGGGCACACGATGCGGAAGACCCGCGCGTCGGCGATCGCAACTGCGTCCGCGGTGTCGGCGGGCGTCCCGAGGGCGACAGGCTCGAAACACGCGGCATCGGGCCCGCCGGCCGCGATCGATGCCGCGAACGGATGACCGGGATCGACCTGGACGACTGTCCTGGCGGCGAACCGGCGGGCGAGGTCGAGCACGCTGGCCGGCGATTCGAACGGAAGGGCGAGGCCCTGGCCGCCGCCGACGTACGGGAGCCAGATCGGGGCGTCGGTGATCACCGGCCCGATGTCTGCGATCGGCAGGCCGGCCGCGGTCATCTGCCGGTCGAGGACGGTGAACGTCCGGGCGGTCCCGACCGAGCCGCTGCCGAACACCGGCAGGAGGGCGATCGAGAAGAGGAGGGCGCCCGAGACGGTCAGGGTCGGGGCGAGCCAGGCGACCGGCCGGGTCCAGCGCCGGCGCACGCCGATCGCGGCGATCAGCCGGTCGAGGGCGAGCAGGGCCGAGATCATCAGGACGACGTGGATCGCGCCCGCCGCGTGCAGAAACGTGCCCCACGTCGTCGAGACCGGGAAGAGCAGGCTCGTCACGAGGAAGATCACGATCGAGGCAAGGAGCAGCGGCTGGAGCGCCCGGATCCGAAGGACCCACGGCAGCCCGATCAGACCGATGATCGAGAGCGGGGCGCCGGGCACGAGCAGGACGTCGAACAGGTTGTGTTCGATGCCGACGACCCGCATCTCGAGGAGGCGCGCTGGGCCGACAGCCAGGTAGCGGCCGACCGAGACCGGATCGCTCCAGGCGAAGATGTCGGTGCCCTGGACCGACAGGGCGTTGGTCAGGGCCTGGCCGGGCAGGGGACTGCCGAAGGCGATCCAGTCGCGGACCATCCACGGGACGAAGAAGGCGAGGGCGACGAGGGCCGGGATCGCGATGAGGGTCAGACGCTCGCGGGCGGGGATGGGCAAGCGCCACGCGAGGAACGCCCAGATGAGGGCCAGCCAGAGGGCCTCGTTGCGGGTGAGCGATGCCAGGCCGAGGACGGCGCCGAGGGCGACGAGCAGCCCGACGGGCGCGAGCCCGAGTCGTCGTTCCGTGGC
>JBKJOK010000264.1:0-8378 GCA_046595595.1 Candidatus Limnocylindrales bacterium
CGCTCTGGCCTGGGGGCTCGGGGCGAATGGGCGGCAATCGGTCGCGACGACCGATGTCGACCCGCCGAGGGATCTGGTGAGCGGATCCACCGGCCAGAGACCGCCGTTGCGCTGGGGCGCGACGGCGGTCTCCTCGTTTCCGGCGGGTTGCAGGGCGCGCGGGTACGATGGGCCGGTGACCGCGCCTCGCCGCTGGGCCGCCCGTTCCCGCCTTCCGATCCTGGCGATCGCGCTCGCCCTGCTTGGGGCCGCCTGCAACCCGAGCGCGACGAGCTCCCCGAGTCGGTCCGCCAACACGCCCTCGACGGCTCCGGTGCCGAGCCTGACCGCGCTGCCGGGCGGCCCGTCGAGCCCGGCCGGCAGCGCGCCGGCAAGCCTCCCGACGACGACCCAGACCGACTTCGGGCGGATCTGGGATGCGCTTCCCCCGTCGTTCCCGACCCTGCCGGGCCAGCAACAGGCCGATCCGGGCGCCGGCCCGACGAGCGGATCGTTCGTCGTGAACATGACGGCCGAGGACGCTGCACGGGCGATGGCGGCGGCCCTCACGAACCTGGGCTGGACGGCGGACGTGGCCTCGGCGCTCGAGGATGGGACCGTCGTCCTCGAGGCCGGCGGGGCGCGCGAGGGCTGCGCGAGCGAGGTGCGCTTCACGCCCATGTCTGGCACAGTGGTCATGTCGGTGCTGTACGGCGCGGAGTGCCCGTTCAGCTGATTGCACGGGAGAGACGATCGGTGCATGTCAGAGCTCGCGATGTCGCGGGCGCTCTCGTCCTGACGGCCGTTCTCGTCGGTGGCGTCGTCTTCTTCGTCCTCGGCTCGATGCCGGTTCGCTGAACGAGTCGCCCACCTCCCGACCCGTCGCCTTCCCGCGGCGACGAATTGCTCGTTCGCGTTGATGGACTTCACCTGTTTCGGTGATTCCCCGTAACGCTCGCGGAACGGCCATCGTCTACGATTCATCGACCGGCAAGGGGACCGGTCGGTACAGGGGTGATGCCGTGCAGCAGCGATCCACGCGCTCCAACGATGTCCAGGCGCTCGCCTTCGTGGTGGCGCTCTTCGGGCTCCTTCTCGTACTGAGCGTGATGCTCGGAGCGCCGCTCGCCTGAGTCGCGCCGGGCGCCCGCCGCGCCGTCAGTCGTAGAGCCGCTCGAGGTGCCACGTCCCGTCGACCCGGTCGAGGTAGACGAGAGCCAGCCAGCGCGTCCCCACGACCTTGCAGTAGTCGCGCTCGATCGGCTCGCGCCACCACGATTCGGCGACCCGCCAGGCGTTGCAGACCTCGACCGGCTCGCGCTGGCCGTTCCAGCGGATCGCGACCAGCCGCCCGTCGCCGTCCAGCTCGACATCGATCGGCGGATGCTCCCGGAGCAGGCGGGTCACGGGCGCCAGCTCCAACGCTTCTCTGCCAGCGGCGCGTCCGGGTCGGTGACCACGACCTTCCGGACCCGGTCCTCGCCGAACGTCAGCGCCAGACGGGCCAACTGCCAGCCGAGCCGGGCGGTCCGGGCGGCCTGCGGCACGAACAGCGGCAGCTGCTGACCGACGGCCGGCTCGACCCCCGCCAGCTCCAGCTCGAGACGCTCGACCGCGGCCGGCGGCGGCGTCTGCTCGAGCCGGGCGAGGAGGAGGCGCTCGATCGCGTCCGCGTCGGCGGTCGGCTCGGGGAAGCGCTGCTCGACGACCAGCTCCTCCGGCGTCCCGGCGCGGGCGAAGGCCATCTCGAGGGTCAGGCGGAGCGTCGCCCGGCCGGCGGCCATCCCGCGGGCGTCGATCTGGGCGGCGAGCGCGCCCGATAGCCGATGGAGCACGAACCGGAGCGACTCCGTCTCGGCGACCGGCGGGTCGATGGGGAGGGCGAGGATCACCCGATCCGGGGCACGCCGCGGCACGAACCGCTCCAGCTCCTCGCCCCGCGCCCGGGCGTGGATCCGCTCCCCCTCTGCCCCGAACCGGGCGACGAGCGCGCTCTTCGGCAGGTCCGCCACGGCGCCGATCCGGCGGAGCCCGAACCGCGCCAACCGAGCCCGGACGTCAGGATCGGGTGAGAGCAGCTTCGAGGGGAGCGGGGCGAGGAAGTGGGCATCGCCGCCGGGCTCGACGATCCGCGCGACCGCCGGCTCGGCGTGACCGGCCGCGACCGTCGCCGCGAATCGAGTCCCGGCGATCCCGGGCCGCGGGGCCCCGGGCAGGATCCCGGCCAGGGCCTCGACCAACCGGCCCACGAGCACGGCGTCCGGGCCCCACAGCCGGTCGAGCCCGTCGGCCTGGAGCTCGATCAGGCCGAACGCGGGATCGGTCGGGTCGGTCGTGCCGGCGAGGCCCGGGCTGAACCGGGCGAGCGTCTCGAAGGCGGCCTCGACCACGGCCGCGTCGGCGTCGCTCTCGGGATCGAGGAAGGCGGCCTCAGGGGCGAGGCGATGGGCCGACCCGAGCGGGATCCCGCGCCGGACGCCGAGCGCCCGGGCCGCCGGATCCGCGTCGATCACCAGCCCGTCCGTCCACGGCTGGCCGCCAAGGATCACCGGTCGGTCGGTCGGGAACGAGTCGGAGTGGCGCGAGCGGGCCAGCCGGATCGGGAGGTGGGGCCAGTAGAGGTGGAGGAGTCGCATGGGTCGGGGTCCGTGGAGCTGGGGTGCCGGTGGGGGCGGCAAGAGTGAGGATGTCGGCGGTCCGGGCCGGGTCGTCACGGAGGAGATCCGGGTGGCGGAGACAGCGGTCCCGCTCGCCACCCTCGGCGTACAGGATCCGGAGCTCCGCTCGTCTGCCGGGCGGCCCGTAGCGGCTGCGGGCGACGAGCGCCTCGGTCCGCTGGCCGACGACGTCGCGGCCGAGCCGGATCCAGCCGCGTCGCTGGAGCTCGAGGCGGAGGCCGGTCGATTCGGCGACCGCGGTCGCGAGGCCGGGCGTCAGGCCCGGCGGCTCGAGGGCGACGAGGAGCGTCTCCGCCCGCCGGGCGAGGCCGGCCAGGCGCCGGAGCCGCTCGGTGACCTTCGCCGGCGTCGTGCCCACCGCCGGACGCGGCGGGAGGTCGATCACGAGGACGTCGACCGAGCGCCCGGCGAGGAGCATGCCGGCGATCGACAGGCCCTCGTCGAGGGTGTCGGGAGTCAGGACGACGAGCCAGTCGAGGCGGACGCCGCGGGCGGCGGCCTCGACCGGGTCGAGCGCCCGGGCAAGATCGAGCCAGGCGACGATCGCGCCGTCGGCCTGAGCCTCGGCGACGAGGCGGAGGGCGAGGGTCGTGGCCCCGGAGCTGGGCGCGCCGCGCAACGTGACGCTGGCGGAACGCGGCAGCCCGCCCGTTCCGAGGATCGCGTCGAGGGCCGGGAAGCCGGTCCGGACGATCCGCTCGACGCCAGTTCGCGGATCGGCCGGGAGCGGCGCCGTGGCCAGCGCTCCGATCACCCGCGGAGCTGCGGCACCCCACCGCGTCTGGAGCGACGCGAGAGCAGCCGAGACGTCCGGGGAGAGGCTGGCCATCGGACGCTCAGACTAGAACATACGTTCGATATCGTCAATGATCTCAGCGTAGCGAGCGCGGATCCGTTCCCCGCGCGTGGCGCCCAACACCGGCCCGTATTCCGAGAAGGCTTATCCAGCGTGCCGGGACGTTGTCGAGGTCGATTCATGCCTTCACGGCATCAATACGCCCGCGAGTTCCGGATCTGACGATCCGACATGCCTTCTCAGCATGAACGACCGCCAAGCCGCGCGATCCGATGCCGGATAGACCTTCTCCGCATACGCGATGACCGAGCTGCGCTACGGGATCGGCGCCGGAACCGGATCGCTCGTCCGTTGGGGGCTCGGAGCTCTGGTCGGTGGACCGGTCTTCGCGATCGCCGGCTTCGCCTGGCGTCGCGAAGCGGTTGCGCAACAGGCGATCGCCCTCGGTCTCCTCGCCGCCGTCTTCATCGCCGAAGGGGTCTACCAAGCTGGCGTGGCGCCCACCCGGAGGCCGCCGTCAGCTTCGTCGCCGTCGGGCTGGTGATCCCCGTCCTCCTCGGCCGCTCAACGCCTGACCGGCTACGGGCCTACGCAGCGACCATCCCTGCCCTGGCCCTCGGAGCGATCGGCTTGCGGCCCTCCTGCTGCTCGATGGAGTGGCCGCCGGGATCGGGTGACCCGCCGGCCCTCACGTCACTCCGTCGTCGTCGCCTCGGCCTAGCGGTTCCGTCGGGCCGCGAACGCGAACTGGGTGAAGTACGCGTCGAGGGATTCTGCCGTCGAGTCGAAAGCGTTTGGGCCCACCAGGAAGTCGCAGGCAACCTCCCGAGCTCGGCAGAGTTCACGGAGGCGAACGCCGCGCCAGCGCGGATCCGCGAGCGTGAGATCAAAGAGTTCAAGCCCTCGGCTCAACGCGCTCTCGAAGCGTGTCGGGTCATTCCGCTTCTTCGCGCTGATCGCCCGACCGATCTCGCTTCCGATGTTGCCGAGTTGCTCGGCCAGCGAGAGCGTCACCCATCGACCGTCGGCGAGGCCGAGATGGACGCTCATCGTTCTACCAGCCGCTCGACGATCGCGATGATCTCCGCCCGGATCGCTGGATCATCGACAGAGCGCGAACGGTTCGCCTGACTCGGGCGGATGTTGATCATCGAGTCAAACTCGATGAAGTCCGGTGAGCCGAATTGCTCCGGATAGAGGTTGATGCCCCACAACGCGGCTTGATCCGATCCTTCGCCGATCAGCACTGCTTCTTCATCGGCGTGCAGTTCGCCACCGACGACCATGATCCCGAGGCGAACGTCCACGACGGCCTTGACGAGGTTGCCGAACATCTCCTCGGCCAGTCTCTGGAGACGGGCGCCAGCGATTGGTTCTCGAACGACCTCCATGACTCCCGAGTCCTCCAACGACGTGGGCAAGTGAGCCTACGGTACGTGGCCGTCACCGGCCTGTCATCGGAGTTCCCTACCGTCGGCGATGATGGCGCTTGCGATGCAGACCCCTGCCCTGCCCGATCGGCCGATCCTCGTCGTCGACGATGACGCAAAAATCGTGCGGCTCGTCCGGACCTACCTGGAGCGCGAGGGCTATGCGGTCGTGACCGCGGCCGACGGGCCTGCGGCGCTCGACGCCATCGAGACCCACCGGCCGGCTCTCGTCGTGCTCGACCTGATGCTGCCCGAGCTCGACGGCCGGGCCGTGATCCGCGCGGTCCGCCGCGACGAGGAGGCCGGAGCGACGCCGATCCTCGTCCTGTCGGCCCGGGGTACGACCCTCGATCGGATCGCCGGGCTCGAGGACGGCGCCGACGACTACCTGCCGAAGCCGTTCTCGCCGGCGGAGCTCGTCGTCCGGGTGAAGGCGATCCTGCGTCGGGCGGCCGCGGTCACGCAGCCGTCGGCCGGCGCTACGACGGGTCGGATCGCGCACAACGGCCTGGTCCTGGATCCGGAGCGCCACGAGGTGACGATCGACGGCTCGCCGGTCGCCCTGACCCACGTCGAGTTCCGCCTCCTCCAGACGCTCCTCGAGGCCGACGGCCGGGTCCTCAGCCGCGACCAGCTGCTCGACGCGGTCTGGGGCGCCGATCAGTCCGAGGTGCTGGACCGGACCGTGGACGTCCACATCCGGCGCCTGCGCGACAAGCTCGGCGACGACCCAGATGCTCCCCGCTGGGTGGCCACGGTTCGCGGCGCGGGTTATCGATCCGCTCCGATCGCCGGCTGACCACGATGCGCACCCGCGGGATCGCCACCCGGATCGCCCTCGCCGCCCTCGCCTCGGCCGGGATCGGGCTGCTGATCCTCGTCGTCGGCGTCCTGGTCGTCGGTGGCCAACTGTTCACCGACCTGATGATCCAGGCCGGCGACTCGGCCGAACATGCCCGGGCGATGTACGACGAGTCCGTCACGACCGTGGTCATCGCGGCCGTCGCGGTGGCTGCCCTCGCGAGCATCGGCCTCGCCGTCCTCATGGCCCGGATGCTCGCCCGGCCACTCCGCGAGGTTGGCGGCGCGGCACGCCGGATCGCCGACGGGGACTACGCCGCCCGCGTCCCTCGCGACGGCCCCGAGGAGATCGCCAGCCTCGCCGATTCGTTCAACCAGATGGCGGCCTCGCTCGAGGAGCAGGAACGGATGCGGCGCGACTTCATCGCCAACGCCGCCCATGAGCTGCGGACGCCGCTGACGAACCTGCAGGGCTATCTCGAGGCCCTCCGCGACGGCGTGATCGTGGCCGACCGCGCGACGTACGAATCGCTCTGGGACGAGGCCGAACGCCTCGTTCGCCTGTCGCGCTCGCTCGACTCCCTCGCCGAAGGGGACGCCGCCGACCGGCCGCCTGCGCTGGCCGCCATTGACCTGGCCGGCGCGATCCGGTCGGCGGTGGACCTCGCCCAGCCGGCGATCGAGCGGGCGGGGTTGCGGCTTGCCGTGGATGTCGCCGACGCCCTGCCGGCCCGGGCGAACCCGGACCACCTCGCCCAGGTCCTCGCCAATCTCCTGTCGAACGCGGTCCGCTACACGCCTGCCGGCGGCACCGTGACAGTCCGGGCCGAGCGTCGGCCGGGCGACCTGCTCGTGTCGGTCGGGAACAGCGGCGAGCCGATCCCGGCCGACGACCTCGAGCGGGTGTTCGAGCGGTTCTATCGGGTCGAGAAGTCGCGCGACCCGGCACGAGGCGGGGCCGGGATCGGCCTCGCGATCGTGAAGCAGCTCGTCGAGGCCGGCGGCGGCCGGGTCGGTGCCGAGTCGCGCGACGGCCGGACCCATTTCTGGTTCAGCGTCCCGGCGTAGGGCGTGCACCGCCCGCAGGCCGTACACGCGAGCGGTGCCCCGCGCGGCTCAGCGACCGCGAGCCAACCGGACCGCGCGACTCGACCGGCCGGGCACGTTTGTGCAGCGACTGCATGAACGGATGTCCGGACGGCCGGCGTCGGCCCACGACGGACTGAATCCGCGCCTCCGCCCGTCATTCCGTGCAGCCGACGCATCAGACGTCGTCCGAGCGCTGGCCCGGCCGTCGGTTGACCCACTCGGTGCATGATCGGCCGGCGGCGCGCCGCGGCTCAGGGCAGCGCGACTGCCGCCAGACCAAGGCCGATGCCGCCGAGGCCCAGCCACTGGCTCGGCTGGAGCTTCTCGTGCCACAGCACGATCGCGACGATGACGCTCACGACCGGCCCGAACGAGCTCGCGAGCCCGACGATCCAGGCCGGCGCCTGTTCGAGCCCGATCGCGAACGCGACGAAGCCGGCGATGTCGAGCGCGCCCCCGGCGACCGCGGCCAGGACGGCGACGACGAGCAGGCCCGGGACACGGTCGGTCGAGCCCGAGAGCAGCGGCCCGGCCGCTCGCGGACGGAAGACGAACACGACGACGAGGACCGCCATGACGGTGGCGGCGTTCGCGATCCGGGCGGTCAGGAGGACCGGCAGCCAGCCGGCGCTCCGGATCGGTCCGGCCAGGCCAATCGTCAGGACCGCGAAGCAGACGAGGGCGACGATCGCGAACCCGATGCCCTTGCCCGCGAGCCGGGCACTCCGCCAACCGCCGTCGGACACGAGGCCGGTCAGGATCACGCCGATCGTGGCGAGCGCGGCGCCGACCGCCTGGAGCAGGGTGAGCGTCTCGCCGCGCACGAGAACCGCGAGGAGGACCGTGAGCCCGCCATAGGCTGCGACCACCGGGCTGACGACCGACAGCGGCCCGATCCGCAATGCGGTGAAGAACGACAGGTACGCCCCGGCTGCGACGACGCCAATAACGACCGAGATCAGGATGTCGTCGAGGCGGCTGGGGAACCACGAGCCCTGGTTCAGGCTGATGACACCGATCGCGAGGAGGCTCGTGACCTGCACGATCGCCGCGACGCGGAGGCTCCCGAGACGCCGTCCGGCGACCGCGGCCGCGACGTCGGTCGAGCCCCAACAGAGCGCCGCGATCAGGCCGAGCTCGAGACCGATGGACACCGCCGGAGGGTAGCCTGACGAGGGGTCCGAGGAAGGTCCCGTGCTACACTCCGGGACCGTTTGCGCCTCGCGCACGACGCCGTGGGGATGTAGCTCAGCTGGCAGAGCACCGCGTTCGCATCGCGGGGGTCAGGGGTTCGAGTCCCCTCATCTCCACCACTTCCCCGTCCCGGAATGGTCTCCCTCCGCCGTCTCCCTTTGCGCGCCCGTTCGTCCTCCGGGCTTGATCGCGGGTTGACGACCGGTCCACAATCGGATCGATCGCGGATAGAGGATCGCGGCGACCGGTCGTCCCCGGTCGTCCCGGGTCGTGATCGAACCACGAGGGGGGCGGATGAACCGGCGAGTGAGGGGCCCGC
The DNA here is from genome assembly GCA_046595595.1 of Candidatus Limnocylindrales bacterium. Lineage (GTDB taxonomy): Bacteria > Chloroflexota > Limnocylindria > Limnocylindrales > CSP1-4 > CF-46. The sequence goes on from JBKJOK010000264.1 coordinate 8,287, forward strand.
TGCGCGCACTGATCAGTGTCGCGCTCATCGCGCTCGTGATGCCGGCGGGATCGCTGGCGCGCACCGAACCATCGCTCTCGCCGAACCCGGAC
>JBKJOK010000047.1:0-14812 GCA_046595595.1 Candidatus Limnocylindrales bacterium
AGGTGGAGGTCGTCCGGCGACGGGGTGGGATCGCCGCTGGGATGGTTGTGAACCAGGATCACGCCGCTCGCGTTGAGCCGGACGGCGTCGCGGAACAGCTCCCCGACCCGGACCAGCGACGACGACACGTTGCCCTGGTAGACAGTCGCGACCCGGAGCACGACGTTCTTCGTGTTGAGCAGAACGACCCGCAGCTCCTCGCGCTCGAGACGGCCCATCTGGAGCATCAGCCGGTCGGCCACGTCGCGCGGCGAGCGGATCGTCCAACGCCCGGCCGGCCAGTCGGCCAGGAGCCGTCGCCCGAGTTCGAACGCGGCCGTCAGCTGGCCCGCCTTGACCGTCCCGATGCCGGGCAACGCCTCGAGCTCGAGATCACTCGCCCGGGCGAGGCCGGTCAGGCCGTCGTGGCGGGTGAGGGCGTCCTCGGCCAGGTCGACGGCCGAGCGGCCGCGCGAGCCGGAGCCCCACAACAGCCCGATCAGCTCCGCCGACGACAGCCCACCGGCGCCGCGCATCGCCAGCCGTTCGCGCGGTCGCTCCGCCGCCGGCAGCTCGCGGATCGTGCGGCCCGGCCGGTGGCCCTCACCGTTCGACGGGACGTCGTCGTGGTTGTTGTCGTGACCGCCGCTCATGGCCTGCCTCGAGAAAACGGCGGGATCAGGAGTCCCCGGACCCGAACGACGGAAGCCCGCCGATTCCTCCCGCCATCCGGATCCGGGAACACGACGAACATTAGCGACGAGCCCTCACCCGGCGATCACCAGCGCCTTCACCGCCGCTCACGCGCGGCGCGCGCGCCGAACCGTGGAACGGTGGCCTGGCCGTCGGCCGCTCAGCCGCTCGGCGCGGCGCCGCTCATCTGGACCGACTCGGCGGCCAGCAGCAGGATTCCGTTGAACGCCATGTGCAGCCCGATCGGCGCCCAGATCGAGCCGGTCCGGACGAACAGCCAGCCGAGTGCAAGGGCCACCGGCAGGCGCGAGGCGAAGCCGACCGCGATCAACCCGCCCGCCTCGCCGAAGGAGCCGCCGCTGATGTTGATCACATGGGCCAGGGCGAACACGAGCGACGCCCGAACAATCGCCCCGCGCTCGCCCACCGTCCGGCGCCAGGCGCTGATCGCGAACCCGCGGAAGACCGCCTCCTCGGCGATCGGGGCGATGACCGCACCGGCGATCAGCTGGACGACGAGCCCGGCCGCGACGCCGGTCGGCGGCAGGGGCGACTCCGGCACCACCCGGAAGATGCTGACGAGGATCCACGCGACGATCGAGGTCAGGCCGATCACGGGGATCGCGACCGCAGCGCCGAACAGGAGATCGCGGAGGGCGCCACCCGAGAAACGCCGCCAGCCCATCTGGGCCCACGACAGGGCGCCGGTGCCGACCACCGTGAGGCGCAGGATGGCAATGAACACGGCGGCCTGGAGAGACACGCCGACCAGGTTGATCCAGTAGTCGGGCACCTGGCCGCGCCCGATCGAGAGCTGGAGGACGAGGCCGACGCTCGAGGCCACGACGTACACGGCGGCCACGGTCGCGGCGAGGACGAGATAGGGCGACGGCCCGGCGTACGGAAAGCCACGAGCTCGTCGCTCGAGCGCCTGGTTGCCGGCCCCGCCGATGAACCCGATCGTCAGCAGCAGCGGGCCGAGGAAGTACAGGAACAGGCCCGACGGAGCGAGCAGCCCGATCAGGACGAGCCCGACGCCCGCGATCGTCGCCAGCCAGCCGACGACGAACAGGCCGGGTGCGGCGCGGCCCTCGATCGTGAATGTGGACAGGCCCGGACGGGTCGCGGCAGGGTCAACGAGCTCAGGCGGCAGGGACGGATCGACCGGCCCGCGATCTTCGTCGTCGGTGGTCACGTCAGCGATTCCGACGACGGTCCGACGGCGGCCCCGTCAAGACTCGGGCAGGACGTCGGGCTTGGACCGCGGCGGCGTGGTCCGGGCGGACGTCGGCCGCGGTCTGGCCATCGAGCGGGAGACCGCGGTCCGGTCGGACTCGATGTCCGATCCCGAACCCGGCCGCGCGATTCGTCCCGTGTCGTCGCCGGGCAACGGTGAGATCGGAGCCGGCCGCCCGGACGACGAGGTCAGGGCCGGCGTCGAGCGCTCGAAGTCCTTGCCGCACCACGCGCACAGCGACCAGTCGAGCCCGACGAGGCGGCTGCAGTTCGGGCAGACCCGGTTCAGGCGCGTCCGGCAAGTCGGGCAGATGATCCATTCGTCGTTCACCCGACGGGCGCAGGTCGGACAGCTCCGGATCCCCTCGACCTCGGCCAGGAGTGCTTCCTCAGCGAGGTTCCGCTCGTACACCTCGCCGATCTTCTCGTGAGGCCGGATGATCTTGTAGACGAAGATCGCGAGCGGGAAAACCGGCAGGAAGACGATGACGAGGCTGGCCGCGGCGTACGGCAGGATCGCGTTCTGGGTCCGCTGCTGCATGTCGCGGAACACCCAGTAGGCGCTCGCGAGCCAGAGGACGACGAGGTAGACCGCGATCGAATAGAGGACGAACTGGACGACGGGGCTCCCGATGAACCCGCCCAGCGCCTTGCCGATCTCACCGAAGATCTGGTCCATGCGGCTTGGCTGACTGCCTCCGTTGCGGTCGCGGCTGATCGATCCGACGGCGGACCGGGCGCCCGCCTGCGCTGGCGGGCCGGCGTCCGGCGCAGTGTAGCAGGGGCTCGGACGGCGCCCCCTCGTGACCTACGGGACGGCAGGCCCGTCGGGATCGTGACGGCCGAGCCGGTCGAGGACGCCGCCGACGACGAGGACGATCGCCCCGGCCAGGACGACCCAGATGCCGATCGATCGACCCAGGAAGCCGAACAGGTACGGCCAGAGCATCCCGACCTGGAGCGCGGCCAGGGCGATCGCGCCGAGCCCGACGGGCCAGCGTCCGGTCGCCGGTCCGGCGAGCGCGACGCCGACGGTGGCAACGAGGAGCGTCAGGGCGATCCAGTGACCCGGGCCTGCGAGCCCCCACTGGGTGAAGTAGCCGCCGAGCAGTCCCGCTCCGGCCAGGACGTTGGCCCACGGCAGCAGGAAGCCGATCGCGGCGATCGCGGCCCCGACGGCGATGACGGCCCGCGGCGTGTCGTCGGCGAGGTCGATCGACGCGAGCAGGCCGCGAGCCTTCACGCCCGGCGACGTGCGCCTCGAGGCGCTGGACGTCGGCGCCGCCGAGGAGGCCGGGGTGCGGCGCGTCGCGCCCGCGGCGGATGCCGGATCGAGCGCATCGAGGACCGCCGACGGGGGCAGGTACGCACCGGCCGGAGTCCGCGTGGTCGGTGTCGGATGGACGCCGCGATCGCCGGCGGGCGGCCAGGCCGAGGGAGCCGACGGAGCGGGGGCCACGACGGGCGGCGGGGCGGCAGGTGCGACCGGTTCGTCGGCGCTCGCCGGCTCGGGATCCGCGCCCGAGGAGGGCTCGTCGGCCCAGGCGCGCTCGGTCCGGGCGCCTTCGTGCGGCGTCCAACCGTGCAACACGTCCGGTTCGCCCGCCGCTGAGACCCTGGCCGGGTCCGCACGTCGACGACTCGTCGCCTGGTCGGCGACGGCGACGGCCACGGGCTCGGGCTCGGGCTCGGGCTCGGGCTCGGGCTCGGGCTCGGGCTCGGGCTCGGGCGCAGGGTCGGGCGCAGGGTCGGGGCTGGATTCGGGCTCGGCCGGCGCGCCGGAAAGCGGCTCGTCCCAGTCCTCACCCGGGGCGGCGTCGATCGAGTCCGGGGCGGCCTCGTCGGCCTGCGGGTTCGGGGACAACGCGCCGACGCCCGGCGCGACGGACACGACCGGCGGCGGGGCCCCGACGGGCGCCACCGGGACATCGGCGACAGGGCCGCTCGCCGTCGCCTCGGGATCGGGCTCGGAGCCCCAGGTCCGCGCACTGGCCGTCACGGCGGCAAGCAACGAGCCGCACTCGGCGCAGGCGTACCGGCCGGGAACCACCGGCGCCCCGCACTCCGGGCAGACGACCGTCTTCGTCGCCATGACCACCTCATCTCGTCTCCGGCTGGACCGCGTTCGCGGGCCGGGGGTTACAGCCTGCCATCCGGATCGCCGACGGACCTATCCCCCGGACGGCGGTCGGTGGCTGGCCCGATTGTCCCGCTCTCGTCCGGGTCCTGCCTGCCGCCGGCGACGGCCCGAGCGGCCCAGCGCCTCGCGGCAGCCTCGCGCTGGAACTCGAACGTGAGCGCCGCGCTCCGCCAGGCTGCGATCAGTCCGGTGACGACGAGGGCGAGGCTCCATGCGGCGCCGAGGGTTGCGACGGTCAGGCCGGTGGCAACGGGATCGTCGATGCCAGCGCTGAGGCGGTCGCGGACCTGGCTGAGGACGATCGCCACCGTCGCCAGGACCGCACCGAGGTCGACCGCGAGGACGAGCATCGTCAGGAGCGGCATGACCAGCGAGCCGATCGGCCGGCGCACGAGGTCGCGGATGCCGCCCGCGACGCCGGCCAGGATCGACGCGCCGCCGAGCGCGATCCGCCGGACGGCCAGGCCGCCGACGAGCTCGCCGAACGCCCAGGCGGCGACGATCGCGGCAAGCGGCAGCGCGGCGCCAACGGCGACGCGCAGCGCGATCGGGCCGGAGTCGGACGGGTTGACGAGTTCGGCGTAGATCACGCGGACGATCGCCACGCTGCCCGCACCGAGGACGAACGCCGTCGGAGCGTGGGCCAGGAGATGCGCGACCGCTGCCCGGACCGCCAGTCGCCGGCCCGCCGGCACGTCGCCTGCCGCGGGCAACCCCTCGTCGTCGGCGGTCGCCTGGGCCTCGCGAATCAGGGCGATCTCGGTGGCCGCCGCAAACCAGCCGCCGGCGATCAGCCAGAACAGGCCAAGCCCGATCCCGACCACGATCAGGACCGCCGTCTGGGGCAGGAGCGTCCCGAACGCCAGCGGGGTCACGATCGGCGCCAGGATGTTCGAGAGGACGAGCGGCGACGGCACGCTGACGATCGCGAGGACGAAGACCACGATCCCGCCGCGGGCCAGGAAGCCGGCGAGGGCAAGCAGCCACCAGGCCGGTCGGCCGAGGGCGATCAGGAGGGCCGCGATCGTCACGCCCCGGGTCGTCAGCGTGGACGGGCCGGCCATCAGACGCGCGTCGGGCTCAGGCGGTGCGCGCCGTCATCGCGCGCGCCGAGACGGGGCGCGCCGTCACGGGGCGACGCTGGGCGCAGCCGACGAGCCCGACCCGTTTGTCAGCGCGTCGAGCTGGGCGAGGGCCTGCTTGACGAGTTCGATCTCGGCGCCGTACCGGGCGAAGTCACCGTTGCGGAGGGCCTCCTGGGCCAGCTCGAAGTGGGCGTTGGCGTAGTCGACGAGCTCGGTGACGTCGGCGCTCGGCGGGATCGTCGCGCCCGGCGTGGCCGTCGGGCCCGGGGTGGCAGTGGGGGTTGGACCGGGCGAGCCGCCGGGTCCCGGGGTCGGGGTGGGGCCCGGGGAAGGCGACGGACCGGGGGTGTTTCCGCTCTGCTCGGCGAGCAGCCTGGTCAGGGCGTCGCGCAGCGACGTGCCCCAGACCACGTTCGTCGGCGAGGCCACGACGATCCGCTCGAACGCCGGGAAGCCCGAGCTCTTGGAACGCAGGTAGACCGGCTGAAGGTAGAGCAGCGAATCGCCGACCGGGACGACGATCAGGTTGCCCCGAACGACTTCGCTGCCGGCCTGGTCCCAGAGCGTGATCTGTTGGCTGATCTCCGGGTCGGCGTCGATCTGCGCCTCGACCTGGACCGGCCCGAAGATCGAACTGTCGCTCGGGAACCGGAAGACGGTCGTCTGACCGTAGCGCTCCGGACCGTTCCGGGCGGCGACCCACGCGATCATGTTCGGTCGGTCCTTCGGAATCATCGGCTGAAGGAGGAGGAACTCGGCCTCGTCAGCGCCGGGCATCCGCATCATCACGTAGTAGGCCTCGGGCGGGAGGCTCTGGTCGTTGCCCGCCCCGACCGGGACCGTCCAGAGGTCGTTCTGCGAATAGAACGTCTCGGGGTTCGTGACGTGGTAGCGGCCGTAGATCCGGGTCTGGACGTCGAACAGTTCCTCGGGCACCCGGAGATGCGGCACGAGGTCGGCGGGCAGCTCCGACAGCGGCCGGAAGAGGGTCGGGAAGACGCCCTGCCAGGCCCGGATCAGCGGGTCGGCTGCATCGGCCACGTAGTAGGTCATCGTCCCGTCGTATGCGTCGGTGACGATCTTCACGCTGTTCCGGATGTAGTTGAACGGGTCGCCCCGGAGGCCGCTGGCCGGGCCGAGCTCGCTGTCGGGGTCGAAGGCCTGGCCGTGGGGGAACTGGTCGCTCGTCGTGAACGCGTCCTGGATGTACTTCAGACGACCCGCCCCATCGATCACGATGTAGGGGTCCTTGTCGAACTTGAGGAACGGCGCGATCAGGCGCACGCGCTCGCCCTGCGTGCGGTTGAACAGGAGCTGGCTCCCGCTCGTGACCTGGTCGGTGATCAGCAGGTTCAGGTCGCGGAAGCGGATCGCGAACAGGAGCCGGTTGAGCGTGGTGTCGAGGGGAATGCCGGTCTTGCCCTGCCAGACGGTGGCCACGACGTCACCGTCGTTCGTGTCGCTGCCGCGCGGGTAGTCGAACTCGGGCTGGCGGGCGCCGACGACCACGTACGAGCTGTTGCCCTCGCCGAAGTAGATCCGCGGCTCGGTCACCGCCGGGGCGCCGCCGGTCGAGGTCGGCGGCAGGTTCGAGATCAGCAGGCGCGGCTGGCCCTGCGAAGCGACCTCATTGACCGGGACCATCGCCACCCCGATGCCGTGGGTGTAGATCACCCGCTGGTTCACCCAGCCGGTGGCATTCGGGTTCTTGGCGAGGTCGAGCTCGCGACCCGACAGCATCACCTGGCGGAGTTCACCGTTGATCAGGTAGCGGTCCGTGTCGACATCGACGAAGTCGTAGTAGCGGCGGACCGTCTGGATCTGATCGAGCGTGTCGCCGAGCGGCCGGTAGTCCCACAGCCGGGCGTTGGCGAAGGTCGCGGCGTCGGCCGCGATGCCTGCCTCGGTCAGGGGGACGTCGCCACGATAGGCCCGCTCGGTCCATTCGTTGAGGTCGAACGCGAGGCGGGTCATCGCGATGTTGTTCGCGATGTACGGCTGTTCCTGGGCGTACTGGTTGGGGACGACCGTCAGCTGCTGGATCGCCGCCGGATAGAGCCGGCCGATCCCGATCGAGGCGATGAACCACACCGCGAGGGTCAAGGTCAGCGGCCACAGCACGCGGGCGAACGCGCCGCCCACGAGGAACGCCGCCGCGATCGCCGACAGGCCGGTCAGGACGTCGTAGGCGAGGAACTGGGCGTTCTGGTCGGTGAAGCTGACCCCGGTCGCGATCCCCCGGTTGCTGTGGACGAGCTCGAACTTGTCGAGCTGGTAGCCGAGCGCGATCGACATCAGGAACAGGCCGGCCAGGGTGCCGAGATGGACCCGGACCCGCGTGTCGAACACCGCGGCGCCGGCCATCGCGGACAGGAGGTAGCGTGCCCCGGCGACGATGAGAGCCGCGACCAGCAGGCCGTTGACCAAACTCTGGACGAGGCGCAGGAACGGCAGGTCGAACAAAAAGAACGAGATGTCGCGACCGAAGATCGGGTCGGCGACGGTCGTCCCGGACGGGTCGAACGGAACGCGATGCTGCCAGAGCGCGATCGTCTCCCAGCTGGCGGCCACGGCACCGGCGACGCCGAGGGCGGCGAGGACGGCCACCACGATGATCGCCATCCGCCCGAACGGCACGGGATCCGGGAGATCGATCGGGGTGACGCTGACCGGTTCGCGGGGCGTGCGATCCCACTGGTCGTATTGCGGCCGGCCGCCGGTCCGAGCTCGCTCGGCGCCGGCCTGGGCCTCGCTCAGGCGATCGAGCCAGCCGCGCAGGGTGCCGCCGCCGACACCGTCGAGGGGCGACGCCGGGGAGAACCGGCCGGCCAGCCAGAGGTTGGCCAGAAGCAGCGCGAGGGCCGCGAGTCCACCGAGCGCAAAGAGGCCCGCCTGTTGGCCGAGGCGCGTCCAGAAGACCTGGTCGAAGCCGACGCTCCGGTACCACAGGGCGTCGGTCCACAGCTCAATGCCGACGGCGAACATCAGGAAGACCGCGACCACGACCGCGACGACGACGATGGTCGAGAGGCGGGCGCGCAGCGACGCACCTCCGTCGCGCGGGCCGCCGGCAGCGGTCCGACCGGCCGGCGGGCGCGGCGGGCGGGCGTTGCGCCGCGCGCCGCCGCGACGTCCGGCGCCCGGCCGGCGGGTGCTCAGCGGGAGGGGCGCATCGGGATCGACCTCGGCGGTCGACTCATCGTCGCTGTCGCGATCGCTGTCGTTCGCCTCGGCGTCGTCGGGTGCCTCGGCGTCGTCGTCGTCGGACGCATCGGCCTTGTCAGCGTCGGGAACCGGGCGACCGCTCGCCTCGGCTTGCCGTCGCCGCAACTCCTTCATGAACTCATCGAACAGATCAGCCACGCGCTGCGAGTCTAGCCTACGGTCGCCCGAGACCCTCGATGGTTCGCCGGAATGCGGCCAGGACCGTCTCGTTGAGCTCGTTGGGGCGCATCGCGGCGGCCCGCATCGGTTCCCATTTGAAGGCGGCCCGGATCGCTGCCGGGACACGCCACGGGCGGGTCGGGTCGTCGGCCGGCACAACCGTCGCGATCCGGATGGAGAGCCGTCCCGCATCCTCGAGGATCAGGCCGCTCAGCGCGCCGGCCAGCGACGGGCCGAGCCGTACGAGGGGCGGCTCCGGGCGCGGACCGCCGGCCGGCGCCAGGTCGACGAATGACACGACGCCCTGGTCGTCGGTCACCCAGACGATCGCCAGCCACCAGCCGTCGTCGGTGGTGGGCTGGCTCATCCCGAGGCGGAGGTTGCGGCCCTGCGCCTCGATCGCCTGCTCGCGCAGGAACGACGGGCCGGGCGGTGGCAGGCGGTCAGGCACGGCGGAACGATAGCCGAGTGGCCGGCGCGCGCCTGTCAGCCGCCCGCGACGACCACCTGATGTCATCAGCGCATCAGATCCGGATGAATGAGCACGACCCAAGGTCCCGATCGATCGAATTCTGCCGGACGGGCGATTCGGCCACGCTCATTCGTGTCGAAGTGATCCACGTCGGACATCGGGAGTCGGTCGCGGGCGGGTGCCGGCGATCCGGCAGGGCGGCGCACGGGAACATGAGCCCGGGCCGGCGGGTCCAGGCCCGCGACTCAGGCGGGAGGGGCCTCGTCGGACTCGGCGGTCGCGGCGGACTCGGCGGTCGCGGCGGACTCGGTCGCTGCGTTGGCGGCGTCGTGGACGGGAGCGGCCAGCGGCTCGAGCGAGCGGCCCTCCTCGATCGCGGCGTCCGCGGCGAAGGCCTCGGCCTCGGCCTGGGCGTTCGTCAGCTGGGCATCGATCTCGAGCCGGAGCATCTCGCGCCGGACGTCGCCCGTGGGCGGTCCGAGCGAGCCGGGCGTGGCAGCGACCGTCGCTGCACCTTCGTCGTAGTCGCCGCTGATCCAGGAGAGCAGGCGGCCACGCGGCTTCGTCTTCGCCGCCCGGGCGCTGCGCAGGATCGCCTCGGCGTCGATCGCGGTCAGCCCGGGGACCGATGGGTCGCCGTCGCCGAGGAGCGTCGCACCGCACGACGGGCACGTGACCTCGTGATCCGACGGCAGCTCGGCGGAGCACCAGTTGCAGCGTGGGGCCGGGATGGACCCCCCGGTCTTCGCGTCGTCCAGCATGGCGCCACTCTACCCGTTCGGCATCCCGTGCGAACCACCCGATTCGGCTATGCCGGACCCCCACCCGTTCGGCGAATTCCCGGCCGGCGTCACTCCCACTCGATGGTCGCCGGAGGCTTCGATGAGATGTCGTACACGACGCGGTTGACGCCCCGAACCTCGTTCACGATCCGGCTCGAGATCTTGCCGAGCACGTCGTACGGCAGCTTCGCCCAGTCGGCGGTCATCCCGTCCTCGGAGGTGACGGCCCGGATCGCGACCACGTTCGCGTAGGTCCGGCCGTCGCCCTGGACACCGACCGAGCGGACCGGTGTCAGGATCGCGAACGACTGCCACAGGCTCCGGTACAGCCCGGCGGCCTTGATCTCGTCGATCACGATCCAGTCGGCGTCGCGCAGCGTGTCGAGCCGTTCGGCCGTCACCGCGCCGAGGATCCGGATGGCGAGGCCGGGGCCCGGGAACGGCTGGCGCAGGACCATCGCCTCGGGCAGGCCCATCTCCAGCCCGACGGCGCGGACCTCGTCCTTGAACAGGTAGCGGAGCGGCTCGATCAGCTGGAACGAGAGGTCGGCCGGCAGCCCGCCCACATTGTGGTGGGTCTTGATCTTCTGGGCCGCCTTCGACTCGGATGTGGCGCTCTCGATGACGTCGGGGTACAGCGTGCCCTGGGTCAGGAAGTCGATCCGGCCATCGCCCTTGATCCGGTCGGCCTCCTCCTCGAAGACCCGGATGAACTCGTCGCCGATGATCTTGCGCTTCTGCTCGGGGTCCTCGACACCGGCCAGGCGGGCCAGAAACCGCTGGCGGGCATCGACCATCACCAGGTTCATCCCGAGGTCGCGCTCGAACGTGACCCGGAGGAGCTCCGATTCCTTCTTGCGCATCAGGCCGTGGTCCACGTAGATGCAGGTCAGTCGATCGCCGACCGCGCGATGGACGAGGGCCGCGGCCACCGCCGAGTCCACCCCGCCCGAGAGGGCGCAGATAACGAGCCCCTCGGAGCCAGTCGCGGCGGCTTGAGCGTTCACCCGGTCGCGAATTCCAGCCACGGTCTGGTCGATGAAATTGGCCGGCGTCCACGTCGGCGAGGCGCCGGCGATCCCGACGACGAAGTTGCGCAGGACGTCGCGGCCCTTCGGGGTGTGGACGACCTCGGGATGGAACTGGATGCCGTACAGGTTGCGGGCCGGCGACTGGAGGCCGGCGAAGGCGGTCGAATCGGTCTGGGCGGTCGAGGTGAAGCCTTCCGGCAGACGGGTGATCGAGTCGCCGTGGCTCATCCAGACTGGCTGGTCGCGCTCGAGTCCGTCGAACAGTCCGCCGCCGTCGGTGATCGTCACCGAGGCCGGACCGTACTCGCGCCTGGAGGTCGGGAGGACATCGCCGCCGAGCTCGAGGGCCATCAGCTGGGCGCCATAACAGATCCCGAGGACGGGGATGCGGCCGGTCCAGACCGCGGCGTCGGGCTTCGGGGCGCCCTCGTCGTAGACCGACATCGGGCCGCCCGACAGGATGATCGCCTTGGGATTGCGCCGCTCGATCTCGGCCCACGGCGTGTCGTGCGGGATCAGCTCGGAGTAGACGTTCAGCTCGCGGACGCGCCGGGCGATCAGCTGGGCGAACTGGCTGCCGAAGTCGAGGACGATGACCGAGTCGGGCTCGGCCGTGTCGGGCCGGTCGTCGGCCGAGCGGGTCGGCGCGGGCGCATGCAGGGCGGTCTCGAGGTAGGCCTCGACCTCGGCGTCGTCCGGGGCGAGGACGCGGTGTCCGGCGTTGGCCGGCTCGCCATGGACGGTCTTGCCGCGCTGGGCCTGACCGGCCGCTCCGGGCTCAGCCACCGGGCGCGGCCCGGTCGTCGATGGATCCTGATCCGCCTCGGCCACGCCGTCCGCCAATGTCACCCTCCGTCGCTGTGCCCTGTCCGCCAAGTCTAGCGCCGCCCGGCGGGTCGATCGAGCGAGGCCCGAGCGGCGGTCGATCGCCGATCAGTCGCGGTTGCGCATCGACTCGGCGGCCATGTCGACGTAGGCAAGGAGGCGCTCCGCAACGGCCGGCGGCGGATCCGACCAGGCGATCGCGTCGCGCATCAGGCGCAGCCAGGCATCGCGCTCGGCCGGCCCGATCGCGAACGGCATGTGGCGCATCCGCAGGCGCGGGTGGCCACGCTCGGCGTCGTAGGTTCGCGGCCCGCCCCAGTACTGGGCGAAGAACAGGGTCAGCCGATGCCGGGCGCCATCGAGGTCGTCGGCCGGATAGAGCGGCCCGAGCACGGGATCGGTCGCGACACCGTCGTAGAACCGTCCGATCAGCGTCTCGAAGAACGGCATCCCGCCGGCCGCGTCGTACAGGGTCAGCTCGTCGATCACAAGCCGGATTGTAGGAGGCCGACTCGCGTCCTGGCGGTGGTGACCGGGGACGTTGCTGACCCGGAAGAACACTGACGGGCTGCCGACCGGTCCGAGTTTCATGCCACATGTCCGGTGGTGTGACCTTCGGCGCACAACACACCCGAAATCCGGGTCGGCGGGCTCCGGAACGAGACCGGCACGTCTCGAGTCACGCTCGCGCCGGGAGCCTTCGGACGCGCTGACCGCGCGCGACCGCGCCCAAGGTCCTCAGGTTGGACTTCTGGCAGGAAACCACGCTCGGCCAGGCGATACCACGCCCAACCGGACGACCCGGGCCACGAATCGAAACGACCGTCCGCGTTGGCGGTCGGTCGTTCCGGGAGCGGCATATTCGATTGTTCTTCAGTTGTTCTTCGGTTTGTCGGACGCGTCTTCGATGGTTCTTCGGTTGTCTGGCAGTCGCCTGCGAGGAAGGTCAGGCGACCGAGGAGAGGAGGGTCGGAAGGCGCCAGCCCAGCTCCGGGGCGACCGCCCGATCTGCAGTCTCTCCGTGTTGCGTGGCCCACGCCGCGAAAAAGGCGGTGCGGCGCTTCAAGACGATTCGAGCGTCCTTGCAGGGACATCCCTCGACCAGGCATCCACGACGGCCTCGGTCGACTGCCTGATGGCTGACCTGCTGGCTGTCCATGGCGGCGGTCTCCGTTCTCCGAGCTGGCCCGGGAGGTCCGGGCTCGATGGTCGCCACTGTGCGTCTCGACCGATTACAACGGCATCGACGCGCGCCATCGACGCGTTGCGACCGATGACCTACTTCCCTGCTGTCAAGACGGTCGACGGGTGGCGGTGTGACCGATTCCGGACCGGATGTCGGCACGACGACACCCGCGCCGGTGAGCCGGAACGCAGAACAACCGGAAGGGTGGGGATCGCGGGTCGCGCCGGACCCGGACATGCAGAAGCGGCGCCGGTCTGGAGGAGGAGGTCGGCGCCGCTTCGGCTGGAGAGACGATGACCGGAGGGAGGAGGAGGGAGACCTGCCGGTCAGCGACACGATTCAGTTGTCGGCGTCCGTCCGGGAGAGACGGGGCCGGTTCAGCGCGAGCGAGTGGCCCGGGTGCGGGTCCGGGAGCGTCGCGGTCCGCCGAGCTGAAGCGCGGCGAGGTCCAGGACGATCAGCGTTCCCAGTGACACGATCAGGGTCCCGAGCGGGTCCATTTCGGTCCATCCCTTGGTGGCCATCGGCAAGTGCCGTGAGCAGAGAATGCCCCGCGCCACCTTGCATCGCCATCGTCCAAAGGTCGGGAAACATGTGCGACGGATGACGTATTTCCGGATCCCTGAGGGTGCCGCCTACCTTACGGGCCGTACGGGCTGCTCCGTCACGGGCTCGGCCGGGCGGATGGCGAAGATCGGACCGCTGCCGAGACCCTCGGACGGGGTTCCGTAGCGCAGGATCAGCTCGCGCACCGCGCGGCCGCGGCGCAGATCGCGATCGTCGAGGGGCTCGGCGGTTGCGTCGTACGTCCGGCTGCCGATCGAGACCGTCAGGGTCGGATCGGCGAGGAGGTTGCGGGCCCAGGCGCTGTCGGGTGCGCCGGCGGCGACGAGGATCGTTCCGTCGGGCTCGGCGACGAACCCGACGGTGACGAGGCGCGGTTCGCCGGATCGCCGGCCGCGGGTCCGCAGCCGCGCGAATCGATCGTCGCCGGCGAGCTCGGCGTCGAGAGCGGGCGAGCGGTCGGCCCCGCGAGAAAAGCCGTGGCCAGTCGGGCCGCGAGTCGGCGCGTCGCCGTCGGGGGCCGTCAGCGGCCTCGCTGCCAGGACTTGCCCTCGGTCGCGACGGACGGCGCGTAGACCATCTCGACCCGCTGCATGTCACGGATCGTGCCGGCCCCGAGGGCGGCCATCGACTGGCGGACCGCCCCGACGAGATTCTCCGAGCCGTCGCTGACGTGAGCCGGCCCGAGCAGGATCCGCTCCAGCGAGCCGATCGTCCCGACCTTGATCCGCGTCCCGCGCGGCAGCGTCGGCGAGGGCGCGGCCATCCCCCAGTTCATCCCGCGGCCGGGCGCCTCGTCGGCGCGGGCCAGGGGCGAGCCGAGCATCAGGACGTCGGCTCCGGCGGCGAGGGCCTTCGCGAGCTCGCCGCCGCGACGCATCCCGCCGTCGGCGACGACCGGGACGTAGCGGCCGGTCTCGGCGTGGAACGAGTCGCGCGCAGCGGCCACGTCGCTGATCGCGGTGACCTGCGGGACGCCGAGGCCGAGGACTTCGCGGGTCGTGCACGCCGCGCCCGGCCCGACCCCGACGAACACCGCGGCCGCGCCCTGCTCCATCAGCGCGAAGGCGGCCTCGCTGTTGGTCGTGTTGCCGACCGCGACGGGGATCGGCATGGATCGGGTGAACTCTTCGAGCGAGAGCGGATCGTAGCCCGACGCGAGGTGGCGGGCGCTGCTGACCTGCGACTGGACGAGGAACAGGTCCGCGCCGTGCTCGGCGGCGAAGGCGCCGAACCGACGCGCGGCGGCGGGCGTGGCCGACACGGCGGCCTTCGAGCCGGCAGCGTGGATCTCATCGATCCGGCGGGCGATCAGTTCCTCGCGGATCGGCGTCGCGTAGACCTCGGCCAGCAGGTCCTGGACCTCCCCGTCGGACGCGGCGGCGATCCGGACGAGGACCTCGTCGGGGTCGTCGTAGCGGGTCTGGACGCCTTC
>JBKJOK010000094.1:0-1784 GCA_046595595.1 Candidatus Limnocylindrales bacterium
TAGCCGGGCACGCGATCGACGAGGAAGCGGGCGTACTCGAGGGCCTGGCGGCGACCGGCGATCTCGGCCGCGGTCAGGAAGTCCGGGTCGGTCGTGTTCACGAGCCGGCCGTCCGCGGCGCGTCGCTCGTTCGGCTCGAGGCGGGTCATGATCGTGGCGGTCACGCCATCGATCGGGGTCGCGTGGTCGGAGCCCTCGCGGCGGGGGAGGTCGTACCCGTCTGCGGCCGCGGCGGCCATGCGCTCGTGCAGCTCGTCCTTCGTGACGGCTCGGCGCCGCTCGCCGTCGACATTCGCCATCCGGAACGTCGTCGTCAGGGTCTGGGCCGGGTCGATCTCGCCCGCGGTCTCGAACCCACACCCGGCGAAGGCGCACAGGTCGGCATCGCCGCTGGCATCGATGAAGCTTCGGGCGGTGATCCGGCCGAGGCCCGCCTTCGTTGCGACCACGATGGCGCGGACCCGGCGGTCGCCGTCCACCGCGGCCTCCTGGAGCATCGCGTGGAGCAGGATTCGGATGCCGGCCGCGCCGACGAGATCCTCCCAGACGATCTTCAGATGCTCCGCGAGATAGGTCACGCCCGTGCCGGCGCCGTACGTGTTGGGTCGCTCGACGATCGGGCCGAGCGCGCGGAGCCCCGCCACGACCTCGTCCCCGATCCCACCGACAACCTTTCGAGGCGTCCCGCCCGGCGTCCAGAAGCCGTAGAACGTGTCGAGGACGGCAGTGCTCGTCCCACCGAGGAACGGGAGCTTCTCGACCAGGACCGTCGACGCGCCACCGCGCGCCGCGGCGATCGCTGCGGTCGAGCCGGCCGAACCCGATCCGACGACGCACACGTCGGCGTCGGCGAGCAGCGGCAGGTCCGCGATCCAGGCGCCTCTCACGGCGACACCGATGCGACCGACCAGCCGCCGTCGACCTTGAGCAGCTGGCCGGTGACCGCGCGCGACTCGTCGGACAGGAAGTAGACCGCGGCGTGGGCGATCTCGTCGGGGTCCATCAGCTCGCCGGCCAGTGGCTGCTTCCGCGCCCCGTACGCCCGGATCGCGTCATCCTCGGCGGCACGACGGGCCATCGGCGTGGCGGTCAGGCCCGGCGCGACGACGTTGACCCGGATTCGATCCAGAAGATAGGCCGCGGCCATCGTCGTCATCAGCCCGGTCAGCGCGCCCTTCGCGGCCGCATACGCGTGGGTGGCGAAGAACTCCGGCGCGGGGTCCGTGGCGGTGACGCTGCCCATCAGCAGGATCGAGCCGCGCGTCCCCGACCCGTTCGGCTCCTGGTCGCGCATGCGCCCGACGACGCTCCGGCAGACTAGGGCCTGGGTCGTCAGGTTGAGCTCCAGGGTCCGGTCCCAGGCGTCCCGGCTGACCGTGTGGATCGGCCCGTCGCCGAACCGTCGGCCGCTGCCGCCGGCAACCGAGAACAGCCCGTCGATCCGGCCGAGCCGCTCGACACAGGCTGCGACAGCAGCGTCCACCGCGGAGTCGTCGGCGAGATCCGCGGCGGCCCCGTCGGCCGTCCCGCGCCGGCCCCGGATCCGATCGACGAGTTCGCGGACGTGCGCCTCCGTCCGCGACACGATGAACACGGCGGCGCCCTCGCCCGCGAGCCGTTCGGCAGCGGCCGCGGCGATCCCGGTCGAGCCGGTCACGAGGCAGACACGATCGGCGAGCCGGTTCACGCGAGGAGCCCCGCGGCGGTCGCGGCGTCGGTGACGAGCACCCCGACGACACCCGTCGTCAGCGCCCCGCGGATCGCCTCGACCTTGGCGGCTCCCG
>JBKJOK010000281.1:0-7002 GCA_046595595.1 Candidatus Limnocylindrales bacterium
AGAAGGGTCGCCGTCGGGTAGCAGCCGGGCGATCCGACGATCGCGCTCGGTGCCGTCCGGAGGTCCCGGAGCTCCGCCCGATGGAGCTCGGGCAGGCCGTAGACGGCGCGGCCGAGGAGGTCCGGCCGGGGATGCTCGAAGCCGTACCAGCGCGGGTAGTCGGCGGCGGTGCGGAGGCGGAAATCGGGCCCGAGGTCGATGATCGCGGTGCCCCGGGCGGCCATCTCGGGCACGATCGCGGCGGCGCTGCCATGGGGCAGGGCGAGGAAGACCGCGTCAACGTCGGGCAGGCTCGAGTCCACGGCGAGCCCGGTCCCGGACAGGTGAGCGTGGGTAGCCCCGATCGGCTCGTGATCGCGATCGCGACCCTGGAGCCCGACGATCTCGACCGCCGGATGGTTCGTCAGCAGCCGGATCAGCTCGGCCCCGACGTAGCCGGTGGCGCCGATGATTCCGACCCGGATCCGGGGCTCCGGCGGACCGCCCGCCACGCCCGGCCGGCGGTCCGTCGCAGCCGCGGTCGACGCCTCGAGGCCTGCGCTCACGGGCGCACGGGCGCACTCGCGCACGCGTGGTCCCTCACCGGGGACAGGCTCGAGTTCGATGCGGACGGACGGACGGCGGCCATGACCGCATGACTATACATTCGGGGCGCATAGTCATGCAACCGACTCGCAACCAGAACCCTCACGCCTCCTGATGTTCAATCTCGACTAAATCAGTAGGAATACTCTAGGATGCGCGTCTGTCCCATACGACCGCCGCCCCAGACGCCAGGAGTTCCGATGCCATCCACCCTCCCCACCAGCACCGCCGCCCTTCCGCCGGCCCGGATGATCGACCCGCGCGGCCATCGCTTCGGTGCTGCCGTCTCGGCCGGCCTGCTGGTCGTGTCGTTCGTGACCGGATGGGTGCCGGGCGTGGCGATCGCGCTGCTCTCGATCGGGGTCAGTGCCGCCTTCGGCCTGCGCTGGTCGATCTACGGCGCAATCTGGCGACGGATCGTGCGGATCGCCCGCCTCGGCCCGCCCGAGCCCGAGCACGAGTACCCGCCCCGCTTCGCCCAGACCCTCGGCAGCGTGGCGTTGATCCTGTCGCTCCTGGCGTTCGCGGTCGGCGCGGCGACGATCGGCTGGCTGTTCGCCCTCGCGGTGGCCGGTCTCCAGACCCTGCTCGGCGCGACCGGCTACTGCCTCGGCTGCAAGCTGTACTTCCTGCGCTGGTGGGTGCCGGCGGCGGTGACCCGGATCTGGACCCGCGGCCGACCTCGCGCGAGCGCGATTGCCGGGACCACGATCACCTATCGCTGAGATCACCTACCGCTGACGGGTCACGACCCGGGGAATCACGTCCGGTCGTCGGTCGGGGCCGGTCACGATCACCTCGCCCTCGGCTTCGGTCGGCTCGGCGCCGGTGCAGCGCATCCGGAAGTGGTGGTGGACCTCGGTCGCGCCGGCCGAGATCATGGCGTTGACCGGGCAATATTTCGAAGCCGACAGCTCGACCGCCCGACGGACGGCGGCTTCGAGGACGACCGGGCCCTCGACGATGTGGGTGACGTCGATCCGGGTGTAGACCTGCGGATATTCCTTGCGCTGGTCGGCGGCGATCTCGACCCGGTACACGTCCCAGACCTGGCGCTTCTTCTCCAGGATCGACACAACGTCCATCGCCGAGCAGGCCGCCAGCGCCGCGGCGACCGTCTCGACCGGGGAGAGCTCGCCGTCGTGCGCGGCGTCGCCGAAGACGATCGTCCGGCCCGAGCCGGTGGTGGCGGTGAAGCGCATCCCGCCGTCGTGGACGAGCGCGGCGGTCCGCTGGGTCTTCACGGGGTCACGACCTCTTCGTAGGAGCGTTGGTTGCGATCGAGTCGAGCATAGTGGCGTTTCCGGCGCCCGTTCCAACTCGGACCCTCCCGGACCTCCAATAGCCGCAGATCGAGGCTTGTCACGTCCGCGCGTTGGCGTCGCACCTTCGATGCTGTTGATCGGCGGGTGATCGAAGTACGGGCGCGGTCTCTGCGACGGGTGAGTGCGATCGTCAGACGCCGCGGCTCGGGCGATCACCAGGCGGTGGCGGTCGTGGCCTCGCTGATCCCTTCGGACTCCAGCCAGCGTTCCGCGTCGATCGCGGCCTTGCACCCGTCGGCGGCCGCGGTCACGGCCTGGCGGTAGCGGTGGTCGTGGACGTCGCCGGCGATGAACACGCCCTCGATCTTCGAGCCCGTCTCGTCGTGGACGACGAGGTAGCCCTTGTCGTCGACCTCGAGCTGCTCCTTGAAGACCTCCGTGTTGGGGCGGTAGCCGATCGCGACGAAGAGGCCCTCCATCGGGACGTCGCGGGTCACGTCGGACTCGGTGTCGCGCAGGCGCAGGCCCTCGACCTTGGCCGCGCCGAGCACCTCCTCAACCGCCGTGTTCGTGTGGATCTCGATCTTCGGGTTCGCGATCGCCCGATCGATCATGATCTTCGAGGCTCGGAACGACTCGCGCCGATGGAGGAGGTGAACCTTCGTCGCGAAGCGGGTCAGGAACGTCGCCTCCTCGAGGGCCGTGTCGCCGCCCCCGACAACCGCGATCTCCTTGCCCTTGAAGAAGAACCCGTCGCAGGTCGCGCACGCCGACACGCCGCGTCCGCGCAGCCGGGTCTCGCTCTCGAGGCCGAGCCACAGCGCCGACGCCCCGGTCGCGACGATGACCGAATCGGCTCGATATTCCGTCCCGCGCGCCCAGACCCGGAACGGTCGTTCCAAGAAGTCCACCCGATCCACGTCGACGTCCACGACGCGCGTCCCGAACCGCTCCGCCTGCTCGCGGAACTTGGCCATCAGCTCGGGGCCGAGGATCCCGTCGGGAAAACCCGGGTAGTTCTCGACGTCGCTGGTGATCATCAGCTGACCGCCGGGCACGGCGCCGGCGATGACGATCGGCTCGAGGTTGGCCCGGGCGGCGTAGATCGCGGCGGTCAGGCCGGATGGGCCCGAGCCGATGATCAGGACCTTGGTCCGATGGGGGTCGCGATCGGCGCCATCGTTCGGGCCGCCGACGGGGCCGCCGGTCGCCGCCCGGGCCGGGGCGAGGGGCGCCGCCGAGGTCTGTTCGGCCGGCGCGGCCGGTGCCTCGAACGAGATCGGGGCGCCGAAGTCGATCGGAGCGCCGAACGACCCGGTGCCGCCTGAGCCGCCGCCGTCCGGGGAGCCGTTCGCGCCGTTCGCGCCCAGCGAAACCGCGTCCCCGCCGCCCCCGAAGTCGATCGTCAGGCCCGCGAACGGGTCGGACGGGGCCTCGGTCGGGGCCGCGCCCTCGGCGGTCTGCTCGGGCTCGGAATTGGTCGTGGAACGGGTGGAATCGTCGGCCATGGCACCTCATCGTAGCACGGGAGCAATACCCCCAGGGGGTATCGAGACGGCCCGGCCGAGCCGGTCGGAATGCGACCCCCATGCTGCGCGTCATGGCCCGTCCGTCGAGGCTTGCGTCCGCGCTCCGCCGGCTTGCCCTCGTCGGCGCGGTTGACCGCGACTCCGATCAGGTGCGGGCCCAGAAGGCGACCCTGAGCCTCGCCGCGACGTGCGTCACCAGCCTCGCGGTCCTGTGGGTCGGGACCTGCTGGATCCTCGACCTGGCGGAGGCGGCCGCGATCCCGTTCGCGTGCCAGGTCGCGTCGGGACCGACGGCTCCGCGCTCGGGCGGCTCAGACGATCCGGAGCAGGCCTCGTCCGTCCTCGTCGAGCCGAAGCTCTTTCGTCCGGCCGATCTCGCGTCCGAGCCGTTCCCGAAGCGCCGCGATGTCCCGCGCCCGACCGTCGGAAACGACGAAGCGCGGCGCCACCATCGGCACGTCGGCCCCGAACCGGCGTCGGAATACGGCCGGCCAGCTCGCTCGCGCAGCGTCAATGTCGTCGGCCAGGCCGGGCCGGCCGGGGGCCCCGGCGACGATGAACTCGTCGCCCCCGTCGCGGATCGCGAGCGTCCCGCCGACCGACCGCAAGTGCTGGGCGAAGAGCCGCAGTGCGACGTCGCCGACATCCTGGCCGCAGCGGTTGTTGAACTCGCGGAAGCCCGCCAGGTCGGCGAAGGCCATCGCGATCGGCTCGGCTCCGAGACCAGGCAGGGTAGAGAACACCCGGTCGATCGTGTCGAACGCCGCGAAGCCGGGGATGCCGGTCTTGCGGTCAAGGTCGGTCAAGGCCTGGATCGGCCACGCGAAGCGCTCATGGAACGGCCGGTCGGCCTGGGCCAGCCACGTGGCGATCTCGGCGGTCAGCCACGGGACCTCCGGATCGAGGGCGCGCCACCAGCCGGATGACTCCTGGTGGCGGATGAAGAATCCGATCGTCCGATCGGCCGCGAAGGTCGGGTCGAGCGAGCCGAGCAGCTCGGCCGCGGCAAGCGTCGTGAGGACGTCGGCGGGCTGGCCGTCGTCGCTCCAGCCGCCATCGCGCTGCTCGCGCGAGGCGACGAACGTGAGCAGGCCGGGCAGGAGCGACGGGCGGTACCCGAGCGCCCAGAGCCCGAGCCCGAGGTGCGCGCTGGCGGACACGAGCGGGACCGCCTCGAACGGGAAGCGGATGCCGCATGGCAGGCCGGCGAGGCGGCTCGCGAGCGTGCCGCTGCGGGTTGCGATCGCGACCGCGAGTGGGCGCATCAACTCGAGCGCACCCGGTCGCCGGACCAGCTGCCACAGGGCGAACGTGTCCTTCCACGGGTCGTCGCCCCGGATCGCGTCGGCGACCTCGCCCTCGGCGAGGGGCTGGATGTCACGCAGAATCTCGGCCGCCGTCTCGGCGATGAGCGAGTCGCTGCGTCCGGTCAGGCCGGACAGGAACTGGAGGTTCTGGGCGATCGCGATGGGGCCCATGAGTCGCTGGCCGAACGCCGTCGGATCGCGATCGAGCCAGTCTCGCTCGCGCGGTCGCCAGAGCGCGCCGCGGCCGTCGGGCGCCTCCGTGACGGGCGATGTCGGCAGGCTGTCGCGAGTGCCGAGCCAGGGAAACCGGCGCGCCCGGTCCGGGTTGGCGGAGGCGCGACTCTGCCACGCCGCGAGGAGCTCGCCGTGGTACATCGGCTGGCGTTCGACCTCGGCGAACATCAGGACGCTCGGCTTCATCGGGTCGGCGAGGGCGAGCTGGTCGACCACCCCGAGCAGGGCGTCGGTTGCACGACTGATGGCATGGGCACGATCGCGGGCGACGGAGCCGGGACCGGGCGCGTTGTCGGGCGGACCGATCCGTCGCGGTCGATGCGGAAACGGGGCCGGATCGACCGGTGAGAACGACGGGCGCCGGACCTGATCTTCCTCGACCGGGAACGCCCAGTTGACCTTCAGCGCCATGAGCACACCTGGCGCAGCGAAGCGGACACGGGTTGTCCTCCAACCACCGGACCGCCACCGCGATGGCCGTTTTGGGGCCGGCCGAGGGGTGGATTGCTGCGGATGGTCGTCGTTCGAATGGATGAGGTCCATCGGCCGATGGTCCTGTCGGGTCCTACGCGGTCCACGGGAGTTGGCGCTGCTCGCGCTGTCCACTGCGTCGCGAGCTTCTACGTCGCTCGCCGGGATCGCGCGCCGGCGCGGGCCGCGATCTCGCGACGCGATCTCGCGACGCGATCTCGCGCCGGATCTCGCGCCGGATCTCGCGCCGGGATCTCGCGCCGGGCTTCGTCGATGGGCCGTCGCCGCAACTGGCCAAACGTGCGCCCGGGGAATGTTGGGCGCGGTTGCGGGCCCCCGGAGTCGGTGCATGGCCAGCCGGCCGAGCCGCTCACGCACGGATCCGGGCGCCAGGAAGCAGATTCGTCGGGGAGAGCGAGCCCGACGTTCCGGGGATGACGATTTGGCCGGATTGGCGCGACCCACGACCACGACCACGGCCACGACCACGGCCACGGCCGACGGCCACGGCCGACGGCCTACAGGTCGCGCACCTGCGGCACGATCTCGCGGCCGATCGTCTCGAGATGCGCCGGATCGGACACCCCGACCACGCTGAAGATGACGTGCTGGGCGCCAGCATCGGACAGTTCGCCGAACCGGTCCACGATCTGGCTGGAGGATTCCTTCGCGAGGTTCACGGTCTGGAGCGTCGAGCGCTCGATCTCATCCGGATCGCGCCCGATCGCCGCGCAGTGCTCGCGGATGACTTCGTACTTGTGGTGGATCTGCACCGGGCCGCCGAAGACGTTCGTGGCGTCGGCGTACCGGGCGACCAGGCGGAGGGTCTTCTTCTCGCCGCCGCCGCCGATCATGATCGGGACTCGTGGCCGGGAGATCGACTGGGGCGAGTTCATCAGCCGCGTGGCGTGGAACCGGCGCCCGTCGAAGGCCGCTTCGGAGCCGCGCTCGCCGTGCCACATCCCATGGGCGATCTGGAGCGTCTCCTCGAGCATTTCGAAGCGCTCGCCGAGGGGCGGGAACGGGAAGCCGAGGCTGCGCGACTCGTCCTCGTTCCATGCGGCGCCGATCCCGAGCCATGCCCGACCGCCCGACAGGACGTCGAGCGTGGTCGCGGCCTTGACCCACAGGCCGGGGAGCCGGTAGTGGACGCCGCCGACCATCAGGCCGAGGCGGGCCCGCTTCGTCTGGGCGGCCAGGAAGCCGAGCGCGGTCCAGCCCTCGAGCATCGGCTCCTCGACCGCGCCGACGCCGCGGATCTGGAAGAAGTGGTCCATCACCCAGATCGAGTCGAATCCGACGTCGTCGGCCTGGCCCGCGACCCGGGCCAGGGTCGGGCCGATCGCCTCAGGACCTCCAGGCCAGGTGAACGAGGGAATCTGCAATCCGAGCTTCACGCAGGCGTCTCCGATGGGCAGGAGACCCGGACCGGGCGGCGCGCGCGGGCGTCGGATCGGCGGTCGAGTCGGTTGGGGATGCTACCCGCCTCGAGCGAATTCGTGCATTTGGAGGATGCGATCCGGCGGCTGACCGCTCACTGTCTGCAACGTGGGACGCGACCTACCGGTCGCCGTCCGGTTGGTCACCTGGGCACGGGAGACCAACACTCAC
>JBKJOK010000069.1:0-3225 GCA_046595595.1 Candidatus Limnocylindrales bacterium
AAGTTCCTGCCTCATTCGCTCCAGTACCGGCGGCTGATGATGCGCCTGCCGCCCGGGCCGGGCTCGTATCGCGACCGGCTCCTCGACGCGATGGCGTTCCTCCTCGTCGACCTCCACCGGAGCGGCGTCTTCTGGGGCGACTGCTCGCTCGCCAACACCCTGTTCCGGCGGGACGGCGACCGGATCCAGGCCTATCTCGTCGATGCCGAGACGAGCGAGGTCTTCCCCCACCTGTCGGACGGTCAGCGCACCTACGACCTCGAGATTCTCGTCGAGAACGTGGCCTTCGGCCTGGCCGACCTGGCCGCGATGCAGGGCTGGACCGGCGATGCCGCCGAGGCCGATGACGCAATCGACGCGGCCGAGCGGGTGCGCGACCGATATGCCCAGATCTGGAGCGTGATCAAGGACGAGCCGATCCTCCATCCCGACGATCGCCAGGCGATCCGCAACCGGGTCCGGCTCCTGAATGACCTCGGCTACTCGGTGGATCTCGACATCGACCCGAATGCCGCCGACGGCCGGGTCCGGCTCCGGATGGGAGTGACGACCCGGCGCTACCACGCCCGCGAGCTGGAGCGCCGGACCCGCATCCGGGCGCTCGAGGGCCAGGCGCGGCTCCTCATCAACGACCTCAACGAGTACGGGACGTGGCTCGAGTGGAGCGAGAGCCGGGCGATCCCGGTCGAGGAGAAGGACGAGCGCTGGCTGCGCGAGGTGTACCGCCCCACCCAGCGCCGGATCGCGGACGCGGTCGGGCCGGATCGCGACCTCGTCCAGGCGTACTGTGACGTGCTCGAGGAGAAGTGGTACCTCAGCGAGCAGGAGGGCCGCGACGCGGGGTTGGCGACAGCGATCGAGACGTATCTCGCGCTCGGCGCTCCGGCGCCCGAGACCGTGGCCCGGGGCGAGGACGCCAGCGACATGCTCGATCCGATCGACGTCGACCCGCTCGAGATCGGCCCGGTCGATGCCGACGAATTCGACTTCGACGATCTCGATCTCGATCCCGCGGAGTTCGATCCCGGGTCCGCCGCGCCGCCGGCTCTGGACGACTCAGCCGGCGCGCCGGACGGGACGACACCATCGGACCCGTGACGACCACATCGACCGTCGCGGAGCCCGTGATCCAGATTCTCCGGTCCGCCTACCAGCGCTCGTCGTGGACGATGTCGGTCAGGGCCTGCCGCCCGCCGGCCCTGCTCGGCCGGCGCAGGGCATCGGGGTCGGCCGGGTAGCCGAACGAAAGCAGGTATTCGCAGTGGCGATCGTCGGGGTAGCCGAGCAGGCGCCGGGCGAGGTCGTGCTCGTAGACGGTCGCCGGGACGCTGCCGATCCCGAGTTCCCAGGCCGCGAGCATCATGTTCTGGGCGGCCAGGCCCAGGTCGAACAGAACGGACAGCGGCGAGTCGGCGCTGCGCGGATCCGGCGTGACGAGCGCGATCGCCATGGCCGCCCCTGCGAGGTGACCGGCCCACGGACCGACGGCCGCCAGGTCGCGCAGGAGTGTGCGATCGCGACAGATGATGAAGTCCCAGCGCTGGAGATTCTTCGAGCTACCGGATCTCCGACCTGCCTGCAGGATCCGCTCGAGATGGGCCGGGTCGAGCGGACGGTCCGCGAACGTCCTGATCGCGCGCTTGGCATCGATGGCCGCCCAGATCGGGTCGGTCATGATTCGACGCCGGTCGAACTCGCGGTGGACACGACCACTTCGTCGCGCAGGATCGACTGGGTGGCGCCGGGCCGGGCGACCTGGGCCAGGGTCCGGAGGCCGCCGGGGCTGGCGGCCACCGCGGCGAACTTGACCTCCCCGTCCGGGATCCGATCGGCCTGCGTGGCGGCGGCGAGGTCACCGGCCGCGGCGGGGCTGAGCGGGCCGCCAAGGGCCGTCGCCAGGAACTCCGCGACGGCGCGTCGATAGCCCGCGAACTCGTACAGCCACGAGTGTTGGCCGTCCTCGATGGCCATCGTCTCGACGGGCGCTGTCGGACCGGAAGAGCCCTTCGGATCGGCTTCCCGTGCCGCTCGCGCCGCTTTGGCCAGCCGGTCCATGTGCCACGACGGGACGACGACATCGTCCGTGCCATGCACGAGCAGGATCGGGCCCCGGTAGCGGGCGATGGCATCGGTCGCGCTGATCTCGCGGACGACGTGACCGCGCGGGCGGACGTAGACGTGGGTCGTGAGCCACGCGAGCGGGTAGGCGATCGGGTCGGGGAAGGGCAGGCGGGCGAGTCGGAACGTCTGGCGGGTGAGCCGGTAGGGATCGGCCGGGGCCGAGGTCGCGACCACGGCCGCGACACGATCGTCGGCCGCCGCGGCGAGGATGGCTCCGATCGCGCCCATCGAATGGCCCGAGATCGCGCCCAGGGTGACCTCGGGCCGTGCCAACAGGGCTTCGAAGCCCGCCAGGGCGTCGCCACCGAACTCGCCGCCGCTGATCGGCCTCTCTTCGGCGTCGTTGGCGCCGTGCCCGCGGACATCGAAGGTCAGACAGTGGAACCCGGCCGCGTGAAGGAACACGGCCATCGGCAGCGTCCGGTCGCGCGCGGACTCCCAGCCGTGGACGAGCACGACCCCTGGCCCCGGCTTGCCGCCGCGGGCCGGGATGAACCAGGCCGGCAGCTCCAGGTCACCCGAGCGGACGGTCGTGGTCTCGAACGGCAGCCCGAGATCGGCCGGGGTGATCAACGGTGGCTGGCGACGCGGGAAGCCCGCGCGTGCCCGATAGACGAGCGCGAACCGGTAGGCCAGCCCGAACGGAGCGAGCGCGAGCGCGACCAGGCCGACGCGACGGAGGGTTCTCACGAGACAAGGGGACGCCACGCGACCCGGACCTGTCAAGCGTGGCCCGGCCAGAGGCTCAGTCGGGCGCGGCGTCGGCGGTCAGAGGGTCGGGCGGAGGCGGCGGATCCAGCGCGGGACGGGCCGTTCGGGAACGTGTCAGGGCGATCGTGGCGATGGCGTAGCTTGGCAGCGTCACGAGCAGCAACCCGGCCCCCGAGATGAGGACGCGGAGCCCGAGCCAGACGAGGGCTGGCCAGCCGACCCGCCCGCGGTACGCCCGGAAGCCGACGACCAGGTCCAGCAGGCAGCCCGCGATCAGCAGGACGAGCAGACTCTCGATCTCCTTGGGCTCGAGCGAGGTCGAACGCCGGATGGAGTCGGCGGCGGCGATCCAGATCGCGATCGCACTGGCGATGGCGAGGATGCCGATCCGGA
>JBKJOK010000127.1:0-5911 GCA_046595595.1 Candidatus Limnocylindrales bacterium
GACCTCCGGCCGCGCGGCCTGGGTCAGGGCGTGACCGAGGTCGACCTCGACACCCTCGACGGCGCGCTCGACGCGATCGTGGCCGGCGCCGCGCGCGGTCGCTGGGTGGTCCGCGTCAGCGACTGAAACGGGTCGACGGCTCAGCGATCGGTCGCGGGGCTGCCGCCGGGCCGAACCCGGCGGATCGGGCCGATGGCGAGCAACCCGACGCCGGCGATTGCCGCCAGCATCAGGCCCCCGCCCGCGACCGACAGACCGGTCGTGAACAGGTTGCCCGACGTCGCCGTGCCGGACTCGACCATCGAGGAGAAGATCGCCCCGCTGACCATGTTCAACGCGAGGCCGGCGAGGAACGTCAACACGATCGACTTGCCCCGGCCGGGTGCGCGGGCAAGCCCGAGCGCCGTCACGATGGCCCCGGCGAGGATCATCACACCGCCGGCAAACGTCCCGATGACAAGTGGGTTGCTGAGGGTGGCGCCCGCGGTCGCGACCACCAGTGCGATCCCGACGGCCAGCGCGACGAGACCGGTTCGGACGAGCGAGCTGTCGAGGGGCGCCTGGCCGCCGATCCCGATCAGCGCTGCACCCGCGGCGATCGCCGCGAGACCAAGGGCGGCGACGATGCCGCCCGGGCTGAGACCACCGACGCTGATCGACGCGCCCGCGGTGGCCATGACCGCCGTGACGACGAGGAGAAGGCACCCAACGACGAGGAGCCATCCTCCGATCGGGAAGAGGCGCATGTTCGTTTCCTCCAGTGGGTTCGACGTCAGTCGAGCTCGCCGCGGAGCTGGGCGAGGGCACGTTCGAGCGGCTGGCGGGCCGCATCGGCAGGGTAGGGGGTCCGGAGCACGGCCGCGTCCATCCCGAGGCTGCCGGCGTGGACGAGCGTCGCCAGCTCCGCGATCGCCCGGAACTCGGTCATCTGGCGGACCACGAAGCCGCGATCGCCGATCGACCCGTGGCCGGGCACGACGGCGCCCGTCGCAACCTCGACGAGTGCCTCGACCGTGATCGGCCAGTCCATCGGATAGCCGTCCCCGAAGTACGGCGTCGCGTCGTTCTCGAGGAGATCGCCGGCAACGAGGACGTCCGCGTCGGGGATCAGGACGACGATGTCGTTGTCGGTGTGGCCGCGACCGAGGTAGCGCAGCTCGACGAGCCGGCCGCCGGCGTCGAACGGCACGATCGCGTCCGTCTCGAACGTCCGATCCGGCGGGTCGAGGACGACGGCCGCAAGATCGGCTGCGAAGTCCGGCATCGCCGCCGCGACCTCTGCGCGCTGGTGGTCGCCCGTTCCCGTGATCATCGTCGCGCAGCGCACGTGGCCCCAGATCGGGGCGGGCCGGAATACGTGGTTGCCGAACGCGTGGTCGTGGTGGCCGTGCGTGTTGACCACCGCCCGGACCGGCAGCGCGGTCAGCTCGCGCAGATCGCTGAGGATCTCCTCGGCCTGGCGATGGGTCATTCGGGTGTCGACGACGAGCACGCCGTCCTCGCCGATAACGACCGCGATGTTCTGATCGAAGAAGGCGTAGCGCCGGACGAACACCCGATCGCCGACCTCGCTCCACACGGACATGTCGCGCAGCGTAACGGCCGGCGTGCCTACGATGGAGCCGATGACGACACCGACGACGATCTCGACCGCCGGCCCGGCCGGGACGGCTGGCTTCGCGGACGAGCCGTCGTGGACCGGGCGCCTCGCGGCGCGCGACGGAACGGGCCTTCTGACCCGGCACTGGCCGGTGACGAGCGACCGGTGGGCCTCGATCGTCCTCGTTCACGGGCTCGCCGAGCACTCCGGCCGGTACGAACAGGTCGGCCGATGGCTCGCTGACGCCGGCCTGGCCGTCCACGCCTACGATCAGCGCGGCTTCGGTGGATCGGCCGGGCGACGGGCCTACGTCGAGCGCTGGAGCGACCATCACGACGATCTCGAGGACATCCTCGGCGCGGTCCGGCGGGGCGCTCCCGATCGGCCGGTCGCGCTCTTCGGCCACTCGCTCGGCGGACTGATCGCCCTGGGCTACGTGCTCTCCGGCAGGCCGCGCCCGGTGCCTGATGCGCTCGTCCTGAGCGCGCCGGCCCTGGACTCGACGATCCCGGGTTGGAAGCGGGTCGTCGCCCGGGTGCTCGGCTCGGTCGCGCCGACGATGACGATCAGGAACGATTTCGACGGCACGTTGCTGTCGCGCGATCCGAGCGTGGGAGCCACGTACGCGGCCGATCCCCTGAACCAGCACGTGACGACGACGCGGTTCGGGGCCGCCGCCCTGGCCGAGCAGGCGCGCGTGCGCGCCGCGCTGGACCGGCTGTCGGTGCCGACCCTCGTCTACCACGGCGAGGCCGACCGGCTTGTGCTGACGGAGGCGAGCGCGCCGCTCGGCCGCCTCCTGAACGTCACCCGGCGGACCCTGCCGGACTTGCGTCACGAGAGCCACAACGAGCCCGAGGGTCCGGCGGTCGTCGCCGACGTCGTCGCCTGGCTTGGTCCGACGCTCGCCTGATCTCACGCCGCCCGGCGTACCCACTGGCCCACGATGACAGCCTGCGAACTGGTGCTAGACTCCGCGGACCAACTGAATACCGCCTCCGGGGAGCGCCTCGTGCGCTGAGAGTGTGGCATCCGCCACTTACCCGCTGAACCTGATCCGGCTCATACCGGCGAAGGAAGCAGGCCGAACGTCGATCGATGACGCCGTCCCCGGATCCCGGAGGCGGCGTTCTCCATGTTCGAGCCCAGGAGGTCCGGTCGTCATGAACTCGACCCATCCCGTCGGCGCCGCGCCGAACGCCGCTCCCGACCTGCGCTGGCGCACACGCGACATCGTCGTCGCGGCCGTCATCGGCGTCGCCTTCGGCGTCGCCTTCCTCGTTGCCGGCGGAATCTGGCAGAGCCTCGCCTTCCTCGGCCCGGTGGAGAACGTCCTGTACGCGGTCTGGCTCCTGCCGGCGATCGTCGCGCCGCTCGTCATCCGCAAGCCCGGCGCGGCCTTCTTCGCCGAGGTGGTCGCGGCCGGCGTGTCGGCGATCCTCGGCAGCACCTGGGGCGTCGACACCCTGATGTCGGGAATCATGCAGGGCGCCGCGGCAGAGGCGGTCTTCGCAGCCACCGGCTACCGGTCCTACCGCTTCCCGGTCCTGGCGGCGGCCGGTCTCGCCTCGGCGGCCGCCGCGTTCGTCCACGATTGGTACTTCTACTACTCGGGGTCGGCGACCGACTACCTCGCGATCACCGCGATCGCGATGGCCGCCTCGGGCCTGATCCTGCTGCCGTTCGCGACGGTCGCCCTCGTCCGGGCGCTGCGCTCGACCGGCGTCCTCGACGGGTTCCCGGGCTGACCACGACCGGCCCGGCGGCGGCGATCCGGGCGACCGGCCTCGGCTTCACGTACGCCGGGGCCGTCGCCCCGGCCCTGCACGACGTCGACCTCGACGTCCCGGCCGGCGCGTGTCTGCTCGTGGTCGGGCCGTCCGGCTCGGGCAAGAGCACCCTCGGCCTGGCGATCGCCGGCCTTGTCCCGCGCGAGCTGCCCGGCACGTGGACCGGGTCGCTGACCGTCGCCGCGCTCGAGACGCGCGACCATCCTCCCGGCGCCCTGGCGGCGCGGGTCGGCGTGGTGTTCCAGGACGCGGCCCGCCAGATCGTCATGGACCGGGTCGAGGATGACGTGGCGTTCGGGCTGGAGAACCGGGCCCAGCCCCGGGCCGAGATGCTCCGGCGTGTTCCGGAGGCGCTGGACGAGGCCGGCATGGCGGGTCTCGAGCGTCGGATCGCACTGGACCTGTCGGGCGGCCAGCAGCAACGCCTGGCCCTGGCCGGCGTTCTCGCGGCTCGGCCGGGCGTTCTCGTTCTCGACGAGCCGACGGCCAACCTGGATCCGGTTGCCGCGGCGGCCTTCCTCGAGCGATTGGGCGCGATCCGGGCGGCCCGGGCGGCAACGATCGTCCTCGTCGAGCACCGGGTCGAAGGAGCGTGGCCGCTCGCCGACCTCGTGCTGGCGCTCGGTCGCGATGGGCGTCCGATTGCGTTCGGGCCGCCGGCCGCCGTTCTGGCCGACCGGGCGCGGCTCGACGCCGCAGGGATCTGGCTTCCAGCGGACGGCCTGACGCGGCGCGCGGCGTCGGCTCCGGCAGCGGGCACGACGGAAGGGCCGATCGTCGTTGCCTCAGGCGTGAGCTTCGCGTACGACCCGGCCCGGGCCGTCCTGAACGACGTGGACCTCCAGGCTACTGCCGGTGAGCGGATTGCCCTGGTCGGGGCCAACGGCAGCGGCAAGTCGACGCTGGGCCGGCTCCTGGTCGGGCTCCTCGTCCCCACGGCGGGAACGGTCCGGCTGGGCGGCGATCAACCGTCCCGGCTGGCGGCCGCGAGCCTCGCCCGCCGGGCCGGCTATGTCTTCCAGGAGCCGGAGCGCCAGTTCCTCAGCCAGCGGGTCGGCGACGAGATCCTGCTCGGCCTGCGGGCCGACGAAACGAGCGCCGCCGGTGACCTGCTGGAACGTCTTGGCCTGCCGCTGGCCGACTTCGGGGAGCGAAGCCCGTACCGCCTGTCGGGCGGCGAGCAGCGCCGCCTGTCCCTGGCCACGGTCCTCGTCCGGCGGCCCGACGTCCTGGTGCTCGACGAGCCGACGTTCGGCCAGGACCGGATCGGCTACGAGGCGCTCCTTGCCATCCTGGCCGAGCACGTCGCCGCCGGCACGTGCCTCTTCGCCGCGACGCATGACGAGCGGTTCGTGGCCGACGTCGCCGGCCGGACAATCCGCCTCGAGTCCGGTGCGATCGTCTCCGACCAGGTCCGACCGTGATCCGACCGTCGACGATCGCAGACACGCGGGCGACGAGCCCGCTGGGCCGGGCGAGCCCGCTTGCCAAGCTCGCGATCGCGATGCTCTGGCTGATCGGCCTCGCCTTTACGGTCCGGCCGGGTCCGCCCCTGTCGATCGCGGTGGTGGCCCTCGGGGCGGGCGTCGTGCTCGGCCGGATCCGACCGCTGGACCTTGCCCGTGCCCTGGCTCCGCTGTGGCTCGTGGCCGGGGTCGTGATCCTGAGCAACGTGCTGTTCGGCGCGGCCAATCCGGACCCGGCCGCCACCGAGCTGGCCCGCCTCGGGCCGCTTCGAATCACGGCCGAGGCAATCGCCACCGCCTGGGCTCTCGGCCTGCGCGTGGCCGCGATCGCGGCTGTCGGCGCCGTCTTCGCCCTGACGACCGAGCCGACCACGCTCGTCGACGCGCTCGTCCAGCAGGGTCGGGTCCCGGAACGGTTCGCCTACGGCGCACTCGCCGCGTATCAGGCGATCCCGCGCTTCGCCGATGACCTCGCGACCCTCCGCCAGGCACGCCGGATCCGTGGCCTGCGGGGCAGCTGGCATCCGCGCCTGCTCGTCGGGCTGCTGGTCCTTGCGATCCGCCACGGCGACCGGGTGGCCCTGTCGATGGACGCCCGCGGGTTCGGGTCCGGGCCGCGAAGCCGGTACCGGATCGTCCGCTGGCGGGCGGTCGACGGAGTCCTCGTCGCCCTTGCTGTCGGCACGCTCTTGATCGCCCTCACGCTCGGCGGCTGACGAACGGGCGTCCCAGACCGCGTGACGGGACGACGGTTCCGGGCGGGGCTAGGATGGCGACACTGCGCAGCGCATCACCACGATCCGACACCGGCCGCGCAGGCAAGGAGGCTCCCGATGACCGACACGCTCGAGGCCGTGAAGACGTACCAGCAGTTCATCGGCGGGCAATGGGCCGACAGCGCGTCGGGCGAGACGCTCGACGTCATCAACCCTGCCAACGACCAGGTGATCGCGAAGGTCCCCAAGAGTGCGGCCGAGGACGTCGATCGGGCGGTCCAGGCGGCCGACAAGGCGTTTCCGGCGTGGGGTCACGCGACTCCGGCCGAGCGTTCGAAC
>JBKJOK010000236.1:0-4987 GCA_046595595.1 Candidatus Limnocylindrales bacterium
ATCCTCGGCTCGCGCTCCCCGGTAGCCAGGCCCTGTCGAATCCACACATCCCCACAGGACCGAACGACCGTTCGGATCGCGGATTGTAGCCGACCCGCAGCCGGCGGCCAAGCGCCGAGTGGCCGCCCGCGCCGCGCGGTACGAGAGCTGTATTGAAACCGGCAGCAGCGAGCGTGGCTGCGCCGCGATCGTCGCGCCACCAAGCGTGCCGTCCATGGACCTGATACGGCTCACGTATCCGGCGCCCAGATCGCGCCGCCAGACCGCGGCGCCGGATCGCCGCCTCCGATCGACGGGACGATCGCCCCATCGCCCCTCGGCTGATATCGTTGACGCTGGCCGAACCTCCTCACCGAGGGCGGGGGACCCGACGTCCCCAGGGGCAAATCGCGGATCGATCGCGACGGCGAACCCACGCCGAGCCCGACAGCTCACCTCGCAGGCCCGCGGGCTGCTTCGAGGTACGCGGTGCTCCGGCCATCACTCCTGAACTCGGCGTCGCGCCGCGCGTATGGCCGGAACCTCGCCCTGGATCTGCTCGTGGCGGTCGGCCTCGGCGTCACGATGGCCCTCGTCAGCGCGATCCTGCCGACCGTCGCTCGACGTGGCGGGCTCGCCCCGCTCGGTCTGTCGGCCCTGGCCGCCGCGCCCTTCATCGCCAACCTTCTCGGAGCGTTCGCCGGACGCGTCGGCCCGCGGACGACCGCCCAGCTGACCTTGACCCGCGGCATCGGCGCGGCGTCGCTCCTTGTCCTGTTCCTCATCCCGCCGGCGCCGGTCCTGATCGCCGTGTCGGTCGTGTTCTGGCTGAGCCTGTCGTTCGGCGGACCATTCCACCTCCGGCTGTGGGGGGCGATGTACCCGGCCCGGCTCCGGGGTCGGGTGGTCGGCGTGCTGGGCATGGGCCGGGCTGCCGCCGGGGCCCTCGCGGCGTTCGGAGGCGGCATCCTCGCCGATCGCATCGGAGGCGAGCGGGCGGTGGCGGCGGCCGGGTTGATCGGCGTCCTGTGTGCAATCGGCTACGTCGGCCTGAGGGCATCGACCACGGACCGTCCGATGCCGTTCTCGGCCCGCGACTCTGTCCGGGCCCTGCGAGAGCGCCCGCTGCTCGGCCGGATCGCGCTCGCCCAGGGCTTCTACGGCGGCGGGCTGATCGCGGCCGCGCCGCTGTATGCCCTGGTCCACGTCGATCGGCTGGACCTCAGCCTGTCGGATGTCGGCGTGATCGGGATCCTGGCGGCGATCGCGACCACCGCGGCCTTCCCGATCTGGGGGATGGTTTCCGACCGGCACGGGGCCGTCACGTCACTCCGGGTCGGCAGCGCGATCGGGCTGTTCTCGCTGGTCGGCTACGCCCTGGCCCCGAACGTCCAGGTCCTGTGGGCGGCGGCGGTCGTGGCAGGCATCGGCAGCGCCTCGATCGACGTCGGGATCGCGGCCGCCGTCAGCGACCAGACACCGCTCGCCTCGCGGGCTGCGGCCATGGCCGGTTGGAACGCGCTGACCGGCGCCCGCGGGATCGTCGCCGCGTTCCTGATGAGCGCCCTCCTCCAGCTCGGGATCGTCGATGTCACCATCGGCCTGCTGTCGTGCGCGGCGATATCCGCGGCGGGCGTCGTCCTCTTCGCACGGGCGGGGCGCGTTCCCATCGCTCGGACCGCCGATCACCTGCGCGGCTCGAGCGCGACCGACGGGCAGGTCGTCGCCCCATCCTGAGCCGCCTCCGGCCGGCCGTCCGAGGCCGGGCGCGCTCGCTACGATGGCCAGCATGCGACTGACGGCGTGGGAGGAGGAGCGGCTGCTGATCTTCGGCGCGGCCGAGTTGGCCCGACGCCATCGAGCGGCCGGCCTGGCCCTCAACGCGCCCGAGGCGGTGGCGATCATCTGCGATGCTCTCCTCGAGGCGGCGCGCGCCGGTCGGTCCCTCGCCGAGATCGAGGCGGCCGGAATGGGCGCCGTCGCGCCGGCGGACGTGATGGACGGCGTCCGTGAGCTGGTCGACGAGGTCCGGCTCGAGGTGCTGGCCGACGACGGGACGCGGCTCGTGGTCCTCGTGGATCCGCTCGGCGCCGGAGCGCCGCTGGCTATCGGCGGCCCCGGAGCGATCGTCGCGGGCCCGGCGCGGTCGGACCTGGTCCCGGACGACCGAGAGCGCCGATCGATGGTGGTCCGGAGCTCGTCGCGGCGCTCGATCCGGATCTCGTCGCACCATCCGTTCGAGCGGGTCAACGCGCGACTCGAGTTCGATCGGGCCGCGGCCATCGGGTTCCGCCTCGACCTGCCGGCCGGCGTCTCCGAGTCCTGGGCGCCCGGTGAGTCGAAGACGGTCGTCCTCGTGCGCTATGCCGGCTCGGGCGGCGATGCGTCGGGCGACGGCCGATGAGCCGCCGCCTCGATCCGGACGAACGGCTCGCCCGCTACGGCCCGACCGCCGGCGATCGTGTCCGTCTGGCCGACACGGATCTGTGGGTCCGGGTCGAAGCCGATCGCCAGGCGCCCGGCGACGAGCCGATCTGGGGCTATGCCAAGACGCTCCGCCCACGGATGGCCCAGACCGGCCGGGCGTCCGACTCCGAGCTCGATGCCGTCGTCGCGGGCGCTCTCGTGATCGATCCGACGATCGGGATCGTCAAGGCCGACATCGGGATCAAGGACGGCCGGATCGTCGGCGTGGGCCGGGCGGGGAACCCGGCGATCAGCGACGGGATCGAGCTCGAGATCGGGCCGCACACCGCGCCGATCATGGCCTACGGCCTGATCGCCACGCCGGGCGCGGTCGACAGCCACGTTCACCTGATCAGCCGGGAATTGATGCCGGCCGCCCTGTCCGGCGGCGTGACGACGCTGATCACCGCCGGGTTTGAGGCCGCCGTGGGCGATGGAGCGGACCCTCGCGGCCCTCACCGAGTGGCCGCTCAACGTCGGGATCCAGGCGTGCGCTCGATCCGTCGCCGGGCCCGACTTCGAGGCGCTCGTCGAGGCGGGCGCCGTCGGCTTCAAGATCCACGAGGATTACGGGGCGGATCCGGAGCTGATCGACGCCACCCTCCGGTTCGCCGACGCCGCCGGGGTCGCCGTCGCGCTCCACACCGACGGACTGCACGAGACGGCCGAGCTCGAGGACACGATCGCGGCAATCGCCGGCCGGACGGTCCACGCGTATCACGTCGAGGGGACCGGCGGGGGACACGTGCCAGACCTGCTCGGGCTGGTGCGCGAGGCGAATGTGATCTGTTCGTCCACGACGCCAACGCTCCCGTTCGGGGTCAACACCGCGGCCGAGCACGTCGCGATGATCGTCCTGAATCACGGCGGCTCGATGGCCGTGGCCGAGGACATCGCGCTGGCACGTGGTCGGATCCACCCGGCGACGATGGCGGCCGAGGGCCCACTTCACGACCTCGGCGCGATTCAGATCATCAACTCGGATTCGCAGGGGATGGGCCGGATCATGGAGTCCGTCCGCCGCTCGTTCCAGCTTGCCAGCGTGCTGACACGCTGGCGTGGTAGCACGCTGAAACGCGGGGGCACAGCGGGCGACGAGGATGACAACGAGCGGGTCCTTCGCTACCTCGCCAAGGTCACGATCGAGCCCGCGATCACCCACGGGATCGCGAACCACGTCGGATCGCTTCGGCCCGGCCGGCTCGCCGACATCGTGCTCTGGAAGCCCGCCTGGTTCGGGGCCAAGCCGGAGCTCGTCCTGAAGTCGGGCGTCGCGGCGTGGGGACCGCTCGGCGAGGGCAACGCGACCGTCGAGCGGGCCGAGCCGACGCGCTATCGCCCGGACTGGGGAGCGGCCCCGGGTGTCGCGCCTCGGCTCGGGGTCACGTTTGCCGCGCCGTCGGCCGCGGATCGGCTTCGGCGGAGCTCGGTCGGGGGCCGCGAGGTCGTCCCGATCGGGCGAACGAGGGGCCTGACCCGGAACGATCTCTGGCTGAACCGGGCGACGGCCCCGATCGAGTTCGACCCGACCAACGGCCAGGTCACGCTCGACGGCGAGCCGCTCGCGATCGCGCCGGTGAGTGAAGTGCCCCTGAACCGCCGCTACTTCCTGCGCTGACGACGTAGCGCGCCGCGGTCAGGCCCAGATGTCGCCGATCGTGAAGCCGTCGGGGAACGGATCGGTCGGGTCGACCACGTAGTCCGCGATGCCGGTGATCCACGCCTGGCCGGTGATCTGAGGCACGACGGCCGCCCGGTCGCCGAGGCGCGACTCCTCGAGCAGCCGGCCGGTGAACACGGTGCCGAGGATCCCCTCGTGGCGGAAGTCCTCGCCGATCGCCAGCCGGCCCCGAGCGTGGAGGGTCGCCATCCGCGCTGACGTCCCGGTCCCGCACGGGGAGCGGTCGATCGCCCCGGTCCACGTCGCGGGGCGCTTCCAGTCCAGCACGCCGCTCGAGACGGTGACGACGTTGCGCATCGAGTTCGCTGGATCGTGGGCCGGCCCGGACAGCTGGCCGATCGTGATCCCGGTGAAGCCCGGCTGCTCCGGGTGGACGACCGGCAGCTGCTCGTTGGCGGCCGCCTTGATCATCTCCGTGATCCGGGCGATGTCGGAGCCCTCATCGGGGGTCAGGCGCAGCCCGAGTGCCTCGGCCGAGGCGATCACGTAGAACATCCCGCCGTAGGCGACATCGACCATGACGGTGCCCAGCTGCGGCACTTCGACGGGCACGTCGAGGTGCGTGGCGAAGGACGGAACGTTACGAAACGTGACGCCGGTGACCTTGCCGTCACGGCATGCGGCGGTGACCCGGATGAGCCCGGCCGGCGCCTCAAGTGTCAGTTCCGTGACGGGCTCGGTCATGGGGAGCATGCCCGTCTCGAGGAGCACCGTCACGACGCACATGGTGTTCGTGCCGGACATCCCGGGGTACTCCACCTGCTCCATGATCACGTAGCCGACGTCCGCGTCCGGGTGATTCGAGGGCAGGATCAGGTTGCAGTTTGCGGCCGGGTACCCGCGCGGCTCGTGGACCATGCG
>JBKJOK010000305.1:0-11838 GCA_046595595.1 Candidatus Limnocylindrales bacterium
GGATGGCACCCCGTTGCAGTGCCGTTACGGTTCGCGACGTCGTCCGCCCCCGACCGTCGTCAACATGGCTGTACCCGGTCCGCAACCGTGCGGCCCGACTCGGGTCCGCTCGCCCCCCAACCGACACCTTGTCGGTCCCGCCACGGGGCCGACCGCGACCTTCGCGCTCCATAGCCTTCCGCCCACATCCGGCGATGCCCGTGATGTCCGTGTCGCCTCGGGAGGGAGGATCGCAGGATGGATTCGGGAGATACCGCCTGGCTGTTGATGTCGACGGCCCTGGTCATGATCATGTTGCCCGGGCTCGCCCTGTTCTACGGGGGTCTCGTTCGCCGCAAGAACGTGCTCTCGACGATCATGCACAGCTTCTTCGGCCTGGCGATCGTGTCGGTCGTGTGGGTCCTCGTCGGGTTCAGCCTCGCATTCGGGCCTGACGTCAACGGGATGGGCCTGATCGGCAACCTGGACTTTGCGGGGTTCATGAATGTCGGCCTCGAGCCGAGCACCGTCTACGCGAAGACGATCCCCTTCGTCCTGTTCGCGGCCTTCCAGCTGATGTTCGCCGCGATCACGCCGGCGCTCATCACCGGCGCCTTCGCCGAGCGCAAGCGGTTCGCCTCCTTCGTCCTCTTCACGATCCTCTGGTCCCTCGTCGTCTATTCGCCCGTTGCGCACTGGGTCTGGGCGAGCGACGGTTGGCTGTTCAAGCTCGGCGCCCTCGACTTCGCTGGCGGCACGGTCGTCCACGCCTCGTCCGGCGTGTCGGCCCTGATCGTCGCCCTGCTCATCGGCAAGCGCGTCGCCAGTGCCGAAAAGATCGAGCCGCACGACATCCCGATGACCGTTCTCGGCGCGGGCCTCCTGTGGTTCGGCTGGTTCGGCTTCAACGCCGGGTCAGCGCTCACGGCGGGTGGCCTCGCCGCCAGCGCGTTCATCGTCACGAACACCGCCGCCGCCGCCGCGACCCTCACCTGGGTCGGCGCGAGCTACCTCATGCATCGCAAGGTCAGCGTCGTGGGTGCCGCGTGCGGCGCCGTGGCCGGCCTCGTCGCGATCACGCCGGCCTCGGGCTTCGTCACGCCGGGTGGCGCGATCATCATCGGCCTCGTGGCCGGCGGGCTGTGCTACAGCGCGACCTTGCTCCGCGAGCGGATCAAGATCGACGACGCGCTCGACGTGTTCGCGGTCCACGGGGTCGGCGGTGTCTTCGGGGCCGTCGCCACCGGCGTCCTCGCCACGAGCGCGATCCAGGGTCCGGCTTACCGGGGCTTGATCGATGGCAACGCCGGCCAGGTCTTCACCCAGCTGATCGCCGTCGGCGCGGTGATCGCATACGCGGTCGCCGCCACCTTCGTGATCATCAAGCTCGTCGACGCGATCCTCGGTATCCGAATCTCGGCCAAGGACGAGGAGCTCGGAATCGATCTCTCGACCCACGGCGAGGCCGCCTACTCCGCGTAGTCCGGCAGCGGCGGACGTTCCCCCGAGACGCCCGCCGCTTCCGACTCCGGCAGCATTGATCGACCGACCGTCCGGCTCCTCCCGGGCGGTCGGTTCGACTCCTCTCGGATGACCGACGGAGCTTCAACGAATGTCCATCGAGCCAGCACACCGGACTCGCCGACCGCGGGCCTCCCGGGCCCTCCGCGGCGACGCGATCGCGCCCCTCTACGACCCGTCCTTCGAGCACGACGCGTGCGGGATCGGGTTCGTGGCCGATGCTGGCGGCAGCCGCCTGGCCGACGTCCTTCCGCTGGCCCTCGGCGGCCTCGCCGCCCTCGCTCATCGCGGCGCGTTCGGGGCCGACGGTGCGTCGTCGGATGGGGCCGGCATCTCCCTTCCGCTCGATCCAAGCATTGTCGAATCGCTCGTCCCGGGCTCGGGCCTGGCAGCGACCCGGCCGGCCGTCTTCCAGCTCTTCCTGCCCCGGACCGGGCCCGGCGCCCGCGGCAACGCGGCCCGCCGGCTCGTCGCCGACACCCTGGCCGCCGACGGCCTGGTGGTCGTCCGCTGGCGGACGGTCCCGAGCGACCCGACCGCGCTCGGTGGCGCCGCGCGCGCGTGCCGACCGACGTTCGTCCAGGCCTTCGTCGCGCGACCGACCGGGCCCCGTCGCGATGGCCGCCCGCTGACCGATGCGGCGTTCGAGCGGCGCCTCGTGATCGCCCGGCGCCGGGTCGAGTCCGCCGCCCTGGCCGCGGGGCTCGGCGACGTGATCGCGATCCCGTCCGCCTCGTGCCGGACGATCGTCTACAAGGGCCTCGTGGCCGGTGCGCGTCTGCCGGATCTCTACCCCGACCTGCGACTGCCGGCGATCCGCGTCCGATACGCGCTGTTCCACCAGCGCTATGCCACGAACACCCAGCCGACATGGCGTCTCGCTCAACCCTTCCGGTCCATCGCCCACAACGGCGAGATCAACACGGTCCGCGGCAATCGCTCGCAGGTCCGCGGCCGGGCCGCCGATCCGGCCGGGCCGCGTGGTGCGGACCTCGTCGCCGCAGGCCCACTCCTGTCCGCCGACGGATCGGACTCGCAGTCGCTCGATGAGCTCGTCGAGCTGCTCGTCGCGACGGGCTGGGATCTCGGTACGACCCTCCTGACCGCGATGCCCGAGGCCCAGCCGCTGCGCCGCTCGCCGCACCCCCAGGTCGCGGCCCTTCGCCGACGGACGGCGGGCTTCCTCGCGCCCTGGGACGGCCCCGCGGCGATCGTGTTCGGTGACGGGCAGCGAGTCGGCGCGATCTCCGACCGGAACGGGTTGCGGCCGACCGCGTTCGCGGTGACCCGCGATCGGCTGGTCGCGGTCTGCTCGGAGGCCGGGGCGATCCCGCTGCCGCCCGAGGACACCGTCCGGCGCGGCCGGCTCGGACCGAGTGAGCTGCTCCTCGTCGATCCGGCGCGCGGCCTCGTGCTCGAGGATGTCGAGGCCAAGGCCCTTCTGCTCCGGCGCCTGCCGATCCACGACGCCCCGCGGCCGAGCCACCTCGACCCGGCCCCGGGCGACGACGAATCGTCGTTCGACCTCGACGGCGAGCCGACCGGCAGCGACCTGAAGTTCCTCGCCGGCCTCCACGCCGAGAACGCCCGGCTCGACATCAAGACGATGGCCCTCGAGGGTCACGAGCCGCTGTGGTCGATGGGCGACGACACGCCGATCCCGGGTCTTGGCCGGATCGACCGGCCGGTCGCCGACCACCTGCGCCAGGCGTTCGCCCAGGTCACCAACCCGCCGATCGACCCCGAGCGGGAGCGGGCCGTCATGGATCTCCGGGTCGAGCTCGGCCGGCGGCCGGCGCTTCTCGGCGGACCGCCGCGCGGATCGCGCACGATCCGGCTCGACCGGCCGTTCCTCGCCGACCTGCCGGCCCTCCTGCGTGCGTTCGACGGCCCCATTCGCCGGCTCGATGCGACGTGGCCCGCCGACGAGGGACCGGCGGCCCTGTCGGCTGCCCTCGACCGGCTCGCGGCGGATGCCGTCGCGGCAGCCAGCGGCCGGACCGAGCTGATCGTCCTGAGCGACCGCGCCTTCACGTTCGATCGACTGCCGATTCCGTCGGTTCTCGCCGCCGGAGCCGTGGATGCGGCCCTGAGCGCCGCCGGGTTGCGCGGCCGGGCCGACCTCGTCGTCGAGGCATCCGACGTCCTCGACGTCCACGGTGCCGCGATGGTCCTCGCGGTCGGCGCGACCGGGCTCGTCCCATGGCTGGCCATCGAGCTGGCCGTGGAGCTGGCCGGGACGCGCGGCGCCGAGGAGCTCGACGCGGCGGCCACGGTCGGCAACCTGCTCGCGGCGATCGACGCGGGCCTGCGCAAGACCCTTGCCCGGATGGGGATCAGCACCGCGTCGTCGTATATCGGTGGCAAGCTGTTCGAGACGATCGAGCTCGACGAGGACATCCGATCACGCTGCTTCCCGGCGGCGCCGGCGTGGCCCGGCCGGGTCGGGTTCGCGGACCTTGCGGAGCGTCAGCTGCGGCGCCGTGCCGCGGCGCGCGCGGTCGCCCCGGCGACGACCGCGAACAAGCTCCAGGACCCCGGCTTCGCGCGGTTCCGGGCCGACGGCGAGGTCCATCGTTACGCCCCGAAGATCGTGACCGAGATCCAGGCACTGTCCGGGTTCGCGCCGCTCGATCCGACGGTTCCGGCCGCGGCCGGCGGCCCCGTGGCTCGACCCGAGCCCAGCGTCGTCCGTGATGCCCTCCGCGTCCGCCGGCCGCGCGGCGTCGGCCCGGTCCCGATCGACGAGGTCGAGTCCGCCCGGTCCATCGTCCGCCGTTTCGTCGTGTCCGCGATGTCGGTCGGCGCGCTCTCACCCGAGGCCCACCAGACGCTCACGATCGGGATCCAGCGGGCGGGCGGGGCCGCCAACACCGGTGAAGGCGGCGAGGACCCCGGCTGGTACGTCCCGGGCCCCGATGGCGAGCGCCACGACGCCCGGATCAAGCAGGTTGCGTCGGCCCGGTTCGGGGTCACGGCCACGTATCTCGCCCGGGGCGAGCAGCTCGAGATCAAGATCGCCCAGGGCTCCAAGCCCGGCGAGGGCGGCCAGCTCCCCGCGAAGAAGGCCACGGCCTGGATCGCCGCTCTCCGACGCGGCCAGCCCGGGATGAGCTACATCAGCCCGCCGCCGCACCACGACATCTACTCGATCGAGGACCTCGCCCAGCTGATCGCCGACCTCCGCGCGATCAACCCGACGGCCCGGATCGGGGTCAAGCTCGTCGCCAGCCGCGGCGTCGGCACGATCGCCGCCGGGGTCGCCAAGGCGGGTGCGAACTACGTCCATCTCGCCGGCCACAGCGGCGGGACCGGCGCGTCGCCCCTGTCCTCGATCAAGCACGTCGGCGCGCCCTGGGAGCTCGGTCTCGCCGAGGTCCACCAGACGCTCCTCCGGAACGGGCTGCGCGACCGCGTGGCGCTCCGCACCGACGGCGGCCTGCGCACGGGCCGCGACCTCCTGATCGCGGCCCTGCTCGGCGCCGAGGAATACGCGTTCGGGACCGCGATGCTCGTCGCGGTCGGCTGCGACATGGCCCGCCAGTGCCACCTCGACACGTGTCCGACGGGCATCGCCACCCAGCGCGAGGACCTCCGGGCGAAGTTCGCCGGGACCCCCGAGCAGGTCGAGCGCTACGCGCTGTCCCTCGCCGAGAGCCTCCGGGTCGAGATGGCCGCCGTCGGCGCGCGCACGGTAGGCGAGCTCGTCGGCGAATCGCGCCGGTTCCTCGTGCCGGACCGGACGGTCGCCACCCTCGAACTCGGGCTGGTCGTCGGCGCCGGGCACTGGCCGGCGAGCGCGGAGCGCCGAGCCGATCCGGCATCAGCCGGGCGCGGGATCCGGCACGGCGAGGCGAGCCCCCTCGAGCGCCGGCTCGCCGCCGCTCTCCACGGTCAGGCGGGCTTCCGGGCCGACGGCCTGGCGCTGTCCACGGCCGATCGCTCGTTCGGGGCCGGGCTGACCGGTGCGATCGAGCGCAAGGAGCTGAGCGGTCCGATCCTGCTCGGTCTGCGCGGCGCGGCCGGCCAGTCGTTCGGCGCCTTCGCCGGTCCCGGGGTCGAGCTCCGTCTCGTCGGCCAGGCCAACGATTACGTCGCGAAGAGCCTGTCCGGCGGTGTCGTCGTCGTTGCCCCCGAGCCGACCCTGGCCGCCGAGCCGCATCGCCAGGCGATCGCGGGCAACACCTGCCTGTACGGCGCGACGGGCGGCCGGCTCCA
The DNA here is from genome assembly GCA_046595595.1 of Candidatus Limnocylindrales bacterium. Taxonomy (GTDB): domain Bacteria; phylum Chloroflexota; class Limnocylindria; order Limnocylindrales; family CSP1-4; genus CF-46. The sequence goes on from JBKJOK010000305.1 coordinate 5,719, forward strand.
CGTGATCGGACGGGCGGGAATGCGCTTCGCCGTTCGCAACTCCGGCGCCCAGGCGGTCGTGGAGGGCCTCGGCCCGCACGGTTGCGAGTACATGACCGGCGGCGCCGTCGTGGTCCTCGGGCCGGTCGGCGCGAACTTCGGGGCCGGGATGACCGGTGGCCGGGCGTACCTGTACGACCCGGACGGCCGGCACCTCGCCGCGCTCGATGCGCGGAGCGTGCACGGGACGCGCCTGTCGAGTGCGATCGCCGCCCGCGCGGATGGTCCGGAACTCATCGCCGAGGTGCGCGGCCTCGTCGAGCTCCATCGCGAGGCCGGCTCGGCGCTGGCGGCGCGCCTCCTCGCCGAACGGGCTCCGCTCGAGGCCGACATCTGGCTGATCGAGCCGATCGCGCCGACCGCGGCGGTGCCGGTCGAGCAGCCGGTATCGGCAGCCGCCGCGACGTTGGCGAGCCCGCTCCCGGCATCCGTGGCGACAGGCTGATCCGCTCGCCGGCGATCAGCGATCGAGCGGCTTCAGCCAGGTGATCTCGCGGAATCGCACGAAGTCCGTGTCGGCCGAGCGGCCGCAACCGGACCGCAACCGAGAGGCAACGGTGTCGGTGTCGCGCGCGCAACGCCGGATGGTCGAGGATCAGCCGACGGCGTCTCGAGCGCCGTCTTGTCGTCTCCCTCCCCGGAAAGCGAAGGCCGCCCGATGATCCACCCCTCCGATCCCGAGGTCCGCCGGCCCGTCGCTGTTCGTGATGGCCATGGCGCGCCGGTCACCTGCGCCGCGTGCGGCTGTCGGCTGCGCTCCGCGATGGCCGGCAACGACATCGCCTGGTTCCATTTCAACCCGATGGCCGGCCGCGACGCCCGCGGCTGCCGCGTCGAGTGCGTGGACCAGGCGCATGACGTCAGCGGCTATCGAGCGGCCTCGCTCGCCCTCGCCTGACGTTCCGACCCTCGGACGACCGCTACGTCAGCCGTACCCGGATCGGCGACCAGCGAGCGTGCTCGCGACGGATGAGCGCGCAGCCGAGCGGGCCGAGCCGGATTTCGTTACCTGACGCGTATCCGGGGAGCGGGTCCCGGGTCCCGGGGCTGTCCGGATGGGCGACGAGCCTAGCCGCCCGTCTCGATCCGGTAGCCGACACCTCGCACCGCGAGGATCTGGGGGCCGCCGGCGCTGTCGACCTTGGCCCGCAACCGGGCCAGATGGGGCTTCAGCCAGAGCAGGTCCGGATCCGTCTCGGCCGGCCAGCCCGATCGCGCCAGGAGGTGGTGCGGGACGATGTCACCGGCGGCGCGGACGAGCGCCTCGAGGAGGCGGAACTCCGTCGGGGTCAGGGTCAACCCGTTCGTCCCGACGCGCGCCTCGTGGCGGGCCGGCTCCAGGACGAGATCGCCGGCCGAGACCGGCCCGGTCGCCGCCCCCGCGGTCGAGCGGTCGACGCGGCGCATGACCGCCGCGATCCGGGCCAGCAGCTCGGCCTTGCCGAACGGCTTCACGAGGTAGTCGTCGGCGCCAATGCCGAGCGCCCGGACCTTCGCCTCCTCGGCGCTCTCGCCGGACACGACCACGATCGGGGCGGAGCCGGCGGCCCGGATCTGCCCGGCGACGGTGAATCCGTCGGGGCCGGGCATCGCGAGGTCGAGCAGGACGAGGTCCGGGGCCTCCTCACGGAAGCGCTTGACCGCGGTCAGACCGTCGTAGGCGGTGATCACCTGGTGGCCCTCCGTCCCGACCAGCGCGGTGATCGCGCCGACCATCGCCGGGTCGTCGTCGACGACGAGGATGCGGAGCGGGCGAGTGGCGATCATGGCGACCTCAGTGTGCGGGGCGGATGGGATCGTGGCGGATGGCTTGGGGAAGGTGGCGCATCAGACGGCCGCCGCGGCCGGCAGGGCGATGACGAAGCGGGCGCCGGTCGGTTCGGCGGGCTCGACCCACAGTCGAGCGCCCATCGATTCACCGAGGCGCTTGGCCGCGTACAGCCCGATCCCCGAGCCGCGCGCCGTGTGCGTCTCGCGCCGGGCGTATGGCTCGAAGATTCGTTCGCGCCATTCCTCGGGGATGCCCGGTCCCTGGTCGGTGACGCCGATCCGGACGAAGCCCTCGACGAGGTCGTGGTCGACGGTGATCGTCGTGTCCGGCGGGGCGTACTTCACCGCGTTCTCGATCAGATGCTCGAGGATCTGGCGGAGCCGCGGGGCGTCGGCCAGGGCGTGATGGCGGAGGCCGGTCCGGACATCGAGGTGGTGCTGGCGGACGATCGGCCGGATCGAATCGGTGACCTCGGCGATCGCGGCCTCGATGTCGGTCGGGGTGACGGTTGCGGCTTCGGCCGGCACGATCCGGACCGAGGCGAGGATCGAGTCCACGAGGCGATCGAGCCGCTCGACCTGGTCCATCGCCGCGTCATGCCAGGCCTGACGCTGGGCGCGCCGATCGGGGTCGCGCGAATCGCGGCCGTCGAGGGGCGGGTCGTCGGCGAGAAGCTCCGTATAGGCCCGGACGACCGCCAGCGGGGTCCGCAGCTCGTGAGTGACGAGGGCGATCAGCTCGGAGCGGGCCTCGTCGATCTGGCGGAGCTGCTCGAGGCGCTCCTCGGCCTCGGTCTGCTGGCGACCCTTCTCGACAATTCCCGCCAGCAGGTCGCCGATCGCCTGGAGCTGGGCGACGTCCCCCGCGGTGAACGGCCGCTCGACCTCGGTCTGGACGTTGAGGACGCCGACGATCTGGTCGTTCCAGGTCAACGGCACACTGAGCATCGACGCGATGAAGCGGCGCTGGTCGATGCCCCGGACCCACAGGAAGCGCGGGTCCGAGCGGACATCGGCGATGACCAACGGTTCGCGGCTGGCCGCGACACGCCCGGTGACGCCCTCGCCGTACGGGACCCGGGCCCGGCCGATCTGGTACCGATCCAGCCCGTTCGTGGCCGCCAGCGTCAGGTAGGCTCCATCCCGATCGAGCAGATAGAGCGAGGTGACATCGCCGTGGAGCGCATCGCGGGTCCCGTCGACGACCGTCTCGAGAAGCTCGTCCCAGGTCCGGGCCGTGGTCGCAAGGCGGGCGACCTCATGCAGGAACCGGAGCTGCTCCAGCTGATCCGGTCCGGTGCTCGATCCGATCTCGGGCGCCGTCATGCCGATCACCTTACAAGCCTACGAGGCGATCTCCTCGCAAAAGGTTGCGGGCGCGAACCGGACGGGCTGCGGAACGGTCGCGTCGCAACCTTCGCGCAGGCGGCCTGAGGCGATGGCCCGCCACATCCGACGCCCGAACGAGGCGGTCCGGGCCGAGCCGGCCACGATCGGAACGGGCCGCGCCCAGGATCCGCTCGGGCTCGAGATCCGGCTCCTCGGCTCGCTCCTCGGCCAGGTGATCGCGGAGCAGGCCGGGCGCGACCTGCTCGATCTCGTCGAGCGCGTCCGACGGACCACGATCCGCCTCCGGCGCGGCGACGATCCGTCGCTCCGGGCCGGGCTCGTCGCGGAGCTGGCCGCCCTGGACCCGGACCGGGCCGAGGTCGTCGTCCGGGCGTTCAGCCTGTATTTCCGGCTCGTCAACCTCGCCGAGGAACGGGAGCTGGTCCGCGAGGGCCGCCGGGCCGAGCGCGCGGCGCAGCGATCGGCCGGCGGCCGGCGCGGAACCGGCGACGAGCGGCGCCCGGACGACTCGCTCGCGACCGCCGTCGCCTGGCTGCGCCGCTCGGGCATCGACGACGCGGGCATCGCGAGCGCGATCGGTCGCCTCCGGATCCAGCCGGTTCTGACCGCCCATCCGACCGAGGCCCGCCGCCGGACGGTGCTGATTGCCCTGCGCCGGATCGATCGCCTCCTCGCCCGCCTGGCCGAACGCGACATCGTCGCCGGCGAGGATCGCGATGTGCGCCGCCGGCTGCGCGAGGAGATCACGCTCCTATGGCGGACGGCCGACCTCCGGGCGGCGGCGGTGTCCCCGCTGGACGAGGTCCGGACCGCGCTCGCGTTCTTCGACGAGACCCTGTTCAGCGTCGTCCCCCGGATCTATCGCGAGGCCGACGCCGCGCTCGACGGCGGGAGCAGCGGCGACGGCGGAATCCACGAGGCGACCGACAGCGGCCGGACCGGCACCCGCCCACCGCGAGCCACGGCGTTCCTCGCCTGGGATTCGTGGATCGGCGGCGACCGCGACGGCAACCCCGCGGTGACGGCCGAGATCACCGAGCGGACCCTCCGGATCCACGCCGATCACGTCCTGCGCGGATACGAGGCCGTTGCGACCCGGCTGGCCCAGACGATCGCGGCCGCGACGTCGCGGGAGCACCTGTCTCGGACGCTGGCCGGGCGTCTCGCCCGCGACGCCGATCTCCTGCCCGACCTCGACCGCCAGCTCCGCCGACGCTATCCCGACGAGCCGTATCGCCAGCGCTTCGGGTTCGTGGCCGAGCGGCTGCGCCGGACGCGGGCCCATCTCACCGGTCAGGCGGCGCCGCTCAGCGGCCGGTACTCGGGACCCGACGAGCTGGATGACGAGCTCGTCGAGATCCAGGACGCCCTCGTGGCCGACGGGCTGGGGCGGGTGGCCTGGGGTGACGTCGTGGACCTCCGCTGGCAGCTGGCGACGTTCGGCTTCCACCTCGCCTCGCTCGAGGTCCGCCAGCACAGCACGGCCCACCGCGAGACCGAGGCGGCGGTTGCGGCCGGTGATCTGCGGCGCGAGGTCGTGGCCGGCGTGTCCGCGGCCGAAGTCATCGACACGTTTCGGGTCGTGGCCGCGGCCCAGGCTCGCTACGGGCCACAGGCCGCCGGACGCTACGTGATCTCGTTCACGGCCGAGGCCGACGACGTCAGGCGGGTGCTCCGCCTGGCGACCGCCTCGGCGACGCCCGGTTCGGACGCGGCGGTGGCGATCCTCGATGTCGTGCCGCTGTTCGAGGATGCGGCCACGCTCGAGGCGGCCGGACCGATCCTGGCCGCGATCCTGTCCGACCCGACGTACCGCGCCCACCTTCGCGCCCGCGGCGATCGCCAGGAAGTGATGCTCGGCTACTCCGACTCGAACAAGGAATCGGGTTATCTCGCCGCGAACTGGCTGCTCCATCTCGCCCAGGCGGCGCTCATCGCGACGGCGCGCGAGCACGCGGTCGAGTTGACCCTGTTCCACGGCCGCGGCGGGGCGATCGGGCGGGGCGGCGGACCAGCCAACCGGGCGATCCTGGGCCTGGCCGCCGGATCGCTCGAGGGGCGGCTGAAGCTGACCGAGCAGGGCGAGGTGATCGCGGCCAACTACACCGACGCGGGGATCGCCCAGCGCCATCTCGAGCGGCTCGCGGCAGCGACGCTCGTCGCGTCCTCGACGGCGCATGAGGCCGCGCTCCTGCCGCTCGAGGCGTCGGGCGGCCCGATTCTCGACGAGCTCGCGGCCACCTCACGGGCGGCATACCGGAGCCTCGTCGAAGGCCCGCGGTTCGTCGAATTCTTCCGCCAGGCCACACCGATCGACGAGATCGCGACGCTCCGCCTCGGCTCTCGGCCGGCCGCCCGCGGCCGTCCGGGTGGGGCGACGTCGGCGTCGGACGCCCGTCATGCGCCCGAGGCCCCGTCAGCCGGCGGCTCGATCGCCGACCTCCGTGCGATCCCGTGGGTCTTCGCCTGGTCCCAGGCCCGGATCGAGCTGCCCGGTTGGTTCGGGCTGGGCGTCGCCCTCGACGCTTACGGAACCCGCCACGGGGCTGGCGGCCTCGCCGCCCTTCGTCGGCTCTACGCCCGCTGGCCGTTCTTCGCCAGCCTCGTCGACAACGCCGAGCTCGCCCTCGCCCGGGCGGACCTGGGGGTCGCCCGCCAGTACGCCGCGCTCGCAGATGACCCGGCTGGCGCGTGGCCGACGATCGAGGCGGAGTACGTCCGGACGGTCACCTGCCTGGGCCAACTGACCGGCCGTGATCGCCTCCTCGACCGCGACCCCGAGCTGCGCCGCCGGATGGGCCTGCGCGACCCGTACGTGGACTCCCTGTCGGAGCTCCAGGTCACGCTCCTGACGCGGTTGCGGGCCGCCGCCCCGGACGATCCGGAGCGGGCCCGACTGCTGCGCCTGGTCCAGCTCACCGTCAACGGGATCGCCGCCGGGTTGCAGCGGACCGGCTGACG
>JBKJOK010000088.1:0-1608 GCA_046595595.1 Candidatus Limnocylindrales bacterium
GGCTTCGAGGCGCTCGATCTCGATCCGCGCCTGATCGATGCCCTGTCCGGCCTCGGCTACGAAGAGCCGACCCCGATCCAGCGCGAGGCGATCCCGTCGCTGCTCGCCGGCCGCGACATCCTTGCCGAGGCCCCGACGGGCACCGGCAAGACCGCGGCCTTCGCTTTGCCGATGGTCCAGCGACTCGGCGCGGTTCAGCCGCGTGACCGCGACGGCCGGCCGCGCGCCTTCGTGCTCACCCCGACCCGCGAGCTCGCGATCCAGGTTGCCGAGGCAATCCATCGCTACGGCCAGCCATTCGCGATCCGGGTTCTGCCGGTGTACGGCGGCCAGGCGATCGGCCAGCAGCTCCGTGGTCTGGCCCGCGGCGTTGATGTCCTCGTCGCGACGCCCGGCCGAGCCGTCGACCACCTGACCCGGGCGAGCATCGCCCTCGACCGGATCGAGTTCGTCGTCCTCGACGAGGCCGACGAGATGCTCGACATGGGCTTCGCCGAGGACCTCGAAGCGATCCTGTCGGCCACGCCGAAGACCCGCCAGACGGCGCTCTTCTCGGCCACGATCTCGCCGCCGATCGCCAGGATCGCGAAGCGCCACCTGAACGATCCCGTCCGCGTCCGGATCGATCGCGCTCGGCAGACCCGCGAGCATGCCGCCAAGGTCCGCCAGGTCGCGTATGTCGTCCGTCGCCAGGACAAGTCCGCCGCGCTCGGCCGGATCCTCGACCTCGAGGACCCGACGTCGGCCCTCGTGTTCGCCCGGACCCGGGGCGAGGTCGACGATCTGTCCGGCCGGCTCGCCGCCCAGGGCCACGACACCGCGGCCCTCCATGGCGGGATGGACCAGAGCCAGCGCGACCGGGTCATGGGCCGGTTCCGCGAAGGCGCGCTCGACGTCCTCGTCGCGACCGACGTCGCGGCCCGCGGTCTCGACATCGAGCACGTCTCGCACGTCGTGAACTACGACATCCCGTCGAACCCGGAGGCCTACATCCACCGGATCGGGCGGACCGGCCGGGCGGGCAGGGAAGGGGTCGCGATCACGCTCGTCGAGCCGCGCGAGCACCGCCTTCTGCGGAACATCGAAACTGCCACCCGGACCAAGCTCGAGGTCTGCCAGATCCCGACCGTGGCCGATCTCCGCGAGCGCCGCCTCGAGACGCTCCGCGGCACGATCCGCGAGGCCCTCCTCGGCGACGACCTGGACCGCTTCCGGGCGGTCGTCGAGCCGCTGGCCGACGAGTTCGACGTGGTCGAGGTCGCCCTGGCCGCGGCAAGTGTGGCGGAGGCAGCGTTGCGCCGCGATGCCGGGGAGGAGACCGAAGCCGAGATCGCACCGGCGTCGCTGTTCGGCGATCGCCCTGGGCCGGGGCCGGGGTCCCACGGTCGGAGCGGGCAACCCGGGCCTGGCGGCCGCGGCCAGCGTGGCGGTCCGATCATTCCGGGTCCGGGGATCGGCCCTCGACCGGGTCCCGACCGTGACCCGAATGGGGCTCCGTGGGTCCGCCTCTGGGTCGGGGCCGGCCGCGAGAGCGGGGTCCGGCCGGGCGACCTCGTCGGCTCGATCACGAACGAAGCCGGCGTCCCGGGACGGGCGCTCGGCGCGATC
>JBKJOK010000130.1:0-7828 GCA_046595595.1 Candidatus Limnocylindrales bacterium
TAGGGCAGGCCGAGGGTCGCGGTCCGCAGGTACTCGAGGCCGTCGAGGACCTCGGTGGCGTCCTCGTTCGGGACGCCGAGCTTGTTCGTGTCGTAGCAGCCGATCGCGACGACGACCGCGTCGAAGCCCTGGTTCTGGAGATCGTCGAGCCCGAAGTCGCGGCCCAGACCGGCATTGCAGACCATCTTGCCGCCGAGCCGGGTGACCGACTCGTACTCGGCCTCGAGGACCTCGACCTTGGGCAGGCGGTACTGCGGGATGCCGTAGCGGAGCATCCCGCCGGGGGCCGCGTCGCGCTCGAAGACCGTCACGTCGTGGCCCGCGATCAACAGGTAGTAGGCGGCGGCCATGCCGGCCGGCCCGGAGCCGATGACCGCGGCCCGCCGGCCGGACTTGGGCTGGATCTCGAACGGGACCGGCGGATCGATCCCGTCGTCGAGCATCGACTTCAGGACCTGGTCGCCCGCGTACCGGTGCGAGTCGCGGATCGCGATCGCCTCATCGACCTCGTCGCGCCGGCAGTGCTCCTCGCACGGCGCCGGGCAGACCCGGCCGAGGACGCTCGGGAACGGGATCGTGCGCTTGAAGATCCGGGTCGATTCGACGAAGTTCGCCTCGGCGTTGGCCTTGAGGAAGCCCGGGATGTCGATGTGGCTGGGGCACTTGTTCTGACAGGGCGGCAGGCAGTACGCGTTGTGGTCCGAGAAGATCAGCTCGAGGTTCGTCCGGCGCAGGCGGCGGACTTCCTCCGTCTGGGTCTTGACGACCATCTCCGGCTCGCACGTCCGCGAGCACGAGATCGGCGGGTGCTCCTCGCCCTCGACCTCGACGACGCACATCCGGCAGGCGCCGAACCCGGGCAGCTTGGGCTCGTAGCAGAGGGTCGGGATCTCGATCCCGTTGTCGCGGCAGACCTCGAGGATCGTCTGGCCCTCGAAGCCCTCCACGACCCGGCCGTCGACCTCGATCCGGATCCGCGGCGTGGACTGCGGGCGCTGCGGCGACTGGGTCGTGAGCACGCGCTCGGCGACCGAATCGTCGAGCGGGACCAGGGCGGCGCTACCATCGGGGCGGGTGATCAGGTCGGTCATCGTCTCGTCAGTGGGCTGCGCCAGCGGCGACCGCGATCGGTCGGCAGACGCCGGCCGGGCACGAGCTCCGCATGATGTGCTCGTCGAGCTCGGATCGGAAGTATCGCATCCCGCTCGCGAACGGGAGGGTCGCGAGGCGCTCGTGATCGCACAGCGCGGACCCGACGATATCGGCCGACAGATCGGCCAGGAGAGCGAGGTCGGTGGGCTTCGGGACGCCGGTCGCGATCCGGTCGCCAATCTCGCTGACGCGACGGAGACCGATCCGGCACGGGATCGTCTTGCCGCACGCCTCGTCGGCACAGAAGCGGGTCAGGAGCCGGGCGAGATCGACGATGCAGGCCCGGCTGTCGGCCGCGACGACCGAGCCCGAGCCGATGTGGGCGCCGACGGCGCGGAGGGCCTCGAACTCGTAGGCGGTGTCGGCCAGCTCGGCCGGCAGGATGCCCCCGGACGGGCCGCCGACGAGGAGCGCCTTGAGCTCCGCCGCAGCGGCGCGCGGGCCGGCCAGGGCGACGATGTCGCGCAGGCTCGTTCCGATCGGGACCTCGGCGACGCCGGCCCCGGCGGGCGCCCGGACCGAGACGAGGATCGTGCCCGGGCTGGCCTTCGAGCCGATCGCGGCGAACGCCTCGGCGCCGTTGGCCAGGATCCACGGGATCGAGGCGAGGGTCTGGACGTTCTGGACGACCGTGGGCTGGCCGAAGAGGCCGACCGTCGTCGGCTGCGGCGGGCGCTGCTCGGGCTGGCCGCGCTTGCCCTCGAGGGCTTTCAGGAGGACGGTCTCCTCGCCGAGCATGTACGCGCCCTGGACCGGCCGGATCGAGATCTCGACGGAGCGTCCTGAGCCAAGGATGTCGTCGCCCGCGAGGTTCGCCTCGAGCATTGCGGCGGCCGCGGTCTCCAGGCCCCGGATCGCGTCGCTGGCGTCGGCCCGAACCGCGATGATCGCCTCGTCCGCGCCGATCGCGGTGGCGGCGATGAGCGCGCCCTCGAGGACGGCATACGGGTTCCGCTCGAGGAGCGTCCGATCGGTCTGCGACGACGGGTCCGCTCCGTAGCCGTTCGCGACCACGTAGCGCCGGCCCGACAGTCCGGCCGGTGCCGCAGCGGCCGCCCGCCACTTCTCGCCGGTCGGGAAGCCGGCCCCGCCCCGGCCGCGCAGCCCCGAGGCAGCCACCGTCGCGATCGTCCCGGTCGCGCCGAGATCGTGGAGCGCCCGGCGGAGGCCGACGAATGCGCCGGCGTCGCGGGCGGCGTCGAGGGAGATCGGGTCGGTCGATCCTTCGCGCGGGAGCAGGATTGCCGGCCAGTCCTTCGGGGTGCGCAGGATCGCAGTCATCGGGTCATGCCCGCGCCGAGCCGGCGCCGGGGGCCGCTCCGGCCGCGCCGTTGGCACGCGAGGCGCCCGCGCCGGACGATCCGGCGAGCGACGCATCGAGGCCGGCGAGGAAGGTCGTCTCGCGTCCGGCCCGCGCGTCGGCCGTCGCGGCCGCGAGCGGCTCGGCCGCCGGCGGCTCGAACCGGAGGTGGCGGTAGAACGAGGCGGTCCCGTAGATCATGGCGTACCACGCACCGGTTCTCTGGCTGATCAGCTTCAGGGCCGCGACCGGCAGGTGGCCGTACTCGGCCTGGGTTGCGTCGAGGATGTCGAGCATCCGCTTCGGGTCGAAGTCGAAGCACTCGAGGATCGCCTCGAGGGCCTCGGGGTGGATGGGGTCGAAGTGCTCGTAGGCCCGGTCGGGCACGGGCCGGCCGGACCGCCGCAGGGCCGACTCGTCGCGCCGCTCGCCGTACGTCTCGGGGGCGCCCCAGTGGATGTGGTAACGGCCCTTCGTGTCGACGCCGCCCATGTCGATGCACTCGATCGGGCAGGCCTGAGCGCACTGGAAGCAGGTCTCGCACTTGAGCGTGCCGTACTCGTCGTAGAGCAGTTGCAGCCGGCCCCGGAACTTGGGCGGGACGTCGAGGCGGACCTCGGGGTATTTGATCGTGGCCTTGGGCTCGAAGAACTTGCGCAGGGTCAGGGCCATGCCCTTGGCGATCCCGAGGCCCGGCAGGCGGCTCATCGCCCGGGCTCCGTGGGGTCCGTCGCGCGCGCGGCGTTCACTTGTTCACCACGACGAGCGCGGCGGCGGTCACGAACAGGTTGAGCAACGAGGCCGGCAGCAGCCACTTCCAGGCGAACCCCATGAGCTGGTCGATCCGGACGCGGGGCAGGGTGCCGCGCATCCAGACGAAGATGAACACGAACGTATAGCTCTTCAGCAGGAACCAGAGCAGGCCCCCGACCCAGTCCCAGCTCACGAACGCGATCCCGCCGATCGCGGTGATCGCGAGCAGGTTGAACAGGACGAACCCGATGATCAGCGCCTGCCACCACGGCAGCGAGCTCCGCCCGACGTAGAACGGCGCCGCGAGGGCGAGGATCAAGAGCGGCGGCACGATCAGGAGCGCGAACAGGAGCCCGATCCCGAGCGATCCCGGGTCGATGTTCAGGCTGATCGGCCACGGCCACGGGAACGGCGCGTTCCAGCCGCCGAAGAACAGGGTGACGATCAGGCCCGAGACGACGAATACGTTGACGTACTCGGCGAAGAAGAAGAACCCGAAGCGCATGCCCGAGTACTCGGTCGCGAAGCCGGCGACGATCTCGCTGTCGGCCTCGGTCAGGTCGAACGGGGTCCGGTTCGCCTCGGCGGTCGCGGCGATGAAGAAGATCAGGGCGCCGAGCGGCTGCCGGAAGACGTACCAGTCGGTGAACCAGCCGTTGGTCGCGGCTCGCGTCACGAGACCCGTCGCCGGATCGATGACCGCGGCATGCGGACCCTGGTCGAGGACGATCTGGTTGAGGCTCATCGTCCCGGCCAGCAGAAGCAGCCCGACGACCGACAGGATCAGCGGGATCTCGTAGCTGATCACCTGGGCGGCGGCACGGAGCCCGCCCAGGAGCGAGTACTTGTTGAAGCTCGACCAGCCGGCCATCAGCAGCCCGACCACCGACAGGCCGGTGACCGCGAACAGGTAGAGCAGGCCGATGTTCATGTCGGCCCCGAACAGGCCCGGCGCGAACGGCAGGACCAGGAGGGCCATGATCGTCGACATGAAGACCGCGACCGGTGCGAGGGTGAAGACCAGGCGGTCGGCACCGGTCGGGCTGAAGTCCTCCTTGGCGAGCACCTTGAGGCCGTGGACCACCGACAGGAGCGATCCGAACGGCCCGACCCGATCCGGCCCGATCCGGAGGTTCATCAGGGCGATGATCTTCATTTCCATGTAGATGATCAGGAAGGCGCTGGGGACGCTCATCAGGAGCACAGCGGTCGCTGCGACGACAAAGCGGACGAGCCAGATGTTGGTCGCGAGGAAGTCGACGATCGGCTTGCCCGCGACCGCCACGAGGACCACGAGCCCGGCGGTCAGCAGGAACAGGATCGGGCCGAGCGTGAACAGGATCTTTCCGCCCAGGGTCAGGCGTGAGAAGGAGCGTGAGACGGCGGTCATCGGGGCAGACCCGCCGCGGAACCGTGCCGAAATTGCCAAATGCGTTCCACCGGAGCGCTAGGCTGGCTCGGCGCCGTCCGGGCGGCGCGCGGAGCTCGATTCTCGCCAACAATCAGCCGTCCGGCGCTGATGATCGGATCGACACCTGCCCTCGACCCACCTTCGGACGCGCTAACACTCCCCCCGGTCGCACATGGGGAAATCGGGCTCAGGGCGAGCACCGACCGATCACTCACTTGTCGACTCCGCCCATGATCGGGTCGAGGCTCGCCATGACGGCCATCGCGTCGGCGATCAGATGGCCCGGCATCAGCGTGCCGACGGCCTGGAGATGGACGAACGACGGGTCGTGGATTCGCATCCGGAACGGCTGGTCGGTGCCGTCGCTGATCACGTATGCGGCGTACTGCCCGCGCGGTCCCCCGACCGCGGCGTAGGCCCGGCCGGGCCGCGGGCGGAGCAGCCGCGGGAGCTTGGCCATGATCGGCCCGTCGGGCATGTTGTGGAGGCACTGGTCGATGATCCGGAGGCTCTGCTTGATCTCGTCGATCCGGACCAGATAGCGGGCCAGGCAGTCTCCCTCGTCGCGGGTCGGGATGTCGAACTCGAGCTCCGGGAAGACGCTGTACGGATGGGCCCGCCGGAAGTCGAGCGGGACGCCGCTGGCCCGCAGGTTCGGGCCGGTCATCGCCATCCGGAAGGCGGTTTCCTTGTCCATCGTCCCGAGGCCGCGCATCCGACGGACGAAGATCTCGTTCTCGTTGAGGAGGCCCAGGTTGTTGTCGATCTGGGTGGTGGCTCGAGTCATCCAGTCGCCGAGGCGACTCATGAAGTCATGGTTCAGGTCGCCGTTGACGCCGCCGATCCGGAGGTAGTTGAACAGCAGCCGCTGGCCGGTCAGCGAGGCGAGCATCTCGGCGATCTCGTCGCGCTCGATGAAGCTCCACAGGACCGGAGTCAGGCCGCCAAGGTCGAGGGCCATCCAGCCCATGAACAGCGAGTGCGACAGGATCCGGTTCAGCTCGGTCGCAAGGACTCGGATGTATTCGGCTCGGCGCGGCACCTCGACGTCGAGCAGCTTCTCGAAGGCGAGCACCCCGGGCCACTCGCAGAACAGGGAGCTGATGTACTCGAGCGGGTCGAGGTAGGCGATCGTGTGGTGGTAGTCGGAGTTCTCGCACAGCTTCTCGACGCCGCGATGGAGGTAACCGAGGACTGGGTCGAGGTCGACCACGTTCTCGCCGTCGAGCTTGAGAACGACCCGAAGCACGCCGTGGGTCGAGGGGTGCTGGGGGCCCATGTTGATGAACATCTCGCCATCGCCGAGCGTGTAGAACTCGGCCTCGCGCTCGGTCCGCGGCGGGTACGGCGGCACGGGCTCGAACGTCCCGGCGGCCTCGTCCAGCTGGACCCGCGGATCGTCGGACGGGACCTCGTGATGGAGGTGGCTGTGGGGCGGTGCGGCCGTCATGCCCGGGTCTTCCGGATCAGGGTCGCCGCCTTGGCGTTGCTCGGCGAATGCGACTGCTCCATGTGGCGGACCCCGGCGCCCGGCGAGCGAGCGGCGTCGTCGGGCAGGAAGAAGTCCTTGCGGAGCGGGAAGCTCTGGTAGTCGGCCGGCATGTAGATCCGGCGGAGGTCGCGGTTGCCCTCGAACGTGATCCCGAACATGTCGTAGGCCTCGCGCTCCATCCACTCGGCGCCCTTCCAGAGGAACGTGATCGAGGGGACGCGCGGATCCTCGCGCGACAGGCCGTCGGCGACGACGCGCAGCCAGTCCGGGCTCGTCTCGGACCAGACGTGGTAGACGACCTGCATGACCGTGCCCGTGTCGACGCCGGCGAGGTCGGCCAGGACGATGAACCGGAAGTCGGGCTCATCGTGGAGGGCGCGCAGGGTGTCGGGCACGTCGCCGGCGGCGATCCGGATCTCCGTCTCGTCGTGGCGCTGGTGGATCGCGGCGGTCAGGCGCTCGCCGAAACGGGCCTGGAGTCGGCGCTTGAGGGCGACGTCCACCTAGACGTCCTCCGGCACGGTCGGTCCAACCGCCCGATCCGGCCAATGCCCGCGGCGGTCCTTGACGAGCTGCTGGAGCTTCATCATCCCGTAGATCAGGCCCTCGGGACGGGGCGGGCATCCGGGCACGTAGACGTCGACCGGCATGATCCGGTCGATCCCCTCGACCGTCGAGTAGCTCCGCTTGTAGCGCCCGCCCGAGCACGTGCAGTCACCCATCGCGACGCACCACTTCGGCTCGGGCATCTGCTCCCAGAGCCGGACGAGGGGGCCGGCCATCTTCGTCGTCAGCGTCCCGGCCACGATCAGGACGTCGGCCTGGCGGGGACTTGCCCGGAACGGGAACATGCCCCAGCGATCCATATCGTTGCGCGACGTCGCCGCCGACATCATCTCCATCGCGCAGCAGGCCAGGCCCGACAGGAGCGGCCACAGGCTGTTCGCCCGGATCAGGTCGAGGACGTAGTCGGCCTTCGTCGGGATGACCTCGAGGACGCCCGACCAGCGGGCGTCGTCGCGCCGGGCGATGCCCGAGGCCTCGACCTCGCGGAGGTGGGTCACGTCGGGCTCGAGGCCGCCCCGGTAGGCGTTCGGATCGGTCGAGCGCCACAGGGCGTTGGCCACGATCAGCGGCTCGGCCACGGCCGTCTGGCTGATCGTGATGGCCGCCGGCGCGTTGCCCGGCGCGTCGGACCCGATCGCGGTTGCATCGTCCGGACCCGTCCCGAGGCCGGCGCCCGGCTCGTCGGTCAGCGCCACGCGAGGACTCCCTTCCGCCAGGCGTAGGCGAGGCCCAGGAGGAGGATCCCGACGAAGGCGAACATGCTGATGAACAGCGAGCCGATGTCGACGTCGGGCGCCCGGAAGATGATCGCCCAGAGGTAGATGAAGATCACCTCGATGTCGAAGGCGACGAACAGCAGGGCGTAGATGTAGAACGACAGGCCGAACCGGCCGTGGGTGTCGCCGTACGTGTCGATGCCGGATTCGTAGGGAAGGCCCTTGTGGACATCGCCGCGGTTGCGATGGGTGATCAGCCAGGACGCCCCGATCGTGAGGAACACGAACGAGATGCCGGCGATCAGGAACCCCACGATGTACCAGATGTTGGTCACGTCGACGGACTCTCCGGGTTGGGCTGCGGGCCGACCACCTCCGGTTCCAGCACCGGACGGCGATCCCACCCCTGCGCGCGGATGGGTCCACGCGGCGCTCGT
>JBKJOK010000159.1:0-4528 GCA_046595595.1 Candidatus Limnocylindrales bacterium
GATCCGCCTGACCGACCTGACGAAGCACTTCCGCGACGTTCGCGCGGTCGATCGGGTCTCGATGGACATCCGGCCCGGCGAGTTCTTCTCGATGCTCGGCCCGAGCGGCTGCGGCAAGACGACGACCCTCCGGATGATCGGCGGCTTCGAGCTTCCGACGGCCGGCCGGATCGAGCTTCGCGGCCGCGACGTGACGACCGATCCGCCCGACAAGCGCCCGGTCAACATGGTCTTCCAGAACTACGCGCTGTTCCCCCACCTCGACGTCCACGAGAACGTCGCGTTCGGCCTCCGGCGTAAAGGCGTCGACAAGTCCGACACGAAGCGCCGCGTCGCGGAAGCGCTCGACCTCGTCCATCTCGGCGGCTACGACAAGCGCAAGCCGAACCAGCTGTCGGGCGGCCAGCAGCAGCGGGTCGCGCTCGCCCGGGCGCTCGTGAACCGGCCCAACGTCCTCCTCCTCGACGAGCCCCTCGGCGCGCTCGACCTGAAGCTCCGGAAGGCCCTCCAGATCGAGCTGAAGCGGGTCCAGACCGAGGTCGGGATCACATTCGTCTACGTGACCCACGACCAGGAGGAGGCGCTCACGATGAGCGACCGGATCGCCGTCATGCGCGGCGGCAAGGTCGAGCAGCTCGGCACGCCCGAGGAGCTGTACGAACGGCCGCGGACGCGCTTCGTGGCCGACTTCATCGGGACCTCGAACCTGCTCACCGGCGAGGTCGAGTCGATCGACGGCGGGCGGGCGATCGTCCGGCTGTCGAGCGGCGAGACGTGCCACACCGCGGCCGGCGCCGACGTCGTCGTCGGTCGCGCGGTCGAGCTGAGCGTCCGGCCCGAGGCCGTCGCCCTGCACCCACGCAGCGGCGACGACCCGGCCGCCGCGTCGATCGCCGGTCCCGGGTCCCTGGCGGCCGCCGTCGAACAGGTTGCCTATCTCGGCAGCAACGTCCAGTACCTCGTCCGCTCGGTGGGCGGACTGTCGATCACCGCCATCGCGCCCAAGACCGGGAACCGTCTCCCGGTCGGCGGCGCCGTCGATGTCACCTGGTCGCCCGGCGAGGCCCTCGTTCTCGCCGAGCAGCCGACACAGGAGGAGATCCCGGCATGAACGACCGATTCACCCGGCCCGCGGCCACGACGCCCGACGATCTCGAGCTCACCGTCTACCGGGCCCTCGCCGCCCGCCGGATCAGCCGTCGCCAGCTGCTCGAGACCGCCGCCCGGGTCGGCCCCCTCGCCGCCCTCGCCCCGATCCTCGCCGCCTGCGGAGCGGCCGCCACGCCGCAGCCGTCCGTGCCGGCGTCCGTCGCGCCGCCGTCGACCGGCCCGGGATCCGTCCCGCCGGTCGCCTCGGCCAACGCCGCGCCGACGCCCGTGCCGTCGCCCGAGAGCGAAGTCATCATCTACAACTGGGACGCATACATCGGCGAGAACACCGCCAAGGAGTTCGAGGACGCGACCGGGATCAAGGTCCGCTACGAGAAGTTCCCGGACGCGTCGACGATGATCGCCAAGATCCGGATCGACGGGAAGGGCGGAGGCTACGACGTCGCCTACCCGACCTCCGTCGAGGTCCCGGCGCTTCTCAAGGACGGGATCATCCAACCGCTGATCCCGTCGCTCATCCCGAATGCGACGAATCTCGGGGAGCAGTGGCAGAACCCGGGCTACGACCCCAAAAACCTCAACTCGATGCCGTACATGTGGTGGACGACCGGATTCTGCTGGGACGGCGACAAGATCAACGAGGATCTGACGAGCTGGGAGTCGCTCTGGAACGACGCCTACAAGGGCAAGCTCGCGATGCTCGACGATTCCCGCGAGGTCTTCGCGGTCGCGGCGTTCCGACTCGGGCTGGACCCGAACACCACCAACGTGGCCGACCTCGACAGGATGGCCGCCCTCCTCGAGGAGCAGAAGCCGCTGGTCCGGACCTATACGACCGACCACATCAACGCGATGATCAACGGCCAGGCGATCATCTCCCACACGTGGTCCGGCGACGTCTACCAGATGTACGAGGACGTCCCGAACGTGAAGTACGTCATCCCGTCGGAGGGCGCGGTCCGCGGCTCCGACACGATGGTCGTGACCTCGGGTGCGCCCCATCCGGTCGCGGCCAACATGTGGATCAACTTCAACCTCGACGCCAAGGTCAGCGCGGCCAACACCAATTACATCGGGTACATGGGACCGAACGCCGCTGCGATGGAGTTCATCAGCAAGGCGATCCTCGAGGATCCCAACGTCAACCCCGACCTCGCTCTCCTCGACAAGCTCGTCGAGCTCCTCCAGCTCGGCCTCGACAACGACAAGTACACCGAGCGCTGGAACGCCCTCAAGGCCTGACCAGCCGGCGATCAGAGATCCATCGATGACCGCCACAACCGACGCGCCCGACGCGCCCGGCTCGGCCGTGGCCGAACCCAGACCGCTCGGGGCGGTTCACCGCTCGCGGCGGAGTCGCATCACGTCGCGTCTCGGGGCGGCCGTCCTGGTCGCCCCTGGCGTCGTCTGGCTGGCGCTCTTCTTCGTGGTCCCGCTCGGCATCATCTTCGTGGTCAGCCTCGGGACCCGGGATGCAACCGGCAATATCCTGCTCGACCATCCAGGGTTC
The DNA here is from genome assembly GCA_046595595.1 of Candidatus Limnocylindrales bacterium. Lineage (GTDB taxonomy): Bacteria > Chloroflexota > Limnocylindria > Limnocylindrales > CSP1-4 > CF-46. The sequence goes on from JBKJOK010000159.1 coordinate 2,621, forward strand.
CAGAACTACGCCAAGGCGACCCGGCCGGAGTACCTGCCGGCCTTCGCCAACTCGATCCGGTATGCGCTGATCACGACGATCCTGTCGATCGCCCTCGGCTACCCGATCGCCTACTGGATCTCGCGCTACGGCGGCCAGCGCAAGGTCCTCCTCCTGATCCTCGTGATGCTCCCGTTCTGGACCAGCTACCTGATCCGGACCTACGCCTGGATGATCATCCTCCGCGACAACGGCGTCCTGAACGGTCTGCTCCGGGCGATCGGCCTGATCGACGAGCCGCTGATCCTGCTGAACACCGACATCAGCGTGATCCTGGGGATGACCTACGGGTTCCTGCCGTTCGCGATCCTGCCCCTGTTCGTGTCGATCGACCGGCTCGACCAGAACCTCGTCCAGGCTGCCCGCGACCTGTACGCCAGCGGCCGCGGCGCGTTCCTCCACGTGACGCTGCCGCTGACGATGCCCGGGATCATCGCCGCCTCGCTGCTGACGTTCATCCCGGCGATCGGCGACTACGTCACGCCCGACCTGCTCGGCGGCGCCCAGACGACGACCGCGGCCAAGCTCGTCCAGACCCTCTTCACGACCGGCCGCGACTGGCCGTACGGATCCGCTCTCGGGTTCATGCTGATGATCGTGACCCTGGGCGGGACCCTGCTCGCGCTGCGCTCCCTGCGCCGGGAGACGTTCGCGTGAGCGGACGCAATCGGTGGCTGTCCGCGTTCGCCGTCGCGATCTACGCGTTCCTCTTCACCCCGATCGTCGTCCTGATCATCTTCTCGTTCAACGATTCGCGCCGGACGTTCATCTGGCGCGGTTTCACCCTCGACTGGTATCCGCGCCTCTTCGCCAACGACGACCTCCTCGAGGCGCTCCTCGTCTCGCTCCAGGTCGCCGCGGTCGCGGTGATCGTGGCGACGGTCCTGGGGGCGCTTCTCGGGCTCGGTCTGGCCCGCCTCCGGTTCCGCGGCAGCGGCGCCGCCGAGACCCTCCTCCTGCTGCCGATGGTCACGCCCGAGATCATCATGGGGATCAGCCTCCTCATCTTCTTCTTCCAGCTCTTCGGCGCGATCGGTTCGATCGCCCAGATCTCGATTGCCCACATCACGTTCTGCATCTCGTACGTGGCCGTGACCGTCCGAGCGCGGGCGTCGGGGATGGACCCGAAACTGGAGGAGGCGGCCCGCGATCTCGGTGCGTCGGCGTGGGGGGCGTTCCGCTACGTCACGCTGCCGCTGATCCTGCCGGCGGTCATCGCCGGCGCGATGCTTGCCTTCGCCCTGTCGTTCGACGATCTCGTCGTGACGTCGTTCAACTACGGGGTCGGCTCGGCGACGCTCCCGATCTACATCTACAGCGCCATCAAGTTCGGGGTCACGCCCGAGATCAACGCGATTTCGACGCTGGTTGTGGCGGTCGTATCGATCGCCCTCTTCCTCGCGTGGCGGCTCGGGGCGTTCCGGCCGGCGCGGGCATCGCTGGCCGTCGAGGACGCGCCCGCCCGTTGAATCCGGGCGCGTCCGGGCGCGTCTGGGCGCGTCCAGGCGCCGGGCGCGTACCGGGGCGTCCGGGCGCGTCCGGGCGCGTCCCGGGCGCCGGGTTCTCGTGGCGTGGCGCCCGTCACTCGCGCTGATCCTGTGCGCTGATCCCGTGGGCGCATCAGCTGGCGACGAACGAGCACGACCGAATCTCCCAACGCGCCCGAACAGATCGATCGGGCAATTGGACCACGCTCATTCGTGGCGATCTGATCCACGGCGGATATCAGGCAGTCCCGCGGCACCTGCCGGGAGCGAGGCTCAGTGCGGGGTCGTCGCCTTCGAGCGGGCGGTCGCGCGGGCAGAGGCGTGCTCGTGCGAGCCGCGCCCGGTCGTCGGGTGGTCATGCTCGTGCGGGTCGCGCTCGGCG
>JBKJOK010000206.1:0-4693 GCA_046595595.1 Candidatus Limnocylindrales bacterium
GCACGGGACCGACCGGCGGGGGTCAGTCCTTCGGGGAGTCGACGCGGCCGGCGAGCCGCTCCTCGTAGCGCTGATCCCGCCAGGCGAGGGCAGCCTTCAGGCCGTCGCGCCGGACGATCGCGTCGAACTCGCGGGCCGTCGCGCTCATGTTCACGAACGACTGGAGGTCCAGGCCCATCTCGACGGCCGCCGCGAACCCGGCGGCGTCCATCGCCCGGTTCAGCATCAGCTTGGTCGGGGCCATGACGTCGGGTGGGACGCGGGCCAGCTTCTCGGCCAGGGCGTCGACCTCGGCCGCGAGCCGATCGGCGGGCACGACCCGGTTGATCAGGCCGATCCGTTCGGCCTCGACGGCGTCGATCAGGTCACCGGTCAGGAGCAGCTCGCGGGTCCGCTTCTGGCCGATGACGAACGGCATCAGGAGGGTCACGGGCGCCGACCCGAACCGGATCTCCGGCTCGCCGAGCTGGGCGCCCTCGGCAGCGACAATCAGGTCGCAGGCCATCGCCAGCTCGAGCCCGCCGGCCAGGGCGTATCCGTGGACCTGGGCGATGACCGGCTTCGGGCAGGACCACACCGCGAGCGTCGCCTCGACGTCGCGGGCGAGGACGTCGCGCCAGTCCCAGGCGGTCTCTGGAGCGGCCTCGGACAGGTCATAGCCGGAACAGAACGCCCGGCCGGCGCCGGCGATCACGACGACCCGGACGGCCTCGTCCGCGATCGCGTCGGCGATCGCCGCGGTCAGCGCGTCGCGCAGCTCGGCGCTGATCGCGTTCAGCTTGGCGGGCCGGTTCAGGACCAGCCGGACGCCCCAGCTCGCCGTTTCGCGGAGAAGGACCGGCTCGCTGTCGGTCATGGGGCCACCTCGACGACGAGGGCGTCGACGGCCGCGGTCCCATGCGGTCCCGAGATCAGCGGGTTGCAGTCAACCTCGACGATTGCGGGATCGGCGACGAGAAGCTTGCTGAGGGCGACGATCGAGGCGATGACGGCTGGGCGATCGATCGCCGGCCGGCCGCGCGCCCCGCCGAGCACCGCCGCTCCGCGCAGCTCGTCAAGCATCGCGGCGGCGTCGTCGGGCGCGACCGGTGCCAGGCGGATCGCCACGTCGTCGAGGACCTCGGCCAGGATCCCGCCCAGACCGACGATGACCAGCGGCCCGAAGGTCGGATCGCGCCGGCCGCCGAGGAGCATCTCCGGACCGCTCAACAGCCGCGAGACGAGAAGCCCGCGTCGCGCGACGCCGCCCGGGAGCACGACGGCCAGGAGCTCGGTGGCCCCGGCGTGGACCTGTGCGTCGCCGGTCAACCCAAGCCGGACTGCGCCCGCCTCGGTCTTGTGGGCGAGCCCGACGGCATCGACCTTCAGGACGACCGGGCCACCGATCGCGCGGGCGGCCCCCACGGCGCTCTCGGCATCGGCGACGCGCTGGGGCGTGAGGACGGGCACGCCGGCGGCGGCAAGCCGGGCGAGGCTCTCCGCCTCGGGCAGGGCCCGGATCCGCGGCGACTCCGTCGCGGGCCGTGCCGGATCCTCCACCTCGAGCAGCCCCGGGACCGACGGATCGTGGCCCAGGACCGTCCGGTCGGCGGCCAGGGCGGGCCAGCCGGGGCGAGCCGGACCCCGTTCGCGACGTCGCTCCTGGCGAGCCTCCCAGCGGGCAACCGCGGCAATCGCCCCGAACGCCTCGACAGCGCCGCGCAGGACCGGGACGCCGCCGGCGGCCCGCAGCACATCGACGATCTCGGGCGTCGGCTCGCCCGACGTCAGCGACACGAACACCGGCAGGATGTCCGGGCGATCGGCCGTCTCGGCGAGGAGCGGCGCCACGACGTCCAGCGCCGTTTCGACTTCCGACGGAAGCGAGCGGTACGGGAAGTCGTGGACGAGGGCGAGAACGTCGTACGCGCCGCTCGCCGCGAACGCTCCGAATGCCGCGCCGTAGGCCGAGGCCGGATCGGTCGCGCCCCACGGATCGATTGGATTGCCGATGTAGCCGAGGGTCGGCAGGTCCGCCAGGAGTCGCGCGCGCGCCGCGGCCGGCACGTCCGGCAGGTCCACCCCGGTTCGCGGCGCGAGGTCGGCGATCAGTGACGCCTCGCCGGTGGAAACGGTCACGACCCCGGTCCTCCCCTTCCCGACCCGGCGACCCATTCGCCGGCAGCCGGCGACGAGCTCCGCGGTCTCGAGGAGCGAATCGAGGTCGTCGCAGACGATGACCCCGGCCGCCGCCAGGGCGGCTTCGGTCGCCCGCGCCTCGCCGGCAAGGGAGCCCGAATGGGCAACGGCCGCGGCCTGCGCCTGTCGACTCCGCCCGACCTTCACTGCCATGATCGGCTTGCCGATCTGGAGTGCCCGGTCTGCGAGGGCGAGGAACCGCTCCGGCCGTTTGAAGCCCTCGACGAAGAGGATGACCGCCTCGGTCTCATCGGCGTCGATCTCGTGGGCGAGAAAGTCGCAGACGTCGAGGACGACCTCGCTGCCGCAGCCGATGATCCGAGAAAAGCCGATCCGGTTGCCCGAGTGGATGAACGCGTCCGTCACCGAGCCCGACTGGGCGATCCCGGCGACGCCGCCCCGCGGCAGCCACGGGTTGACGTCCCCGATGTAGGTCGCGCTGTTCGTCGTCAGGTCGACGAGGCCCATGCAGTTCGGGCCGAGGAGGGCGATCCCGTGGCGGATCGCGAGCTCGCGGACGTCGCGCTGCATCCGGGCGGCCGCGACTCCGCCCTCCACGACGCCGCCGCCCGGGACGATCACCGCCCGGACGCCGGCCGCGGCCGCGTCGGCGACAACCGCGGCGGCGCGGAGCGGGTTGACCGCGACCACGACGGTGTCCGGGATCTCGGGCAGTTCCGCCAGGGACGGGTAGCAGGGCTGGCCGTCCAGCTCGTCGTGGCGTGGATTGACGAAGTGGCAGCGGGTCTCCGAGCCGAGGACGCGGAGGTTGTCGCGAACGGTCTTCGCGATCCCGCCGCGGGCCGAGGCGCCGACAATCGCGATCGAGCGTGGGGCGAAGAGCGGCCGAAGGTCGATGGCCGGCGGCGTCATCGGGCCGGCCCTCGTCGCCGTCGCCGGCGAAGCCTCGACGCTCACCCCACGACCCGCCCGACGCCGCGCTTCTCGAGCGCCCGGGCGACGATCATCCGCTGGATCTCCGAGGTCCCCTCCCAGATCCGGTCGACGCGGAGCTCGCGGAGATAACGCTCGGCCGGGAACTCGCGCATGTAGCCGCGACCGCCGAAGACCTGGACGACCCGGTCGGCGCAGCGCCAGGCCGCCTCCGAGGCGAAGAGCTTGGCGAGCGACGCTTTGGCGTGGACGACCTTGGGGTCCGCGCCGGCATCGGCAAGTGCAGCCGCCTCGCGGGTCAGGAGGCGCGCGGCCGCAGCGTCGGCGGCCGAGTCGGCGAGCGGGAACGAGACGCCCTGGAAGTCGTAGATCCGCTGGCCGAACTGGATCCGGCTCGTCGCCCACTCGACGGCCAGGGTCAGGAGCCGCTCCATCGCGCCGGCGCAGCGCGCGCCGATGTGGATCCGCTCCTCGACGAACCACTCGTTCGTGAGGTCGTCGGCCCGGCCGATGCCGCCGAGGATCGCCGACGCGGGCACCCGGACGTCCTCGAGGACGAACTGCGGGTGCCGATCGGCGAACGTGTGGGTGTAGTCCGGGTCGTGCTGCATCGTCAGGCCGGGCGTGTCGTAGTCGACGAGGAAGAGGGTCGGCTGGGCATCAGCCCCGGCGGGTCCGGCGTCGTCCCCACCGAGGAGGCAGTGGAAGATCATGAAGTCGGTTTCGTCCGGGGGTCCGGTGACGAACCACTTCTCGCCGTTCAGGACGAACTCGCCGGTGGCCGGGTCGCGCCGCGCTGTCGCCTCCAGGGTCCGCGCGTCAGAGCCCGCATTCGGCTCGGTGATCGCGTAGCTGCCGAAGCGCTCGCCGCGCATGCTCGGCTCGAGGTAGCGCCGGCGCTGTGCCTCGTCGGCGTGGATCAGGGCGTTGTAGGCGCCCGGGATGAACGACCACAGGCCACCGGTCGCCTGGCCGAGCTGCTCGTGGACGATCACCTGCTCCAGCATCGACCAGCCCTGTCCGCCGAGCTCGGGCGGGAACGAGCCGCCGTGGAGGCCGGCCTCGATCGCGGCGCGCTTCAGACGATCGCGCGTCGCCGCGTCGAGCCGCCCGCCGGCCCGCTCGAACTCGGCTTCGATCGGCTGGAGGTGATCGACGACGTACCCACGCGCCCGGGCCTGGAGGTCGAGCTGGGTGGCGGTGAGCGTCAGGTCCACGCCACGAGGATGACCCGCGCGAGAGCGGCTCGCGGTGACCGTCCCGGGTCGCGCGACATTCGCCAAGTCAGGCGGCCAGGTCGTCCAGGACGATGATCTCGATTCCGGCGCGGGGGCGAACTCGGCGATCATTGGTGATGAACGCGGTCGCCTGAGCCGCTCGGGCGGTGGCGACGTGGACGGCGTCGCCGAGATCCCGCCCGGCGCTGCGGCCCCACGCGGCATCGATGGCGGTCTCCTCGTTGAGCGCGACGAGCCTGAGATTCGCAATTCCACGAAGCTCGTCCGCATAGCGTTCGAAGAGGGCACCATCGCCGGCGCTCGCTGGCCGCGTCAGGATCTCCGTCAGGCCGACCGTCGCAAGCACCGCCTGGAGCCGGCCGGCCTCGACTGCATCGAGAAGC
>JBKJOK010000220.1:0-5138 GCA_046595595.1 Candidatus Limnocylindrales bacterium
CGGGGCGGCGGTTTCGTACACCGGATCCGCGGCGGTCGGCCGACGGCACGCCGCCGGAGCCGGTGAGCACGGGGTCAAGGTCCAGCTCGAGCTCGGCGGCAAGAACGCGGTGGTCGTCGCCGAGGACGCCGACCTCGACCTGGCCGCCGACGCGGTCTGTCGGGGCGCGTTCGCGTCGGCCGGCCAGAAGTGCACCGCGACGTCGCGGGTGATCGCCGTCGGCAGCGTCGGCGAACCGCTTCTCGCGCGAATCTCAGGGCGGGTCGCCCAACTCCTCCCGGGCGACCCGCTCGAACCCACGACCACACTCAGCCCGGTGATCAACCAGGCGGCTCGCGATCGGATCGCCGGACTCGTCCAGGCTGCGACCGACGAGGGCGCCCTGGTCGTCGCGCGATCGGCGACGCGGGACAGCGGGGCGTTCGCGCCGGCGCTCGTTCTCGATGGCGTCGATCCGGCCGCTGCCATCGCCCGCTTCGAGGTCTTCGGCCCGGTCCTCGTCCTGCTGCGGGCGCCTGACCTCGATGAGGCGATCCGGCTCCACAACGACGTGACGTACGGCCTCTCGGGCTCGATCTTCACCCGCAACCTCGATACCGCCGATCGATTCGTTCGTGCTGCGCGGGCCGGCATCGTCCACGTCAACGGCGAGACGGCCGGCGCGGAGCCGCACGTCCCGTTCGGCGGCACGAAGGGATCGTCGTCGTGGTCCCGGGAGCAGGGTCTCGCCGCCGAGCAGTTCTACACCCAGATCAAGACGGTGTACTGGGAGGGCCTGCCGGCCAGCGGTCCCTTCGACCTCGCCTGATCCTTCCGAGCGAGGATCCCATGATGTGGTCGGGCCGGTTCCGGTCCGCCGGCCCTTGCTACGATCGATCGATGATGGTGCCGGCGCCCGAACCCTCCCCGGCGACACGTCCGCGGTGACCGGACGCGTCTTCCGCCGATCCCTCGACAGCGCGTTGCCGGTCGCCGTCGAGGCGTCCGGCTCCACGATCCGGGATGCGACCGGCCGGAGCTACATCGATGCCGCCGGCGGCGCGATCGTCGTCAACGTCGGTCACGGCCGGGAGTCGGTCGCCCGCGTCCTCGCCGAGCAGGCCGGCCGCCTGTCCTACGCCCACGGCTCGGCGTTCACCACCGAGCCGCTCGAGGCGTATGCGGCCGAGATCGGCCCGCGCCTGCCCGTGGACGACCCCGCGATCTATCCGGTGAGCGGCGGCTCGGAGGCGATCGAGACGGCCCTGAAGCTGGCCCGCGCCTACCATCTCGCCCTCGGCGAGAGTGGTCGCTCGATGGTCCTCGCCCGGTGGGGCAGCTACCACGGCAACACGATCGCGGCCCTCGACCTGTCCGGCCGACCCCCGCTTCGGCGGCCGTACGAGCCGTGGCTGGATCGGTTCGGTCATGTCTCCGCAGCCTACCCGTATCGCGGGTCCGACCCGGACAGCCACGCCCTGGCGTTCAGTGACGAGCTGGTCGCGGAGCTCGATGGCGCGATCGGTGCGGCCGGTCCGGGCACCGTCGCCGCGTTCGTCGCAGAGCCGATCGTCGGGGCGACGCTGGCTGCGGCCGTGCCGCCCGACGACTACTGGCCGCGGATCGCCGAGGTCTGCCGGCGTCACGGGGTTCTCCTGATCGCCGACGAGGTGATGACCGGGTTCGGGCGGACCGGGCGCTGGTTCGGACTCGACCATTGGGGCGTCCGCGCCGACATCGTCGTGGCCGCCAAGGGCGCGACCTCGGGCTATTGGCCGTTCGGATTCGTTGCCGCGTCCGGCGCGATCCACGACACGGTCATCGGGCACGGCGGCTTCGTCCACGGCTTCACGTACTCGCACGCCCCGGCGGGCGCGGCCGTGGCCCGCGAGGTCCTCCGGATCCTCGACGAGGAGAATCTCGTCGAGGCAAGCCGGGTCAAGGGCGACCGACTCAAGGCGCTGCTCGTGGATCGCCTCGCGACGAGCGAGCACGTCGGCGAGATCCGCGGGCGGGGCCTGCTGGTCGGGATCGAGCTGGTCGCGGATCGCGCGACCCGGCGGCCGTTCCCGCGGTCCGCGCGCCTGACCGAGAACATCGTGCGCGCCGCCCGCGACGCCGGCGTCCTGGTCTACTCGGGGACCGGCAACGCCAACGGAGTCGACGGCGACACGATTCTCCTCGGGCCGCCGTTCGTCGTGACCGACGCGGAGATGGAGCAGATCGCTGCCGTCCTGGCCCGCTCGATCGGCGAGGCGATTGCCGGCACCCAGGTCGCCCGACGCCGTTGAGGCGCGCGGCACCCTACTCCGAACCATTGAAGCGGCAGTGCGTCAATTGGGGGATGTCACGGGATCGAGCCCGGCCGTATGGTGTCGTCATGTCGACCGTGACGGTCGTCCTTGCCCGCGACTCAGCCGACACGAGTTCAACCGCGCTCGGCGCGTCTCCGGCTGTCCGGATCCTGAACGTCACGACGCTGCTCTGCCTGCCGTTCGTGGTCGAGATCCGACTTCCGGCGGCCGGCGTCCGTGCAGTGGACGGCCAGAGCTAGGAGGACCGGGCCTCGTGATCATTCGCTCCATCAGGCGCCGAGGCCGGATCGGCGACACGGTCGCCCACGTCCTGTGCGTGGACGATGAGCCGGTCGTGCTCAGCCTGATGGCCCGCCTGCTCGAGCGGCTCGGCTGCGACGTGACGACCGCCTCGGGCCCGCTTGAGGCGCTCGCCCTGTTCGAGGCTGAGCGATTTGACCTGATCGTCACCGACATCCGGATGCCCGGCATGGACGGTCACGCCTTCCTCGCCGAGATCCGCGCCCGCGATCCCGAGATCCCCGTCGTAGTCGCGAGCGGCAACGCCTCGCTCGACAACGCGATCCGGGCCCTCCGCGACGGCGCGTCCGGGATGCTCCTCAAGCCGTTCACCGCGACCGAGTTCCAGGCCGAGATCAGCGCAGCGCTCGAGCGGACACGGATCCGCCGGGCGGCCCTCCAGTACCAGTACGTCACCCCGATCCTCGACGGGGTCGCCCTCGCCCTCACGGCGGCGATCGAGGCGCGCGACCTCGAGACCGGCGAGCACTGTCGCCAGCTGGGCTGGATGGGCGAGCGGATCGCGTTCCTGCTCGAGCTGCCCGAGCTGGAGCGCACGACGATCCGGATCGGAGGCTACCTTCATGACATCGGCAAGATCGCGATCGCCGATCGGATCCTCCTGAAGCCCGGGCCGCTCACCCCCGACGAGTACGCCGAGATGCAGCGCCACGCCGACATCGGTGGCGACATCGTGTCCACCCACGAGGCGATGACCGAGATCGCCCGCATCGTCCGCCATCATCACGAGTGGTATGACGGCGGCGGCTATCCGGCGAAGCTGGCCGGCGACGACGTCCCGATCGGGGCCCGGATCATCTCGATCGCCGACGCGTTGAGCGCGATGACGACGGATCGGCCGTATCGCAAGGCGGTGCCCCTCGAGCAGGCCTGGGCCGAGATCGAGAAGCACAGTGGCTCCCAATTCGACCCGACGATCGTGGAGCTCTACGGCACGCTCATCGGGACGGACATCCGGGACGCCGAGCCAGGAGCGTCCGGGACCACGATCTCGATCCACCGCCACGAGCCGACGCCCGGCGAGCTCCTCGAGCCGGCCTGATCGACGTCCGCTGCGCGTTCGTCAGCCCGAGCGGCCGCGGACGAGCAGCAGGATCCCGATCGCGACCAGGACCAGCGGCCAGGCGATCCCGGCAAGGTCCGGCTGGAGGATCTCCGAGATCGCGATGACCCCGAGGATCGCGCCGTACAGTGCCTGCCAGCCGACGCCGCCGCCCTGCGAGGCCCGGACGGCCGCGATGAACAGGAACGCGAGCCCGAAGCAGAGCATCCCCCAGCCCGGCCCGAGCTGGACGCCGAGCGCCTCGATCGTGCCCGGCGCCGCGAGCGCCGTCAGGAACGCCCCCGCGTACAGGGCGATCGTGTTGCGCCGGATGAGCCAGGCGGCGAGGGACGCCACGCCCGCCGCGAGGACGGCCACGTCGCCCAGGCGGCGGTAGTCCGGAAGCGCCCGCTCCACGAGCAGGAGCGACCCGAACACGACGAGGAAGATGCCGATCCACGGCAGTCCCGGTCGGCGCTGCTCGTCGGGGCCCCAGCGCCAGGCCCACGCCCGGACGCCCGGCTCGACGGGCGATCGATCGTTCATTTGTCCCTCCACGCGGGCCGGGCCGGCCGATCGACCGGGCTGCCCTGCGGTCGTGGAGTCTACGACCCGGCGAGACCCGTGGCCGGCCGGTTGATCCGCTCGTCGGCGTCGGCCCCGTCGGGCCCATCGGCCCCGTCCGGCCCGTCGGCCCCGTCCGGCTCGTCGTCGGCGTGGCTGAACCCGAGGCGGTCGGCGAGTCGGCCGAGCGGTCCCGGCGCCCACCAGTTCCAGCGACCCATCAGGCGCATCGTGGCCGGGACCAGGAAGACCCGGATGATCGTCGCGTCCACGAAGACCGCGATCGCCATTCCGACCCCGATGCTCTTGATCGTGATCGACTCGGCCAGGGCGAAGGCGGAGAAGACGACGACCATGATCAGCGCCGCGCCGGTGATCACCCCGGCCGTGCGGGACAGGCCCTCCGCGACCGAAGCGGTGTTGTCGCCGGTCCGGCGGTACGCCTCCTGGACGCGCGACAGGAGGAGGACCTCGTAGTCCATCGACAGGCCGAAGAGGATGCTGAACATGATGATCGGGTTGCCCGCGACGGTGAACCCGGGTGACGTGAACCCGAGGACGTTGGAGAGGTTGCCCTCCTGGAAGATCCAGACGAGGGCGCCGAAGCTGGCCGTGATCGACAGCAGGGTCATCACGATCGCCTTGAGCGGGATCACCACCGAGCCGAAGAGGAGGAACAGGATCAGCCCGCTCGCGAACAGCGTGACCGCGACGGCGTACGGGACCGTGTCGGCCTGGCTGACCATGAAGTCATGGCCCTCGGCCGCGAGCCCGCCCACCTGGGTCGTGACCCCCGGCGTCGCGACGGCGCGGACGGCGGGAATGACGGCGCCGCCGGCCGGGCTGACCGGATCGAGCGGGCTGACGGCATCGATCCGGACCGTCGAGCCGCGGACGTAGGCATCCTTCAACCGGTCGCGAGCGGCGACCAGGGCGGG
>JBKJOK010000247.1:0-17146 GCA_046595595.1 Candidatus Limnocylindrales bacterium
CCCGGGATGCGGACGTCGTCCAGGAGCCGACCCAGCAGCCGTGGGGCGTTCGCGACTGCGCCGTCCGCGATCCCGCCGGCAACCTGATCCGGATTCAGGAGCTGCGCTGAGCCGTCCGACGACCCGGCCGAACGACCGCCTGTCGAAGTGCTCGCCCGAGCGACGCCCTATGGGCAGTCGGCGGGTCCCGGCTTGGTCTCCTGGACGCTGACCGTGACCGTGGATCCAGGCGGCTGTTCGCTGCCGGCATCGGGACTCTGGCCGTTCACGAACCACGCATCCGGTGCCGACGCCGGCAGCACCTTCGGCGTGAAACCGTCCGTGGCGATCGCATCCCTCGCCTCGGGCACCGTCAGACATCGATAGTCGTTGACCGGGAGCGGGGCGGGCGTCGGCTCCGGGGTCGGGGGCGGAGTCGGAGGCGGGGTCGGGGTGGGTGTCGGGCTCGGCGAGGGGGAGGGCGACGGGGACGGGCTGGGCGACGGCTCCGGGCCCTTCGAGAGGATGTACGCGATCTCCGTGCCCTTGTTCACGACGATTCCGCTGACGGGGTTCGTGCTGATGATCGCGCCGATCGCGACGACCGGGTCGAAGGCCTCGGTCCGCGGACCCAGCCCGAGACCGGCCGCGGCGAGGAGCGTGAACGCCTCGCTCTCGGTCCGGTTGCGGAGATCCGGAACGCCGACCGTCTCCTGCCCGGCGGAGACCTTGAGGGTCACCACGCCGCCCCGGTCGATCTTCGTGCCCGCGGCGGGGTTCTGCTCGAGGACGGTGTTGGGGTTGACGCCACTGGCCTGGACGAACGAAGCCGGGTTGACCGTGATCCCGTTCTGGGTGGCGAGAGCCTGGGCATCCGCGAGCGTCCGGTTGACGAAGTTCGGGACCGTGACCTGGGCGACCGGTGTCGTCGGGCTGCCACCGGACAGGAGGCGGAACACGAGGAACCCAACGGCGGCGAGGATCAGGAGCGCCACGATCGCCGCGGCCCACACCGCGGGCGACGTGCCCTGCGGCTCGTCGTCGATCGGGCGCGCCGGCGGCTGGCCGCCTCGGCCATCGCGACCGCCGCGACCGTACGGATCGCGGGGGTCCCGGGTCGGGCGGGCCCCGGGCTCGTCTTCGTAGGCCTCGGGGACATACGGGATCGCATTCGGGTTGGCCCGCGCCGTGGCGGAGGTGGGTCGGGCTCCTGCGGCGCCGGCACCAAGCGCTGCCCCAGCGGCCGCGGCCGCGGCCGGCCCGCCCGCGGCGAGGCCCCCCGGCCCGGCGATCGTCGCGTCGCCGACGCCTCCGGCAGCCGCCCCGACACCCGGCACCGCGGTCCCGGCCAGGAATGCCTCGAGGGCCGCGGCCAGCGACGCGGCGGAGGTCCAGCGGTCGGCGGGCTCGGTCGCGAGAGCCTTGCGGTCGATGGCGACCAGATCGGCCGGAATCCCGGAGCGAAGCGTGGCCGGGTCCGGGGCGGGTCCTGCGAGGCGAGCCATCGCGACGGCGGCGGCGCTGTCCGCCTCCCACGGCCGGCGACCGGTCAGCAACTCGAACAGGACGATCCCGAGCGAGTAGATGTCCGACGAGGCGGTCGCCTGGTCGCCCCGGGCCTGCTCGGGGCTGAAGTAGTGGACCGAGCCGAGGGTCGTCCCGGGCAGCGTCATCTGGGCCTCGGCGATCGCCCGGGCGATCCCGAAGTCGGTGACCTTGACCCGGCCCTCTCGATCGATCATCACGTTGCCCGGCTTCACGTCGCGGTGGACGATTCCGCGCTGGTGGGCGGCGTGCAGGGCGCGCCCGGTCTCGGCCACGATCCGGGCGGCCTGACGGGGCGGCAGCGCACCCTGGCGCTTCACGATCGAGGCGAGGTCCTCGCCCTCGACGAGCTCCATGACGATGAACGGCCCGGCCTCGTCCTGGCCGTAGTCGTAGACACCGACGATGTTCGGGTGGTTGAGCGACGCCGCGGCCTGCGCCTCGTGGCGGAAACGCGATCCGAAGTCGGGATCGCGGCCGTACTCTGGCCGCAGGATCTTGACCGCGACTTGACGATCGAGCTGGTTGTCGTGCCCGCGGTAGATCCGGGCCATCCCGCCCTGGCCGAGGAGCTCCATCAGCCGGTAGCGGCCGCCCAGAATCGTCCCGATCTCCGCCAAGTCAGTCTCCGCTGCAATCCCCGTCGGCGGCGCCTTCGACCCGATCCGGGGCGGTGACGCGCCGCTCGGATCGTAGCGCACGAGGCCCAGGCGAGCCGCGCGGACGGCGGCGGTTCCCGCGACGTTTGGAGCCGGGCGCTGATGTCCGACCGAACGGACCGTCGCGGCCGAGGCGGTTCCGCCGTCGGTTCGGGCGCCGGGCGACCGAACGGGCGAACGAGGCTCAGAGCTCCAGCGCCTGGAGGTATCTCCGGAATTCCGGCGCGAGCTCGGGTCGCTGGAGGGCGAGCTCGACCGACGCCTTCAGCCAGCCCATCGTCGTCCCGCAGTCGTAGCGGGTGCCCTCGAATTCGTAGGCGTGGACCACCTGCTCCTGCATCAGCGCCTCGATCGCGTCGGTCAGCTGGATCTCGCCGCCGGCGCCGCGCTGGGTCTGCTCGAGCTTGTCGAAGATCTTCGGGGTGAGGATGTAGCGGCCGATGATCGCCAGGTTCGACGGAGCGTCCTCGGGCCTGGGCTTCTCGACCAGACGGCTCACCTTGTGGAGGCGGCCGTGGTTCAGGGCGCCCTCGACCTCCTCGCCGGCGATCACGCCGTAGCGGTTCGTCTCCTCGTGCGGAACCTCCATCACGGCGACCACAGAGCCGTGGGTCTGGTTGTAGGCATGGACGAGCTGGCCGATGCACGGCCGATCGCCGACGACGACATCGTCGGACAGGATCACCGCGAACGGCTCGTGGCCGACGATCTCCTTGGCCACGAGGACGGCATGCCCGAGGCCGAGCTGCTCCTTCTGCCGGACGTACGTCACCTGGGCCAGGTCCGAGATGTGCCGGATCTGGCGGAGCATCTCGATGTCGCCCTTCTCCTCGAGCAGGTGCTCCAGCTCGTAGGAGGTGTCGAAGTGGTCCTCGATCGCGCGCTTCTGGCTCGAGGTGACGATGATCACCTGCTCGATGCCGGCCGCGACGGCCTCCTCGACGGCGTACTGGATCACCGGCTTGTCGACGAGGGGCAGCATTTCCTTGGGCTGGGCCTTGGTCGCCGGGAGGAAGCGGGTGCCCCATCCTGCGGCGGGGAAGACGGCCTTTCGAACGCGCATGAAACCTCGGTCACTGGCTGAGTCGGCGGTCGGTCGAGGATACCATCGGGGTCCCGTTCGACCCGTTGCCCGCAGCCCCGACGCTCTCTCGGCAGTCCTCTCAGGAGCATTGCGCCTGTCAGGCGCATTTCCGTTATGAACGCCTTGTGGAGCCCGGCAGATCCGACATCGACTGCAATCTGGTCCACGGTCCACGAGGGACCTGTCCCGAATGCGCTCCTCACAGGAGCATTGCTCCTGTCAATCACGCCGGACGAGGTCGTGATCTGCCTGCCGGATCCTCGTCACCTCCTTGCCGACAACCGTCGAGGCTGCCTCAGGCCCGGATCGCCCCCGCGAACCGCCGGATCGCGGCCGTGAACCGCTCCGGCTGGTCCAGGTTCGTGAGGTGCGTCGCCCGTCGGATCAGGACGCGGCGCGGATCGGCGGCGACATCGGCGAAGGCGCGCTCGGATCGCCGGAAGAAGAGGTCGTACTCGCCGTTGAGCAGGAGGCTGGGCCCCGGATACCCGGCAAGGCGCGGCTGGAACCGTTCGCCGACGAGCGATCGGACCGCCACGGCCCCGCCGCGGAACGAGAACCCGTCGGCGAGGATCGGGTCGGCGACCTCGGGCGGAAAGCGCCAGCCGAAGAACCAGCGGTTGACCCGGTCGAGGACGGGTTCGGGCACGACCCGGAAGATCGTGGCCAGTCCGCGATAGGCAAGCGACCGGATGCCGACCGGTTCCGCGGTGGCGCCCGAGATCACCAGGCCTGCGACGCGATCCGGCCAACCCGCCGCGACGGCCATCGCCACGTACCCGCCGAGCGACAGCCCGACGAGGATCGCCCGGCCGCCGCCGGTCTCGCGCTCGATCAGGCCGGCCACGCTCCGGGCCGCTCCGTCCACCGTGAACGCCTCGGCCGCGGCGGATCCGTGACCGGGCAGGTCCGGAGCGAGGCACCGGAACTCCCCACCGAGGGCCGCGACCTGGGTCGCCCACGACGCCCCCGTCAGGCGCGTCCCGTGCAGGAAGACGATCGTCGAGCGACGGTCGGCCTCAGGCGCGCCGCGATCGGCCGCCATGTCGACCCCTCCTGGTCTCGTCGGTCATGGAATCACCTCACTCCCCGATCGTCGCCCATCGTGGCGGATCGAGATCGCCCCCGCTCGACGGATGGGACGGCTGCCGGCTCGATGACATCCACCGTCGACGGGCTGCGCTGGATGAGCAGCGCCGCGCCGAGGATCGCCAGGCCGCCGAGCGCCTGGATCGGGAGCAGCGACTCGCGCAGGAGGATCGCGGCAAGGGTCACGCCGACTACGGGCTCGAAGAGCATCAGGATTCCGGCGCGCGTCCCGCCGATCGCCCGGATCCCGACCAGGAACAGGACCGACGGGATGCCGGCCGCCGCGACACCGGTGAAGGCGGCAAGGCCGAGTGCCAGCGGCTCCCGGAGCGGGAGATCGAGCGGGTCGCCCGCGATCAGGGCGAGCAGGGCGGTGGCCGCCGTCGAGAACAGCAGGACCCAGGCCATCGCCTGCTCGGATGGAACGGTCGGGAAGCGGCCTCGACTGACGGTGACGAAGATCGTCTGCCAGACGCCGGCGATGAACCCGAGGAGCAGTCCGAGGGGCTGGATCGCAACGGGCGAGCCATCGGTTCCCAGCCCGCCGGCGACGACGAGTGCCATCCCGCCCACGGCGAGGGCGAGGGCCACCCAGCGGCTCGCGTCGAGGCGCTCGTGGCCGAGCAGCACCGCGACGACGGCGACGAGCGCCGGGTAGGTGTAGAACGCGAGCAGGGCGAGAGCCACGGTCGTGATGTCGAAGGCGAAGAACATCGACACGTTGAGCCCGAAGCCGGCGATCGCGATCACGAGCAGGCCGAGTCCGTCGCCGCGCGCCAGGCGGAGCGGGTTGATCAACGCCTGGCCGCGCCGAACGCTGACTGCCACGAGCAGGGCGATGACCGCGAAGCCGAACAGCGCCCGCCACGCGACGAAGCTCAGCGGCGCGAAGCCGGCATCGTAGGAGAACCGGGCGAGCGGCCCGAGCATCCCGAACCCGGTCGCCGAGAGCACGACCACGATCGAGCCGAGGAGGATGGGTCGGTCGCGCACCGACGCAATGGTACGGGCCGGCCGGGTCAAGCCCGGCGCGGGGCGGTCAGCCGGAGACGGTCGTCCCGGGCGTCGTGCCCGAAACGCCCGCGACGGGACCGGACTCGGCGCTCGGCTCACCGTCGGCCGGCGTTGCGACCCGCTCGCGCCGGACGCCCCGGACGGCGATCGAGGTGAACGGGATCCGGATCTGGCGGAAGGTCTCGATCGAGACGAGGAAGCCCGCGAAGAGGAACACGACGCCGAGGAACTTGCCGAGCTGGAAGAGCTCGGTCGAGCCGAACCGGTTGAGCGAGTCGGTGATCGTCGGGATGAACGCGCCGATCGCGATCAGGAGCGTGGCCGGCACCCGGCTGTGGATCCGGCCGGCCAGCATCGCCCGGATCGCGCCCGGCAGCGACACCGCGAAGTTGACGAGGATCGCGACCGGCGCGATCAGGAGGTTGAACAGGAACTGGTCGCCGGGTTGGGCCGGATCGAGCGAGTACGGCAGGACCCGGCGCTTGGGCATGAAGACGTAGGCCGAGAACACGGCGCCGAGCACCAGAGCAAACGCGCCCGTGATGTTCATGAATGGGGTCAGGAGGCGGAGGCTGCCCGGAAACAGGTCGGCCTTGGGCACGCCGGTGACCTGGTCGACGACATAGCCGGGCGGCTCGAGTCGGGTCGTCGCCATCAGGACGATCGACAGGATCGTCGCTCCCACGACGGCGACGGCTGCCAGGCGCGGCCAGCGATCGTTGGCGAAGTACGTCTCCACCGACACCGCCAGGGCCAGGAGCCCGGCGCCGACGAAATACAGGAGCGGCAGGCTTCCGGCGCCGGCGTACTCGGGCTTGTTGCGGACGAGGAAGGTGAACAACCCAGCCAGGAACAGGCACAGCGCGAACGAGTATCCGAAGCGCGTCCGGCCCAGCAGGAATGCGGTCCCGAGACCCAGCCAGCCAGCCGTCCAGACGGCGCCCGTCAGGTACCAGGTCCGGTACAGCGGCTCGTTCCACGTCCCGCCGAACGAGGCCAGCGCCTCGGCTCCGGCACCAATCCCGTAGAACAGCATGCCCAGCGCCCAGACGAGCTGGAAGGCCTGCCGGCGCTCGCGCCACTGGTCGAGCAGGGCGACGGCGAAGACGAGGGCGAGCAGTGCGGTCGCGCCGGGCAGCCAGGGCGAGGGCATCGGCACGTCGATCATGCCGGCCGGCGGATCGGGGCCGGATCGGGCTGGACCGTGACGGCCCCGGCGGACGGCGCGGCAACCGGGTACGACGAGACGAGCCGGATCAGAAGCCGGTCGAGGAGGGTCGATGAACTGTCGTAGATCGCGGTGAGCCGTTCGGGATCCAGCGAACGGCGCCGGGCAATCACGCCGAGCTCGGTGAGGAACGGGCGACGCGACGCAACGAACAGCGAGACCGCGTCGGCCGGACCGATGCCCGAGGCGACCAACTGCCGGGTCAGCTCGTCGGTGACCGCGATCGCCTGCTGTTCGGCGCGGTCGCGGCCGGCGTCGTCGGCGGCGTCGAGGTGTTCGAGGAGCGCGGCGACGAGACGCCGACCGCTGTCCCGGAAGGAGTCGCGATCGGCCGACGGGATCGCGTCGCGAACCTCGCCGCCCGGCGCGCCATGGGAGTAGCCCCGGCGATAGGCCCGCGACAGGCGGTCAGTCGTCGCGCCGAGCGTGGCCAGCCGGATGGTCGCGTCATGGCGGCGGGCCTCGAGGATCCGCTCGACCGTGGCCCGATGGAAGCGGCGATGGCCGCCGGCCGTGGTGAACGCGTCGATCCGACCCTCGTCGGCCCAGCGCCGGAGCGTGTCCGGGTCGACACCGAGGAGCCGGCTGGCAGGGCCGAGCGAGAGGGGCCGATCGCTGGCAGAGCGGCCGGTTTGCGTTGCGACGGGCACGGCAGGGCGCATCCTTGCGACGAAATGTGGGTAAATCTGGGTCCAGGCCGCGGGGCCGGACAGGCGGATTATGCGGAGCGGCCGGGCAGGTCGTCAACCAGCCGGGTCCGGGGTTGCCGGGCCTGTCGCGACCGGTCAACGGTCACCGGCCCGGCCGGTCGTCACGGGCGCCGGTCAGGCGGGGACGAACTCGTGGTCGTCGCGATGGATCCCGTCGCAGACCCCCCAACGCAGCGACGATCCATCGGCGTTCGGGATCGGGACCGGGCGCATGATCTCGCGGACGCGGCCCTTTCGGCAGAACAGGAAGTCGCGCCTCGAGAGCCAGCCGCGAACGCACCCTTCGTCGGAGTGGAACTCGAACGGGCCCGGGTTGATCGCGAGCGTGTCGGTCCACGGCGCGGCGACCTCGGTCGCGACGCTGTCAAGCAGGTTGATCCGCCACGGCGTGCCGTCGATCACCTGGAGGCAGCCGTCGCAGCGACGAGCGACGTTGTCCTCGACGACGGTCGCGATCCGGATCCCCATGATCTCCATCGGCGCGATGGTAGCAGGGGTCGGGCGGCGCTCGGCAGGTGCGGATCGGGCTCGGGGTCCGGTGGTGCCTCCAAGGGGATTCGGGGACCCGCCCGCTGTCTGCAGATGACAGTCTGGCCTGGTACGTAGCATGAAGGCCGTTATGGCGCGCCCGACAGGAGTCGGGTGTGCGCATGCCCACTCAGGATTCAGGAAGGTTCCGATCGAAGGAGCCGACAGTTGGGAAGGCCGCGGCGCGGAACAGCGTGGAGGCGCTGGCCGCGCAAGCTAGCTGAAGAGCGCGAACCGAATGCCGACACCGACCAGCAGCAGGCCGAAGGGCCTGGTCCCCCTCGTCAGGTTTGGTCGCCTACCCTCGGCTGCTCGATCACGATCAGGACGATGCGCGGGAGATCAGGGGCTGGCGACGATCTCGAGGACGACTGTGCCGGTCGGAACATCCCGCGACAGGAGGGCGGCGAAGGCCGCCTCGTGATCGTCCGGCGGGAATCGATGCGTGACGATCCGGTCCGGGTGAATTGTTGCTCGTCGAACCGCCCAGGCGTTCCTCGATCGTCTTGCCGCCAGATGTCTGGCTCCACGGGCGGCCGGCAACTGACGGGTGCTGCTTGGAACAGCCGGCACGCGCCCATCGTCGCCCGACAGGATTCGGGCGCGCGGAGGCCACCTTTGATGGTCCGGCGGATCCCGATCGAACGCGCAGACGATTGACGCCGATCTGGGGGCGCCGGCGTCGGTTCGCCACGGATCGTGACAGGTGGCCCACCGGGAAGGGGCCGGTCAGCACGTTGCCCCACGAGCCGGCCGGGGGATAGTCCTGCCCAGAGAGGCGTTTCGCGAGCCTGCCGGGCGGCCATCTTCGTCCGATTCGCGACCCAGGCCAGCAGGTCCCATGCGCCGGTTCCGTCACCTCGGATTACAGAAAAGGATCATGCTTTACGTCGCCGTGGGGCTCGCGGCGATGTTCGGCGTTGTCGCGGTGCTTGGCCTCGACGCGATCGACGAGGCGACTCGGCTCGTGTACCGCGAGCGGCTCAGCACGGCCCATACAACAGCGGGCATCCTCGAGCGCGACTTCGCCCGCGTCGCCGCCGCGATCGAAACGGCGCACGCCGAGCTCTTCCCGGGATCGGGATCGCGAGTACCTGCAGGCACCGCGACCCGACTCCTCGCCCGTTTCCAGCGCACGCCCGATGAGTACCCCTATTTCGCGATCAGGGGAGTCTGGATCCTCGACGGCGCGGGCCGGGTTCTCGACCGAGCCGGCACGCCCGACGCTCAGGCAGCAGCCGGTCAGGTCGTCAGCGCGCGGATCGCCGGGACGCAGGAAGGCCGCCTCGCGGTGCTCCCGGCGGCAGGCTCGGCCAGCGGGGCCCAGCCGTTCGCGGCGCTCGCGTTGCGCATCGCCTCGTCCCCGCCGAGGCTGGGACCCGTCGTGGTCGTTCACACGGTCTCGCTCAGCCGGGGCGATTCGTTCGTGCCGGCCGACCACGGTGACCCCCGAGCAAGCGGGGAGCCCGGGCGATCCTCCGGAGTCACGGATGAGTACCATCTTGAGGTCGTCGGTCCGGACGGGATGACCCTGCTCGGGATCGGCGCCGACGAGCGCCCCGGACAGAGAAGCCCGCATTTCGCCGCGATCCGCGACCTGATCGCGACCAGCTCCGCAGCCACGCTGCTCCACGAACCCGGCGGCGACGGAGACGGCGCACCGCACGTCATGGCCGCCGTCCCGCTCGACTCCAGCCCGTTCTACGTGGTGCTCGAACAGTCCGTCGACGTGGCCCTCGCCCTCCCGAACCAGCTCCGTGACCGGCTCTTTCTCTCGATCGGGTTCGGGTTGGTCCTGACCCTCTCCGTCGCCTGGATCACCACCAGTCGGGTCGTCAAGCCCACCGAGGAGCTGATGCTGGCCGCGGAGCGGATGGCTGGCGGTGACCTCGCCAGCCCGATCGAGGTGCGCGCTCAGGACGAGGTAGGCCAGCTCGCGGAAAGCCTCGAGGCGATGCGCCAGCGGCTCAACCTCGCCCAGGAGACGATCGAGCGTGCGAACCGTGAGCTCGAATTGCGCGTCGCCGACCGGACTGCGCGGCTCGGCCAGGTGCTGCGCAAGACGATCTCGGCCCAGGAGGAGGAGCGGCTTCGTCTTGCCCGCGAGCTCCACGACGAGACCGCCCAGGCGCTCGCGGCCCTCACGATCGCGCTCGACCGGACGCGTGACGACCTGGACGCGGGGGCCCCCCACGCCCGGGAGCGAGTCCTCGAGGCGCGTGGGATCGCGGCAGGGCTCCTGGAGGAGATCCGGCGCTTGATCCTCGGCCTGCGCCCGTCGGTGCTCGACGATCTCGGCCTGGTGCCCGCGATCCGCTGGCTGTGTGAGGCGAGCCTTGGGAACCGGGGCATCGAGGTCTCGATCGAGGCGGAGCGGGCGGGCATTCGGCTTCCCGCTCACGTCGAAGTGACCCTTTTCAGGATCGCCCAGGAGGCGGTCAGCAACATCGCCCGGCATGCCGGCGCTACGCACGTTCGCGTCGGTTTGGGCGCCACAGACGGGACTGCCCACCTCACCATCGTCGACGATGGCCGGGGCTTCGACGTTGCCCGGACGAGCGGCCCAGCCGGTTCGGAGAAAACCGTCGGCCTGATCGGCATGCAGGAGCGCGTCGGGCTGCTCGGCGGGACGATCGAGATCCGCTCGGAGGCTGGCATCGGGACCGAGATCGTGGTCGACGTACCGCTCATGTCGGAGGCAGCCTGAATGACCATTCGTGTCGTGGTCGTCGACGACCACACGCTATTCCGTCAGGGGATCGTCGGCCTGCTCGCGAGCCAGCCGGACATCGACGTCGTGGGCCAGGCCGGCAACGCCCGGGAGGCGATGGCGGTGATCGCCTCCGTTGCACCCGACGTCGTGCTGATGGATATCGCGATGCCCGGCCAGAGCGGACTCGACGCGACCCGTGAGATCCGGGACCGCTTTCCGGCCGTCCAGGTCCTCGTCGTCACGATCCACGACCGCGAGGACTACCTGTTCCAGGCGCTCCGAGCCGGCGCCGCCGGGTACGTCCTCAAGGGCGCCGAGGTCCAGGACCTGCTCGAGGCGGTCCGCACGGTCCAGCGCGGCGAGGTCTACCTCTTCCCGAGTGTCACCAAGAAACTCGTCGCCGACTACCTGCGCCGCAGCCTGGCCGGCGAGGATCGGACGACGTACGACGGGCTGAGCGATCGCGAGCGGGAGATCCTCGGGCTTATCGCCCAGGGCCTTACGACGAATGCGATCGCCGCCACGCTGTTCCTGAGCCCGCACACCGTGCAGTCGCATCGCGACCACATCATGGCCAAGCTCGATCTCCACTCGAAGGCCGCGCTCATCAAGTACGCCATCGCGCACGGCCTCATCGACCTATAGGCGGCCTTCATCGTCGCTGGCCCCATCCCCTGTTCCGCCCATCCGAGAATGGGTCGTTTCGCCCAGGCGCGTGACCGGCTTCGGGGGATTCCCGGTTGCGCGTTCGGGTCGCACGCTGAACCTCAAGGCAGACTCGCCAACGGGTCGGGAGTGCCCGACTGTCACTGAGGCCAAGCATGAAACCCACCATCAGCTTTCCCGCAGCTCTCGCCGTCGTTGCGCTCGTCCTCGCCGCCTGCACCGGGGGCGGCCCAGGGGGCGCCAGCGCCGCCCCACCGTCAGCCGCCGGCCCTGCGAGCCAGGCCCCGGCGACCCTGCCGCCCGCCAGTGAGGCCCCGAGCGTAGCTCCCGCCGCCGAGCAGTACGTCGCCAACGCGGCCGAGTTCGTCGACGCGGCGAATTGGGACACGGCGAAGACGGTCACGATCGACATGTCCGAGTTCGCCTTCACGCCGAAGGACGTCACCCTCGAGGCGGGCCAGCCGTACGTCCTCGAAGTCGTCAACACGGGCACGGTGAAGCACGAATTCACGGCCGGGGACTTCTTCCGGACGGTCGCCACGCGCAAGGCCGAGACCGCCGAGAGCGAGGTGAAGGTCCCCTTCTTCACCGAGATCGAGGTCTTCGCCGGCAAGAAGGCCGAACTGTACCTCATCCCGCTCGTCCCGGGGACCTACGATCTCCTATGCGAGATCGAGGGTCACTACGAGGCCGGCATGTTCGGCACCATCACCGTCACCGGCCAGACGCCGGCGTCCCCGGCGATCAAGCTCGCCGACGTCGCCTCGGGACCGTGGGTTCAAGATGGCGCCGCCTTGGTCGAGGCGGCCGCCTGGGATACCCAGCAGGATCTCACGATCGAGCTCTCCGAGTTCGCCTTCTCACCCAAGGAGTTCACCCTCACCGCCGGCCAGCCGTATGAGGTCAGGGTGGTCAACAAGGGCACCGTCAAGCACGAGTTCACGGCCGAGGACTTCTTCGGCTCGGTCGCCTTCCGCAAGGCCGAGGACGCCTCGGCCGAGTTCAAGGCGCCCGCCCCACGCGAGGTGGAGGTGTTCGCCGGCAAGACGACCGACCTGTACCTGATCCCGACCCAGACCGGGACGTACAAGCTCGTCTGTGAGATCGAGGGCCACCTCGAGGCGGGCATGTTCGGCACGATCACGGTGACAGCCGCACCGTGATCTGACTCGATCGAACCTCGGATGCCCGTCACCCGAACCGGGTGGCGGGCATCACCGTCTGGGTCTGGCTCGTGGGACGGCGAAACCCGGATCCCTCCCCCGGGCCGCGGCGATGAACCGGTCGTCCAGCAGGCCTCACATTCATCATCCGGCCCGGTGTCTCCGCGCTCGGGCTGAATGACCCGTCGAATCAGGACAAACGACTCTGGCGGCCCGGAGCCCAGCCGCCCAAACGTGAGCGTGGACGAGCCTCTGAGCCCTACACCGGCGAACGAGCGTGATCCGAGCGGCGGACCAACCGATCACCGGAGCCAGTCCGCGAATGCGTAGCCGCCCTTGGGAGGTGGTGGCGATGAAGTGGATCGTGATCATGTTCCTCGCAGTCGGCGTGCTTGGCATGGCCGGGCTTGTAGCCATCGCCAACCAGAGGGCGGCGGGAGACAGGGATCCCGTCGAGATCAACATGACTGAGATGCGGTTCAGCCCCAATCGGATCGATGGGCGAGTCGGCGAGCCGATGATTCTGATGATCGTCAACCGGGGCAGCCTGCGCCATGACCTGGCGTTCCCACCGCAATCGATGCCGGGCCTCCAGGGAGTGGAGACGCTCACGATGCCAGGCGAGTCGACCCGCCTGACCCTGACGTTCGAGAGTGCGGGCGTGTATCTGTTCGAGTGCACGATCCCGGGCCATGCCGCGTCCGGCATGACCGGCGCGGTGTTCATCTCGCCCTGAGCTGTTCGGGAAGCGGGCGGCCCGACGCCGGGGCTTTCAGGCACGCGAGCGACGATCAGGCGCAGCAACGGATCGTGTTCACGAAGGCCTCCGACTCGGGGCGCTCGCCACTCCATTTGCCCCGAGGTTGATAGAGCGCGCCCGACAGGTGACGGACGCGCGCTAACTGCCTACCGGATGCCGATCGAGGGCCGCGATGAGTGGATCGCCGCGGCGGCGAGGCACTTTGCATGGACGAGCTCGGTACGTATACAACCTGGCTCATGGACCAGCCCGACGAGGTCCATCCCCCGTCCCGAAGGCGATCCCGGATTCCGCAACCGTGCTCCAGTCGATCGTTGGACGAGAAGCTGGCGCGAGATGCCGGCGCGAGAATGCCGGCGTGGCTCCGGTTCAGGTGCTGCTGCTCATGGACGGGCGGGCAGGCTACCTCCGCCAGCTCGAAGCGGCGCGGATCGCGGTCGAGGCCAGGTACCTCGCCGGTCATCTAGCGCTCTTTCCGGCCGAGCTTCGTCGCTGGGATGAGGCCCGTCACGAGAGGGACCAGATGGTGGCGCTCGACGCCCGCCCTGGGCGAACTCGATGGCTGGCTGCCGAACGCGGAGCCCGACAGTCCCGAAGCGGTGGATGAGGCCGTGACCGGCTCATCGATGACATCGTCGAGCCGGCGAAGGTCGTGGCGCTGGCGAAGCTCGACGAGGGCCAGCGCAGGTTCTCAATCGCGACCCGGTGCTGCGTGGGAAGGCGGCACCTCTGTCTGTGGCGAAGGACCATGAAGGCCCGGAAACGGCCTCCACACTATGAACCCATCGTCTGGCAGAGGCTGGGCGCTACCCGCCGGAGAACCTCAGCCCGGCGATGGGGCGGCGGAGCTGATTACCGAGGCCCGCCGCCCCCCCCCTATTTGGTGAACTGGAAGAGCGCGTCGTGGGTGACCCCGTCATTCAGGTTCAGGTGGAGCGTCTTGCATGAGCTCGCGTAGGACGTCGGCGACTTCCAGTTCAGCTGATAGTAGCCGTTGCCGAGGTTCTGGAGGCCTGAGGAGCCGGCCACCACCTCCTCGATCTGGTCGATCGTCACGCCGAGAGTGCACACGAGCGTCGTGGCCGTGATGCTCGCGCTGGACAAGTTGGTGATCGGTGCCCCGGCACGGTCCAGGAGCCGCCACTTCACCGGGACCGCCTGCCCCGCCTTGACGCGATTCACGGTCGGCATGTTGTCGACCGGCGTCGAGAAGCCCACGAAGTCGGCCCGGGCCGTCGTCGTGCCGCCCGCGAGGATCGTCGTCGTCGTGCCATCGACGGTCAGCGATACGGACGGGCTGCCGACAGGTCCGACGTTCGCCACAATGAACGAACCCCCGCCCGTGTCAGTGACCTTGGCCGCTCCCCCCGCCGGGATGGAGACGACTGTGATCCCGCCGTTGAGGACGACCGAGGCCGTGCCACTGGCCACCTTGAGCGTCACGCTGCCGCAGGTGACCGTCGTCACGGTTCCGGGAGCGAGAAACATCGTGAAGCCGCAGTAGGAGAGCTCCACGTATGGGCTGGGTGCTGGGGAGGGGCTGGGTGCTGGGGAGGGGCTGGGTGCTCCGGAGGGGCTGGGTGCTCCGGAGGGGCTGGGGTCTGCGGTGGGGCTGGGTGTTCCCGTGGGGCTGGGTGTTCCGGGGCCCACGGTGACCAGGACGCCATCAGGGTTCCGCGCATCCGCGATGTGAACCGATAGTCCGCCGTAGGAGACGATGGAGCCGGACGTCGCTGGCGTGAGTGTCAAGTCGACGAAGGAGCCCGCGGGGGTCCCGCTCGGCTGCAGCTTGTCGTCGATACCGTCCCGCGGGCTCACGTCCACCGGCGCGGGGCCCACCGTGAAGTTGCCGGATGCGAGGAGCGTCACGGGGGTCCTGATACCCGTGCAGTCGCCTCCAAACTCAGTGTGGATCTCCATGGCGTCCAACGTTCCACCGAGACCGCCGTCGCTGATGAGGATCACGCCGGGGGTGTTCGATGCGCCAGGCACGACAACGCCGACTGCGACGGTCGAGCCCGAGAAGAAGAGGCATGTCACCGGCCCGGTCGACGAAAGCGTTGTAACACCGTCGCTGGTCGACATCGAGTACGAACCCGTCGTGGGGTGCACACCGTCGACGACCGCGAGTACGTCGACCGTCTGCGTCACACCCGCGACAACGATGGAACCGGTCCCCGAGACCTCGCCAGTCGTAGAGCCGAAGTCGGCACTGACATCATGCGCTCCGGCCGAGATCGCGATCGTGATCCCGACGAGGGCCACCGCAGAGCAGAGCACGATGCCCTGCCGGATCTGACGTGATTGGCGCATGCGACGGCCCTCCAGCCTGGCGGTCGGTCTCGTCATTGGCTATGCGCGACAGTCTAGACGACCGGTTAGGACGCCTCGCAGGTGGGAACCATCGCTTCCGCGCCTCACCTCAGGGTCCTACCGTACACGACTCTGTCCGGCGCAGGAGCCCATGACGCGGGATCGGCGCTGCGCGGGTGCAACCTGCGACGCTCGTGCTACTGCCCGGTCACGCCCCCACATCGCCCGACGCCGCGGTCACCGCCCGGCCAGGTCGATCCAGATCGTCGGGCGCGCGGCGTGTCGGGCGCGCGGCGTACGGGTCGCGCGCGAGGATGGAGGTGTCATGGCCTGATACGGCGGACAGCTTGAACCCGCCGAACCGAGTCGTTCGGTCACCTTCCGAGAGGCAGCCGCGCTGTTTGCGTTCCTCAGCTGCATCTTGCGGGAGACGATCGCGCCCGGAGGGCGGTACGCCCCGACACGATGAGTGGATCGTGCCCTACCAACCGCCTGTGCCCAGCTGCAGAGGTAGGCAATGGCGACACCGTGTTCCTGTTCGCCCTCATCCTCCGACTCAACGCTGCGGCGCTGGAGATCGCCTGACCCGAGGGCCTCCGCGCGGCCACGCTCTCCTTCTGGATGGGCGCCCTCCTCGATGATCCGCTCTCGGGCGATCCCCGAGGCACGGGCGGCCGAACCTGACCACGCCCGGGAGCCCCACGGCGCGTGGCAACAGTGGGACGCCGTCCTCGAGGGCCTGGTCGCCGAGGTGTGGGGGTGGAGGACGAGACCACAGCCTCGCTCGAGCGCCGCTACCTCGATCGCACCCATCCTCCCTCCAAACTTCTGGGCCGTCGGTGCATGATCCGCCCGAGGTGGCAGTCGCCGGTCAGCAGCGGGCGAGGCTCCAGACCCGCCTCGAGCAGCTCCAGAAGCAGCATGCCTGTGGACGCCCCGCGGCGAGGCCTTTCTTCGAAAAACAGCGGGAGTGCCCCCAAGGGGATTCGGGACCCGCCCGCTGTCTGCAGATGACAGTCTGGCCTGGTACGTAGCGTGAAGGCCGCTATGGCGCGCCCGACAGGTGTTGGGCACACGCTAACAGGCTACCGGATGCCCATCGAGGGCGGCGGTGAGTGGATCGCCGCGGCAGCCATGCGACTTGCATGAGGGACGGCTACCTGCGCGGCGCCCTCGCCCGGCCCGCGACCCAGCGCCAGATGGACGTGCTAGCAGCCTTCGTCGCTGCTGGTGGATCCGTCCCGGACGCCGCCGAGCTCGTGGGCATCCAGCCCAGCACCGTGAAACGGCACCTCGCGGACCTACGGGCACGGTCTGGCCTAACGACGGGGCAGCTGATCTACCGCGGACGTGCCGAGGGGTGGTTGCTTGTCCCGAGCCTGGAGCCCCCGTGAAACAACGCGGCGCGACCACGGGTGCAACTGAGGGTGATTCTGTCCTTTGCCGAGGCGCCGGACCCGGCCACGAGTTCACTGAGGTCGAAGGAGCAGGACCGTTACTTACAGGACCGTTACTTATATGCAATGCCAGCGCTGGCTGGGCCCGCGAGAGGAACGACTTCGACCGAGCGAAACCCCGCGTCGGTGCACCAACCGCGGAAGTCGGCACCTGTGTAATCGAAGGCATCACCGAACTCGATCAGCATGTTCAGCGACATCATCAGACCAAAGACATTCTCGCGGCGCTCATCGTCGA
>JBKJOK010000006.1:0-2069 GCA_046595595.1 Candidatus Limnocylindrales bacterium
CCGAGCCCGGTATAGCCGAGGGCGTAGGTCAGCCGGCCGCCGAGACCCTGCCCGAACGTGACCGTGAAGCGCGACGTCGTGTCGATCGCCCCGCCCCAGCGGTACGGGAAGTCGAGGTCCGCCAGCTGCGGGAACGCGCGTCGGAAGTGGGTTTCGAGCTTGGCGAACGTCACCGGGCGGCGATCGAACTGTGGCCCGATTCCGTTGTTGCGGTGGTAGATCGCGTCGTAGCCGCCCCACAGGATGCGGTCGTCGGCAGTCAACCGGAAGTAGTGGAACTGGTTGTTCGCGTCGGACATGCCCTGGCGGCGCAGCCAGCCGATCGAGGCCATCTGGTCGGGCGTCAAGGGGTCGGACACGAGGACGTAGTCGTAGACCGGCACGAACTGGCTCGCGAGGCGGGGCAGCCAGCCGGAGTACGCCGAGGTTGCGACGACGACGTGATCGGCGTGGACGGTCGCGCCGGTCTCGGTCGTCAGCCGAACCCCACCCGCTCGGCGCTCGACCGCCCGGACGCGCGTGCGCTCGTGGATCGCGGACCCTCGCTCCTCGCAGACGCGGGCCAGGCCGCGGACGAGCTTTGCCGGATCGAGGACCACGTCGCGGCCCGGCGGCTGGTACAGGCCGGCCAGCCAGAGGGGCGAGTGGACCTCTGCCTGGACGGCGTCACGATCCAGGAAGACGAGCTCCTCGCCGTGCGCGGCCGCTTCGTCGACCCAGGCCCGGAACTCCTCGACCTGGTAGGGCTGATCGGCGACCGACAGGCCGCCGGTCTCCTCGAGGTCGCAGTCGATGTCGTGGTCGCGGGTGAAGGCGATCAGCCCGCGGAGGTTGGCGATCCCCTCGCGCTCGAGAAGCTCGACCTCGTCGGGAAAGTGGCGGAGCCCGTTGGCGAGACCGTGGGTCAGCGACGCCTGGCAGAAGCCGCCGTTCCGCCCGCTCGCCCCGTACCCGACGGTCTCCTGCTCGAGGACGACGACGCGCAGCGACGGATCCGTGTCGGTCAGGGCGAGGGCCGTCCACAGCCCGGTGAACCCCGCTCCGACGATCGCGACGTCGGCCCGCGTCTCGCCGTGGAGCGACGGGCGCGTCGGTCCGGCGGGTGATGCGGCCAGCCAGTAGCTGATCGCGGGGTCGGGCTCGGCGGTCGTCGCGGTCGGGGCCATGTCCCGATCGTAGCGGTCGTGACCGGGGAGGACAGGCCGGATCGGTACGCGTCTCTGGCACTCTCGCCTCATCATCTTCGTGATTCGCACCAGAATCGGCGCATTTCTGCGATATCCGCGTTGACGATGGTTGAGCGGCTATGCCAAGATGGTGGCCCGCCCGTTCCGCTCCCCGGAACAGCCGTCGCGCATGACGGTCCAGCCCGCCCCACGGAGTGACCTCATGGCCACTGAGCCCCGAACGACCAGTCAGACGCCCGCCCTTCGGCGCGATCGCCAGCTCGACATGTATCGCCGCGCCATGAAGACGCTGCCCGGCGGCACCAACTCGAACTTCCGGGCGTGGGGCGAGGACACGGTCTACATCGATCGGGGCAAGGGTGGCCGGATCTGGGACCAGGACCAGAACGAGTACATCGACCTGCGGATGGGTTACGGCCCGGTGATCCTCGGCCATGGCGACGACCGGGTCGACGACTACGTCAACGAGCAGATGCGCAAGGGCGTCAGCTTCTCGCTCACGAGCGAGGACGAGGTCCGGGCGATCGAGCTCGTGTGCGAGCTCACCGGCTGGGTCGAGATGGCCCGGATGACGGTGTCCGGGACCGAGGCGACGATGCACGCGATGCGGATCGCGCGGGCCTACACCGGCCGCGACAAGATCGTGAAGTTCGAGGGCCAGTACCACGGCGTCCACGACTACGCCCTGATCAGCGTCGCGCCCGACGACATGTCGGAGCTCGGCGACGCCGACAAGCCGGTCCGCCTGGCCTGGGGCCGGGGAATCCCCGACGCCGTGGCCGACACGATCATCCCGGCCCGCTACAACGACCTCGACCTGCTCCGCCGCCTGTTCGAGGAGCACGGCCACGACATCGCCGCGGTGATCGTCGAGCCGGTTCT
>JBKJOK010000073.1:0-5553 GCA_046595595.1 Candidatus Limnocylindrales bacterium
GACAACGTCTGGACGATCATCATCATCTTCGGCCTGTTCGGCTGGATGGGCGTGGCCCGCCTCGTGCGCAGCCTCTTCCTGTCGATCCGCGAGCGGGAGTTCGTCGAGGCGGCGCGGGCCGTCGGGGTCCGGGATCGGCGGATCATCTTCAAGCACATCCTGCCGAACGCCCTGAGCCCGATCATCGTCGCCTCGTCGTTGATCGTGGCCGGCAACATCATCGGCGAGGCCTTCGTGAGCTTCCTGGGCTTCGGGGTCAATCCGATCAACCCGACGTGGGGCAACATCCTCACCTCGGCGCTGACGTTCCTGCCCCTCGGTAACTGGTGGTGGCCGTTCTTCCCGGGCCTGGCGATCATCCTGACCGTGCTCGCGGTGAACTTCATCGGCGACGGCCTGCGCGACGCCTTCGATCCGCGGTCCCGAGCGTGACCGAGGTCCTGTCCGCGTCGACGCCCCTCGGGACGCCGCCGGCCGACGACGTCCTGCTCGAGGTTCGTGACCTGCGGACCTACTTCCACGTCCTCGACGGCACGGTTCCGGCTGTCGACGGCGTGTCCTACACCCTGAAGCGCGGAGAGTCCCTCGGGATCGTCGGCGAGTCCGGGTCGGGCAAGAGCGTCAGCGCCCTGACGATGATGCGCCTGCTCGATATCCCGCCGGCCGAGATCCGGTCGGGCGAGATCTGGTTCGACGGCAAGGAGTTGTTGTCGATGCCGATGGAGGCGATGCGCAAGATCCGGGGCAACGACATGGCCATGATCTTCCAGGAGCCGCTGACGAGCCTGAACCCTGTCTTGTCGATCGGCGACCAGATCGCCGAGCAGGTCGAACGGCACAAGAAGGTCGGCCGCAAGGCGGCCTGGGACCGGGCGATCGAGGCGCTCCAGCTGGTCGGGATCCCGGCCCCGGAGCGTCGAGTCAAGCAGTATCCCCACGAGATGTCCGGCGGCATGCGCCAGCGGGTCATGATCGCAATGGCCCTGTCGTGCGAGCCGAAGCTGCTGATCGCCGACGAGCCGACGACCGCGCTCGACGTGACGATCCAGGCCCAGATCCTGGAGCTCCTCAAGTCGATCCAGGATCGGACCGACTCGGCCCTCCTCTTGATCACCCACGACCTCGGCGTCGTCGCCGAGATGGTCGATGACGTCATCGTCATGTATGCCGGCCAGGTCGTTGAGCAGGGCACCGTAGACGAGGTCCTCGTCAACCCCCGGGCGCCGTACACGATGGGCCTGCTCGAGTCGATCCCGACGGTCGACAAGCGCGGCGGCCGATTGTCGGCGATCAAGGGAACAGTTCCGAACCCGTTCAACATGCCGCCGGCCTGCCGATTCGTGCCGCGCTGCCCGTATGGCTGGGACGTCTGCAACGAGAAGGCACCGGACCTCTACCAGGTCGGTCGCGCGGAGCAGGCGGCTCGTTGCCATCTCCACACCCCGGCTGGTGCGTCGCGATTGCCGGACGCCGTGGCCGATCATGAGCGCAGGATGAACGTGGGCCACGGAATTGACTGACGTGGAGGACCCCAACCCGACGATGGAATCAACGAGCAGCCCGATCGGGGCCGACGCCCCGCCTCCGGTCGTCGTGGTCGAGGGCGGCGCCGACCAGGCCGAGATGGACCGCCTCGAGGTCGCCCGGGTTGCGGCCGGCCAGTCGCTCCTCCAGGTCCGCGGCCTGAAGAAGCACTTCCCGATCGTCGGCGGCCTGCTGAAGCGCCAGATCGGGACCGTCTATGCCGTCGACGGCGTCGACTTCGACGTCAAGGCCGGCGAGACGTTCAGCCTCGTCGGCGAGTCCGGCTGCGGCAAGACGACACTCGGTCGATCGGTCCTCCGCCTGATCGAGCCGACCGCCGGCCAGATCACGTTCGCCGGCCGCGACATCACCCACATCACGCCCGACGAGTTCCGGCCCCTGCGCCGCAAGATGCAGATCATCTTCCAGGACCCGTTCGGGTCGCTCAACCCGCGGATGCCCGTCTCGGACATCATCGGGGAGGGCCTGCTCGCCCAGGGGATGAAGGAGCGCAAGGCCCGCGACAAGAAGGTCGAGGACTCGCTCGAGCTCGTCGGCCTGCGGCGTGAGTACACCCGGCGCTACCCGCACGAGTTCTCGGGCGGTCAGCGTCAGCGGATCGGAATCGCCCGGGCCCTCGCCCTCGGCCCGGACATCGTCGTCTGCGACGAGCCGGTCTCGGCCCTCGACGTGTCGATCCAGAGCCAGGTCCTGAACCTGCTCCTCGATCTCCGGCGCGACCTGAACCTGACCTACATCTTCATCAGCCACAACCTCTCGGTCGTCCAGTACTTCAGCGACCGGGTCGGCGTGATGTACCTCGGCAAGATCGCCGAGCTGGGCAGCGTGGAGCAGCTCTACAAGGACCCCCGCCATCCGTACACGGTCGCCCTCCTGTCGGCGATCCCGGACGCGAACCCGCGCCGGCGCAAGAAGCGTCTCGTCCTGAAGGGCGACGTCCCCTCGCCGGCCGCGCCGCCGTCGGGCTGCCGCTTCCACACCCGCTGTTGGCTGCGCGAGAAGCTCGGCAACCCGGAGCGCTGCTCGACGGAGGAGCCGATCCTGCGCGACTTCGGCGGCGGCCACCAGACGGCCTGCCATTTCGCCGAGGAGATCAGCGCCGAGACGGTCAGCGCCGCGGTCGAGACCCAATCGGTCGTGGATACGGCGGTCGCCGATCCGGCATGACCCGTAACCGGGTGATCGGTCCGGGCCCACGGACGATCGCTCTCCATCATGCCGCCACTCTCATCGCGAGCCTGCTGCTCGCCATCCTCGTGTCCGCCTGCGGGACTTCCGTGGGTCCGTCCGCGTCCGGCCCGTCGCCGACGATCGGCCTGCCCGGAGCGAGCGGCGGTGGACTGCCGGCCGGGTCGCCGGGCGTCGCCGGGCCCGGTCCAACCCAGCCCCGCTGGCCCGGCACGACGGTGCTGGCGGTCATCGCCCTGGGCGCCGCCGACGGCGAGATCGACAAGGCGCGAGCGGATCTACAGAAAGCCGCCGACGCGCAGGATCTCCCGGCGATGCGCGGCGCAGCCGACGGCCTCGCGAAGATGATCGACGCGCTCATGCCGAACCTCGACCGGCTCGACGCCTACGACGGGACCAGGCCCGTTGCCGCGCTCTATCGCGCCGCATTTCCCGAGATTTCCGCGGGGGCCACGCAGCTCCGCGACGCCGTGGCAGCCGGCGACGGTCCCGGAATCACCGCCGGCTACGTCCGGATGGTGGAGGGGATCAAGCTGTACGCCCCGATCCGCCAGCAGATCGGGGCCCTCGTCGAGCAGGCGATCGTCCAGCAGCGCTTGCTCCTCCTGTAGGCGGAGGTCACGGCCAGGGGCCAACGGGGGGCCGATCCGGCCCTCGTCCAGGTCAGGAAGCGGTCGACGACCCCAGGGGCAGCGTCGGCTGCTCAGCGGCTGCGGCGCCCCTGAAGTGGCACGAGACGAGGTGGCCGCCGCCCGCGTCGAGCAGGGGCGGCTCCACCGTCGCGCAGATCTCCGGTCCGCCGAGCTCCGCCCGGAGCTGACAGCGCGGGTTGAAGTGGCAGCCTTTCGGCGGGTTGACCGGTGAGGGCACGTCGCCGCGCAGGATGATCCGCTTCCGGCGCAGCTCCGGATCGGGGATCGGGATCGCCGACATCAGGGCCTGGGTGTACGGATGCTCCGGCGAGCGGAACATCTCGCGCCGATCAGCCAACTCCGCGACCTTGCCGAGGTACATCACCGCGACCCGGTCGCTGATGTGCTCGACCACGCCCATGTTGTGGGCGATGAACAGGTAGGTCAGGCCGAGCTCGCGCTGGAGCGCCTTCAGCTCGTTGAGGACCTGGGCCTGGATCGACACGTCGAGGGCCGACACCGGCTCGTCGCACACGACCAGGTCGGGCTTGAGGATCAGGGCCCGAGCGATCCCGATCCGCTGGCGCTGGCCGCCTGAGAATTCGTGGGGATAGCGTCGGGCGTGGTACGGCGCCAGTCCGACGAGATCCATGATCTCCTTGACCCGGATCCGGCGGTCGGCCGGAGTTCCGATTCCGTGGATTCGGAGACCCTCGCCGATGCTGTCGCCGATCGGCGTCCGCGGATCGAGCGACGCGTACGGGTCCTGGAAGATGATCTGCATGCGCCGCCGGTAGGGCTTGAGCCCGGAGCTCGACAGCGTCGCGATGTCGACGCCGTCGAACACGATCGAGCCCGCGGTCGGCTCGATCAGGCGGAGGAGCAGGCGTCCGACCGTGGTCTTGCCGCAGCCGGACTCGCCGACGGGGCCGAGCGTCTCGCCCCGCCGGATGTCGAAGCTCACGCCGTCCACGGCCTGGACCGCGGCCACGGTCCGCTGGAGGACCCCGCCCCGGATCGGGAAGTGCTTGACGAGGTCACGAACCTCGACGAGCGGACGCGCCGTCGGGTTGGCGACGCGCGCCTCGGCGGAGCCACCGGCCAGGTCCGGCGCCGTCATCGGGCCGCACCCGAATCAATGGTCATGCCCGCCGCCGCGACGCCGCCGTCGGCCACGGCGCCGGTCGCGAGGACCTCCGCGGCGTCGACGTCGGTCCGGGGCTGCCAGCCGGCGGGGCGCGGGATCAGGCGCCCGTTGATGTCGTGGTAGAGCCAGCAGCGGACCTCGTGCCCGGGCTCGAGCGGGAAGAGCCCGGGATGGACGTCGATCGCCATCGCGTTGTCCTCGGCCACGCGCGACGCGCAACGCGGGGCGAAGCGGCAGCCCTTCGGGACGTCGATCAGATTCGGGACGTTGCCCGGGATCACGCTGAGCTCCTCGCGGGTGTCGCCGACGACCGGGATCGAGCCGATCAGGCCGCGCGTGTAGGGGTGACGCGGAAGGCGGAAGAGCGTGTTCACGTCGGTCTGTTCGACGATCTCGCCCGCGTACATGACCGCGACCCGGTCGCACATCTCGGCGACGACGCCCAGGTCGTGGGTGATGAAGATGATCGACGTGCCGGTCTCGTCGCGCAGGTCGCGCATGAGGTCCAGGATCTGCGCCTGGATGGTCACGTCGAGGGCGGTCGTCGGCTCGTCGGCGATGAGCAGCTCGGGCTCGCAGCTGAGGGCCATGGCGATCATGACGCGCTGTGCCATCCCGCCCGACATCTCGTGCGGGAAGGCCTTCAGGCGTCGTTCCGGGTCGGGGATGCCGACCATGTGGAGCAGCTCGAGGGCACGCCCCCGGGCCGCCTTGCCCTTCATCCCGCGATGGATCCGCAGGACTTCCTCGATCTGGCTGCCGACGTCCCAGACCGGGTTCAGGGACGACGTAGGCTGCTGGAAGATCATGCTGATCCGGTCGCCGCGGATCTTGCGCATCTCGTCATCGGAGATCTTGAGCAGGTCCGTGCCGTCGAAGATGACCTCGCCGGCCTCGACCCGCCCGGGCCGCGCCACCAGGCGCATGATCGACAGGCTGGTCACGCTCTTGCCGCAGCCGGATTCGCCGACCAGGCCCATGATCTCGCCCCGATCGACGTGGAAATCGATGCCGTCCACGGCGCGGACGATACCGTCGCGG
>JBKJOK010000151.1:0-4358 GCA_046595595.1 Candidatus Limnocylindrales bacterium
GCGAACAGGACCAGCGAGATCGCGACCATCAGGATCGTGTACAGCCCGATCTGGCGAGTTGTCTCGGGGATGCCCTTGACGACCGGCAGCATCGGCACGCCGGCCGCCGCGTAGTCCTTCCGGATCCGGAGCGACAGCGCCCAGAAATGGGGCGGAGTCCAGTAGAAGACCAGGGCGAACAGGAGCAGTGCCGGGATCCCGATGTCGCCGGTGACCGCGGCCCAGCCGATGACCGGCGGCAGGGCGCCGGCTGCGCCGCCGATCACGATGTTCTGGGGCGTCGAGCGCTTCAGCCAGATCGTGTAGACGACGACGTAGAACGCGATCGCCAGCATGCCGAGCCAGGCCGCGAGGAGGTTCACGAACACGGCCAGGACGCCGAACGCCACCGCGCCGAGGATCAGCCCGAAGACGACCGCCCGCTCCGGATCGACCTCGTGGGCCGGCAGGGGGCGGCGCCGGGTGCGGGCCATCAGGAGGTCGATGTCGCGGTCGAGGTAACAGTTGATCGCGTTCGCGCTGCCGGCGGCGAGCGTCCCACCGACCAGCGTCCAGACCGTGAGCCACAGCCAGTGCCCGAGCTGGATCCCGGGCACCTGGCGGGTCGCGAGGACCATCGCCGGGACGGTCGTGACGAGGAGGAGCTCGATGATCCGTGGCTTGGTCAGGGCGATGTAGGCGCGGACGGTGTCCTTCGTCGCGTGCGGCGCGCGATCGGCGGTTGGTGGGCCGCCAGCGGCCGGATCGCCGGCCCCCTCGACCAAGGCCGCCGCCGCGGAGCGTGCCTCGAGGTAGGCGATCGCGACGAGACCGGCCATCAGCGCCCAGATCACGGCACCGAGCGCGAGATGGAGCGTCTGCGACCAGCCCGACAGCCCGGTCAGGACCTGGAGCCCACCGATCAGCGCCTGGATCGGGAAGAGGAGGGCGGCGCCGACGGCAATGCGGGTCAGCACGGCGGACCGCGGCCGCAGGCGGAGGGCGGCAATGGCGACGGCCGCAACGATGATCCCGACCGCGACCGCGATCCAGCGATGGATGACATGTGCGGCATTGGCATCGGTCAAGGCCGGGAACAGCGAGCCGTTCATCAGCGGCCAGTCGGGGAAGGCGATCCACTGTGAGGTCGCGGTGACGTGCGAGCCGAACAGCAGGAGGGCGAAGACCGACAGGGCGCCGAACGCCGCGAGGAGCGTGAACCGCTGGCTACCGCCGCCGACGAGCCGGGCCGGGTACGACGAGCGGGCGAGAATCCAGACGAGGAGGCCGACCAGCAGCATCGCCGCCGCGAGGTGGGCGGTTACCGATTCGCCGGAGTTGTTGAGCCGGACGGTCTCCCTGCCCAGCCATGCCTGGAACCCGACGAGGAGAACGGTGCCGAAGGTCGCGGCCAGGAGCGTCCGGCGATCTCGATGGTCGAGCCAGGCGAGAAGGGCGAGCCCGAGGACCTCGAAGCCGATGATGACGGCCACCGTCCGATGGATCCACTCGAGCCAGGCCTTGTAGTCGTCGATCGGCGGAATCAGCTGACCGTGGCAGAGGGGCCAATCGGGACAGCCCATGCCGGAGCCGGTCGCCCGCACGATGACGCCGATCGTGATCAGCACGAGGGCGGTCACGACGGTCGCCGCGGCGAGCTTCTGGAAGCGGGTCACGAGGCTCCTCGGGGGACGGGGTCGGGCGGATCGGCGTCTGGGGTCGGTCGGCACGCCATTCTATCGCGGGTGCGGGGGCGGATCGGGCGTGGACGTGGTTCACACCGGCCGGCGCCGAGCCCGTGAACGCGCCGGTGAGCGTCTCGCTCTACGCTACGGGCATGATCTCCAGACCCTCCCGGGCCGCGTTCGCGGCCGTCCTGTCGATCCTCGTCGTCGCCTGCGGCCCCTCGACCGTGGCGACGCCGACCGTCTCCAATGCGACCAGCCCGTCAGCCGGGGCCTCCGCATCTCCCTCGGTCCTGCCCGTGCCCGTCTCGAGCGAACTCCACGTCGGCGACAACCGGACGATCTTCTCGCTCGCCGACCCGACGGGCCAGAAGCCCGTCGCGGCGCCGGATCGGAGCCTGTCGATCGGGTATCGGGGTCCCGGCGGGGAGACGATCGCGGCCGCGCCCCAGGCGTTCATCTGGGCGGTCGAGGGCGTGAACGGCGTCTACATCGGTCGGGCGAACTTCCCCGTCGCGGGCCTCTGGATCGCCGAGTTCACGACCGAAGCCCCGGGCTCGGCGAAGGAGACGATGTCGTTCAGCTTCGACGTGAAGCAGACCGCACGGGTTGTCTCGCCGGGCGATGCCGCGCCGTCGGTCCGGACGCCGACCCTCGCCGAGGTCGGCGGCGACGTCGCCAAGATCTCGACCGACTCGAACCCGGTCAAGCGCTTCTACGAGACGTCCGAGGCGTCGGCGCTGGCCGGGAAGGAGCCGTTCGTCCTGATCTTCGCGACGCCAAAGTTCTGCCAGAGCGCGACGTGCGGACCGACGCTCGACAAGCTGAAGCCGGTCGCCGCCGCCCATCCGGATCTCACGTTCATCAACGTCGAGCCCTACAAGCTCCAGCTCGTCGATGGCCAGCTCCAGCCCGTCCTGAGCAATGGTCAGCTCGTCACCGCCGAGGCCACCGACGCGTTCCGGCTCTCGTCCGAGCCGTACGTGTTCGTCGTCGGCTCCGATGGGACGGTCAGCGCGTCGTTCGAGCTGGTCTTCTCGCCCGAGGAGATCGAGGCCGCCATCCAGGCGCTCGAGTAACGCCGGATCCGGACGGCGCTACGGGGCATCCTCGACCCGGACCGCCCGGTTCACCGCCCCGTCGGCGATGAACGTGACCTGGACGATGGCGAGACTGACCTTGTGCTCGGCGAGGTGGCCCTGCGGGAACGTCGCCGCGTTCTCGAGGCTCGTGATCCGGAACGCAACCGTGCGCCCGTCGGCGGTCCGGATCGAGAACCCCTCGACGTTCGTGAGGCTCGTGGCCTGGACGGCGACGACGATGCCGGTCTCGACCTGGCGACCGGGGCCGCCGAGAATCGTCGCGGCGCCGAACGCGACCCCGACGACGGCCGCCACCGCAGCAATCAGGAGGACGATCCGCGCCCGCCCCGATGCCAGGCGCGATGAAGGCCCGTCGGCCGACCCGCCCTCGGTCACGTCCCGGTCCCGCTGCTCCCCGGCGTATGGAGCGGCGTGCCATCGGCACACCGCGGGCAGGTTGCGGCGCCCGGCTCCCAGGTGGGGAGGTCAAGGCGCCAGAGCGAGCGAAGCGGATAGACGCGGCCCGTGCTTGGCGAGGTCAGGGTGTTCGTCCCGCCGCCGCTCCGATCGACGAGCACCACGCACTCGACGATGTCGCCGCCCTGCTCCTCGATAACCGGCAGCATCGCAAGGAGCGAGCCACCGGTCGTGAGGATGTCGTCCACGAGGAGCACTCGCTCGCCGGGCTCGATCCGGAAGCCCCGTCGGAACTCCCGATACGTCGATCCGTCGGCAGCCCGGACCTCCTCGGCGAAGATCGCCCGGACACCCAGCTGGCGGCCGGTCTCGAAGGCGAGGATCACGCCGCCCGTCG
Source organism: Candidatus Limnocylindrales bacterium (assembly GCA_046595595.1). Classification (GTDB taxonomy): domain Bacteria; phylum Chloroflexota; class Limnocylindria; order Limnocylindrales; family CSP1-4; genus CF-46. Next base: position 3,561 of record JBKJOK010000151.1, read on the forward strand.
TCGGGCCGGAGACCACGTCGACGCGGGTGTCATCACCGTCCTCGTCGTCCCTGAAGGCGCCGGCCCAGAACCCGACCAGCTCGCTCGTCGCGGCCGGATCCGACAGGACGGCGAACTTCTCGACGTACGCGTCGCCGTGCCGGCCGCTCTTCAGCTGGAAGTGTCCCTGACGGAGCGCGCCCGACGAGCGGAACAGCTCCTCCGTCCGGCGCGCGACGGCGGCCCGGGCGCCGAGCTCGATCGCAGGCTTGATCGTGGTCACTCGCGTGGCCGCCATCCGTCGAGCTCCGGGTAGCGACTCTCCTCGATCTGGCGCTTCATCACATCCCAATCGGCGACCGGGGCTCCCATCTCGAGAATGGCCATCGCGGCCCGACGCCGCCGATCGTCGCTCACGTCGTCGATCGAGTCCACTGCATCCCGAACCACTGCGTCGATCGTGCGACCCTGCCGTGCCGCGATTGCCCGGAGGCGCGCAGCCTGCTCGGGGGTGAACCTGATCCACATCGCCTCGGTGAACATGGTCTCAAGATACCCGACGAGCGAATCCTCTCAGGGTCGGTACTCGACGCCCTTCGACGATGGAGCGCCCGGCTTCGACGGCAGGGCGGTCCCGATCAGGTCGGCGTAGGTCGCCAGCCCGCGCGCCTCGCAGGTGGCGGCAAGCTCGTCGATGAGCCGGACCGGAAGCGTCGGGTCGGCGAAGATCGCGGTGCCCACCTGGACGGCAACGGCACCGACGGCGAGGAAGTCGAGGACGTCGGCAAGCTCCGTCACGCCGCCGATCGCGACGACCGG